>JAUIGD010000650.1 GCA_030430255.1 Verrucomicrobiia bacterium
GCCATCCGCGAGCGCAACAAGAAGCTCATCGCCATGGCCGCGACCCTCGCGGAACACCTGCCCGAGATAGCCCCGGTCCACGCGGGCGGCGGGCCGAATGCGAGCACACCGGAGAAGCAGGCGGCCATGACCGACGTGCTCGTCGCCGCCCTCAAAGCGGGGCTGACCAATGTCGTCACCTACACCATCGACGACCTAGGCACCCCGATCACCGGCCTGCCCGGCAACGAGGCCGACCGCGTCGGCATCCATCCGCTCGGCCACGATGAGGCCTTCGGCGGCGTCCCGGCCTGGAAGACGCGCGAGCAGATCCGCGTCGGCCACGTGAGCCAGATCCGCACCATCGTGGAGCGGCTCAAGGCGACCCCCGAGGGCGGTGGCACCATGTTCGACAACACCATGGTCATGTATTTCCCCGAGAACGGCGAGACCCATCACGGCGTCGGCACCGAGGCGCCATTCGTGATTTTGTCGGGGCAGAACTGCGAGCTCGACATCGCCGGCCGCTACATCCGCCTACCCTTTCTCGGCGAGCAGGGGCACAAGACCCTCGGCAACTGGTACACCACCCTGCTCAACGCCCACGGCAACCCCATCGAGCACTACGGCGACCTCGATCTCGAGATGGCTCGGAAGAAGCTCCCGCAAACCGGTCCGATCCCCCAGTTCATGGCGTGAGCCCGCGCGGAGAAGTTGCGGCGCCTGTGCGCCGGAGGTGGTGATCGATCCGGGCTAGGAGCCTGGCGGGCGTACCCGTTCCGGCGCGGAACGTTTTACAATCTGCCCAAATCGGCTCGCTGTCTCGTCGCTGATTACCGATTCCTGAAGATCCCTCGCCGATCAGAGGATCTCGAGCCTTTGTCTTCGTCGTCCTCCTCCGCGTAGCGGGAGCGGAGGCGGCTGAGGAGGCCGGTGCGTTTGCGTGGGGGAGCCGGTGCCGCGCTGGGGGCCGGGCTCGGCTTGCCGCGCTCGCGGACGATCCGCTGAACTTCGGGGTCGAGGCGGGGCGGCGGAACGGAGGAGGGCGATCGCTGGGGCGTGGGGGGGCGCGTCGCGGGTGGCGGAGATGCCCTGCGTTCGGCGACGGGGATGCTGAACGAGGCGCTCGAACTGCCGCTGAGCGTCGGGGTTTGGCCGTTGCGGGCGACCGGTTTGCCTCCGGGGTAAGGGGCGAAGGTGTTGACCGGGACGGTCTGCAACCTGGAGGAGGTCGGGCACTGGCGGTGGGCGCGGATAAAGGAGGTCGGGCTGTAGTAGTTCGAGTAGGTCTTGGCGAAGCTCGACCGGTGCATGCCGATGTAGAGGTTCTTGCGGGTCTCGAAGTGGAGGTGGGCGAGGTACATGCCGCGGTTGGTACCGATGGTGCCGATCAGCTGGCCGCGTTTGACGCGCTGATTGAGGACGACGTTGCGGGTGTGCAGGTGTCCGTAGAGCGAGTCGAGGTACTTCACCTGGCCGTCGGTGTCGCGGAAGACGTGGCGGATGATCACGACGTTGCCCCAACCGACGCGCACGTCGCGCGACTGGACGACGATGCCGTCGCCGATGGAGTAGACGGGATCACCGAGGTCGGTGTTGCCGCCCCCTTTCCCGTTCCAGTCTTCGCCCATGTGCCCGTTAGGCCAGAAGCCTCGCGCTTTGTAGTATCCCTCGGCGTCCGGCTTGCCGACCGGGAAGTCGAAGCCGTCGGCGAGCGGGAGCTTCACGGTGTCCGAAGCCGAAACACCGGCGGCCAAAGCGACCGAGGCGAGGGCGGTACGGGCCGCGTTGCGGAGGGAGCAAAGGGGATGGGAGAGGGGCGCGAGCAAGGGTCGGCAGGGGGTGAGCGCGTTCCTCCCCTACCTTCATCGGGTGGAGAAATAGATCAACCC
>JAUIGD010000231.1 GCA_030430255.1 Verrucomicrobiia bacterium
CGCGACCTCCGAGTCGTTCGCGTAGCGCCAGTTGGTCTCCGACTGGGGTTCGACGCCGCCGGAGCCGCAGAACACGCCGACGCCGCCGTCGAGCACCTTGAGCGAGCGGTAGACCTCGATGGTGAAGTCGACGTGGCCCGGGGTGTCGATGATGTTGAACTGGTGGTCTTTCCAGAAGCAGGTGGTGGCCGCCGACTGGATGGTGATGCCGCGCTCCTGCTCCTGCTCCATGAAGTCTGTGGTCGCGGCGCCGTCGTGCACCTCGCCGAGCTTGTGGATCTTGCCCGTGAGCTTGAGGATGCGCTCGGTGGTCGTGGTCTTCCCGGCATCGACGTGAGCGAAAATGCCGATGTTGCGGTACTTGGAGAGGTCGGTGGCCATAATATTGAGAAAAAGTGAGCGCGCCCGTTAGCCCAGAACCGGCGGAAAATCAACGGGGAATGGGGAACGCCTCAGATCGCGGTCGAATCCCTGCAAAGCCGCGCCGGGCGGCGTTCGCAGCGCCCCGGTTGCGGCGCGTCTCGCCCCGCGGCACCCTCTCGTGCGCGGGTCCGCGGCGCCGACGGGTCTCGCCGGGAATAAGGGTTTGCCGTCCCGCCTCCCGACTTTACCTTTTCCCGTGTTTTACCGCATCCAGGCGGCAGGGGTCTTGTTCCTGCTGACACTGGCCTTTGTCTTCGGCAACGCCAGTTTCGCCCAGTGCCTCTGCACCGGTCGGGTGGCCTTGGCACCGCTGCCGGGCGAAGGCTGCGAGGCCTGCTGCGAGCACCACGGCGAATCCGCCTCAGGCGAGCACCACGGCGAATCCGCCTCAGGCGAGCACCACGGCGAATCCGCCTCAGGCGAGGACGCGGGCGAAGCCGGTGATGAGGCCCCGGGATCGCGGCCCTGCCGGAACGGTGACTGCTGGGTGCTGTTTCACTTGGAGTCGACCGAACCGCAGGCGCTTTCCGTCGAGAAGGCCCCCTCGCTCGCGCTGCCGCCGCCGGCGTTCGCGGCGGAGGATCTCCCCGCGCCGCGCCCGGCCTTCGCGGCGGCGCCGCGGACCGACCACCCGCCCGGTCCGGCGCGGGTGCCGCTGCCGGTCTTGTACTCGTCCTTCTTGCTCTGATTCAACGGACTCTCCGATTCAGCCCGCCCGCCCCTCCGGCGGCCGGGGTGCTCTCACCCGAGTTCCGTTGAACCATGACCGAGACCCAACTTTTTTCCAACAAGTCCCCGCACGACGACGGGGCGAATCCAGACCCTGCCCCCGCGCGCAAGCGCCGCCTCCCGAGCTGGGCCGTGCCCGCGTCCCTGATGCTCGCCTTCGCCGGCGTGTTCGGCATCGCCTTCGCCGACCGCCTGCTGCCGGCGCGCACCGTGACCGTGGCGCCGGCGATCCTGCTGGCGGACATCGAGGGCGGGCCCGCCGCACCGCCCGCCGGCGATGGTCCCAGGGCGCCCGACGCGGAGCCGGACGGCGCCGGTCCCCCCGGGGCCGCCGCGCTCGACTATTCGGCTCCGATGCTCTTCCAGGCGGCGGGCTGGTTCGAACCGGACCCCTTGCCGCGCCGCGCGACCGCGTTGGAGGATGGCGTCGTCGAGGAGGTGTTCGTGCTCGAGGGCGAGGCCGTCACCGCCGGGCAACGCCTCGCCAAGCTCATCGACGATGACGCCCGCCTGGCGCTCGCCGCCGCACAGCGCAAGCTCGAGCAGACCGTCGCCGAGCACCACATGCACCTCGCCCACATCCCGGCGATCGAGGCGGAGGCGGCCAGCGTCGAGGGCAAGATCGCGTCGGCGCAGGCGAAGCTCGCCGAGCTCGCCGACAAGCACCGCCGCCTGCTCGGCCTCTCGCAGGGCACCGTTTCCGAACAGGACCTGACCGCCGCGCGGCTGGCGGTCGATTCGCAGTCCGCGGCGCTCGCCTCGCTGCGGTCGGACCTCGCCGAAGTGCGCGCCCGCCTCGACGGCATCAAAGTCCAGAGCGAGGTCTTCGACGCCATGATCGCCGCGGCGGAGGTGCGGGTCGACGAGGCGGAGCTGGCGCTCGCCCGCACCGAGATCGCCTCGCCGGTGGACGGCGTGGTCTTGGAGCTCCACGCCGCACCGGGCCAGAAGAAACTGCTCCGCATGGACAACCCCGAATCGGCCACGGTCGCGGTGCTGTTCGAGACCGGCAGGCTGCAGGCGCGCGTCGACGTCCCCCTCGCCGACGCCCGCGGCCTGGCGACCGGCCAGCCGGCGATCATCACCAGCGACTTCCTGCCCAACGCGGAGTTCAGGGGCGTGGTGTCGCGCATCGTCGGGTCCGCCGACCTGCAGCGCAACACCCTGCAGGCGAAGGTGCGCATCATCGACCCCGACCCGCGCCTGCGCCCGGAGATGCTGTGCCGCGTCCGGTTCCTCGAACCGCGTTCGAACGGCGGCGGGGCGCAGGGGGCGACCGGTGGCGAGACCGCACCCGCCGCGGGCACGCGCGCGGTGATGGCGCCGGCGGCCGCCCTGATCGACCGCGACCGCGAACGCGCCGCCGCCTGGGTGGTCGATGCCGCGGGCTCCCGCGCCGCCCGCCGCGAGCTCGAGCTCGGCCGGCTGGAGGTCGACGGCTACCTCGCCGTGCGCGCCGGCCTGCGCGCCGGCGAGCTGCTGATCCTCCCACCTCACGAAGGCCTCGCCGAAGGGCGCCGCATCGATCCGCGGCGCGACGATTCCTAACAACGATTTGCCGATACCGCCACGCCATGTCCAGCCAACCCTTCATCCACTGCCGCGGGCTGACCAAGTCCTACCACAAGGGCAGCACCACCGTGACGCCGCTCGAGGGCCTCGACCTCGATGTCGAGGAGGGCACCTTCCTGGCGCTGATGGGCCCGTCGGGCAGCGGCAAGACCACCCTGCTCAACCTCATCGCCGGCATCGACAGCCCGACCTCCGGCGAGCTGCACATCGGCGGCCACGACATCGCCCGCCTCGGCCGTGCCGCGCTCACCCGTTGGCGCGCCGACCACGTCGGCTACATCTTCCAGCTCTATCACCTCGTGCCGATCCTGTCGGCCTTCGAGAATGTCGAGCTGCCGCTGCTGCTCACCTCCCAGGGCCGCGCCGAGCGCCGCGCGCGGGTGCTGCAGACGCTGGAGCTGGTCGGGCTCGCCGACCGCGCCGACCACCGCCCGACCGAACTCTCCGGCGGCCAGGAACAGCGCGTCGCCATCGCCCGCGCCATCGTCGCCGACCCGCGCCTGCTGGTCGCCGACGAGCCGACCGGCGACCTCGACCGCGAGTCGGCGGCGCAGATCCTCGACCTGCTGCGGATGTTGGTCCGCGACCATGGCAAGACGGTCGTCATGGTCACCCACGACCCGAAGGCCGCCGCCGCCGCCGACACCTGCCTGCACCTCGAGAAAGGCCGCCTCGCCGAAGCCCCCGCCGCGCCATGATCCGCCAGCTCCCCGCCCTCGTCGGCCTCGCTTTGAAACAGCTCGCCCGCCACCGGGTGCGCTCGCTGCTGACCGTGCTCGGCGTGGCGATGGGCATGTTCCTCTTCGCCACCGTCGAGACCATGCAGGGCAGCCTGCGCGAGGCGACCGAGATCGGCGCCGACGACACGACCTTGGTGGTCTACCGCGAGAACCGCTTCTGCCCCGCCACCAGCCGCCTGCCCGAACACTACGAGACACAGATCCGCAAGATCGCCGGCGTGAAGGAGGTCATCCCCATCCAGATCGTGGTCAACAACTGCGGCGCCAGCCTCGACGTGATCGCCTTCCGCGGCGTGCCGCCGGACAGCCTGCAGCGCTACGCCCCGCAGCTGGCCGTCGAGTCGGGCTCGGTCGACGCCTGGAAGGGGCGCAGCGATGCGGCGCTGCTGGGCAAGCACTTCGCCGCCCGCCGCGGGCTGAAGGTCGGCGACCGCTTCGACGCCGCCGGGGTGACGGTGTCGGTCGCCGGCGTCATCTCCAGCGACCAGCCGCAGGACAACAACGTCGCCTACGTGCACCTCGACTTCCTCCAGCAGGCCTCCCGCGCCGGCCTCGGCGTGGTCACCCAGTTCAACGTGCGCGCCGAGTCGGCCGACCAGCTCGACCGCATCGCCGACGAGATCGACGCCGCCTTCGCCAGCGACCAACAGCCCACCAGCACGCGGCCGGAGAAGGCCTTCTTCGCGCAGACCGCCGGCGAGCTGATCGAGCTGGTCGGCTTCACCCGCTGGCTGGGCATCGGCGCCGTGGCGGCGGTGTTGGGCCTGGTCGCCAACGCCGTGCTGCTGGTGGTGCGCGGCCGGGTCAAGGAGAACGCCGTCCTGCAGACGCTCGGCTACCCGCAGCGCGCCATCGCCGTGCTGGTCGCCATCGAGGGCGCCCTGCTCGGGCTGGCCGGCGGCGCGGTCGGCGTCGCCGGCGCCTACCTGTTCCTCACCTCGCAGCGCATCACCGTCGGCAATGAGGGGCTGACCATGGCCATCGTGCCCGACCTGACCATCGTCGCCCGCGGGCTGCTGGTGGCCTTCGCGCTCGGCTTGCTGGCCAGCCTCTACCCCGCGTGGAAGGCCTCGCGGGTGCCCATCGTCCACTCCTTGCGCGCCGCCTGACCGAACGATGCTGCCGATCTCCTACGCCGTCCGCAACCTGTTCCGCGTGCCCGCGCGCTGCGCGCAGATCGTGCTGGGCGCGGCTTTGGTCATCGCCCTGCTGATGCTGGCCTCGGCGCTGTCGGACGGCATGGACAAAGTGCTGCGCTCCTCGGGCTCGCCCCGCAACGTGATCCTGCTCGGCAGCGGCAGCGAGGACAGCGTCGAGCGCAGCGAGGTGAACGCCGCCGTGCCCGGGCTGGTGGCGGCCTCGGTGCCGGGTATCCAGACCGTTCTCGGCCGCACCGCGGTGTCGGGCGAGATCCACTACAACGGCTTCCTGACCCCGCCGGGCGACGCCGAGCGCCGCCAGGCCTTGTTGCGTGGCGTGACCCCGGCGGCGTTGCTCGTGCATCCGGAGGTGCAGCTGCTGGAGGGCACCTTCCCGCGCCCGGGCGAGGCGATGGTCGGCCGCCTGGCGACGCACAAACTCCGCCTGCCGGAGGGCGCGCTGAAGGTCGGCGACACCGTCCGCGCCGGCGACACCGAGCTGCGCGTCTCCGGCATCTTCCAGGCGCCCGGCACGGTGATGGAGGCGGAGGTGTGGACCGACCTCGGCGACATGATGGCCATCGCCCAGCGCGACACCATCTCCTGCGCCGTCGTGCGCCTCGGCGAGGCGGACTTCGCCGACGTCGAGATCTTCGCCCTGCAGCGGCTCGACCTCGAGCTCGCGGCGCTGCGCGAGAGCGACTACTACGCGAAGCTCGCCGCCTTCTACACGCCGCTGCGGGCGATGACCTGGGTGACCGCCGCGCTGGTCGCCGCCGGCGCGGTGTTCGGCGGCCTCAATACCCTCTACGCCGCCTTCAGCGCCCGCGTCCGCGAGATGGCCACCCTGCAGGCGGTCGGGTTCAAGCGGCCGGCGCTGCTGCTCAGCCTGCTGCAGGAGTCGCTCCTGGCCACCATGCTCGGCGCGCTGCTGGCGGCGGCTTTCGCCCTCTGGGTCGCCGACGGCTTCACCGTCCCGTTCTCCATCGGCACCTTCGTCATCGACATCTCGCCCTCCGTGCTCGGCGTCGGGCTGCTCGGCGGCCTGGCGCTGGCGCTGGTCGGGGCGCTGCCGCCGGCCTGGACCTGCCTGCGGCCCCCCCTCCCGGTCGCGCTGCGATCATCCTAACCAACCTGTAGAACCACCAACCCGAACCACGATGAAAACGAACACCATCACCACCACCCTCGCCCTCGCCGCGTCCGCCCTGATCGGCGTCTCCTGCGCGGACAAGGACAAAGGCCAGCCCGCCCCCGAGACCGGCGGCGGCTCCGGCGCCGGGGCGACCTCCGTGCTGGCGGACGCCGCTCCCGAGGGCGCCCTGACCGTCGTCGACGCCCGGTCCAAAGCGAAGCCCGGCGAGGAGATCGTCCTGCGCGGCAAGGTCGCGGGCAAAATGAAACCCATCTCGGAGAGCGCCGCGATCCTGGTGCTGGCCGACGAGACCGCGATCAAGTCCTGCGACCAGATCCCCGGCGACGAGTGCGAGACGCCGTGGGACTATTGTTGCGAAGACCCCGCCGCCATCGCCGCCTCGATCGCCACGATCCAAGTCAGGGGCGAGGACGGCAAGGTGCTGCGCACCAGCCTGCGCGACGTGGGCGGCCTGAAGGAGCTCAGCCACCTCGTCGTCGCCGGCACCGTCGACGCCGCCTCCACCGCCGACGCCCTGATCGTCAACGCCAGCCAGATCCACGTCGAGAAACCGTAGCGGCGACCGTAGCGGCGACCGTAGCGGTGACTTTCAGTCGCCACTGCACACCCGCCTTTCAGTCGCCACCGCACACCCGCCGCCTCGCTGCCGCGGCCACCCGAACACACACCGTCCCGACCGACCAGCCGATGCGCCGCCACCTCGCCAGCCTCGCCGCCGCAGATGGAGGAGTGCCGGAGGCACGGGAGAAGGTAGCGCGGGGTGGAGCGCCAGCGGAACCCCGGGTTGGATGGCAAACGGATCCGCCCCGGCAGGGGCGGGAGAAGCTCTGCCTCCCTTCGCCCTCCCGACCGATGAACGCCGCGTCGCGACAGCGAGCCACCCGCTGCTTGCCGCCTAAACCGCTTGCGCGGCCTAGCCCGAATCGATCACCAAGCTCCGGGCTGCGGCTTGCCCTCGTTGACGCTGAGGGCGTTGGCGTGGTGACCGGCTCGGGCAGGGTGTTCACCCAGCCGCTTCACCGGTCCCTGCCGCCGCCTGCTCAGCCTCAACGAATGGCGGCGCCTCGCCTGCGGAGGTGGTGATCGATCCGGCCTAGCTTGGTTTCGATGGTCGGTCCCCGGCAGAAAACGACGAAAGCCCACCATTTGATGCGCCATTTGAACGCCCTCGCCTGCCTCGCCACCGCGGCCACCCTCGCCGCCTGTGCTGGCACCGGCTCCCGCCGGAACGCCGCCGACGCCGACGCCGACGCCGACGCCGACGCGGCGGCGGTCGGCCGCGCCCCGACCACCGAGTGGTGGCGCGAAGTCGGCGGGCGCGAACTCGGCGCGCTGGTCGACGAGGCCTTGCAGAACTCGCCGGGCATCGAGGTCCTCGCCGCGCGGGTCGAGGTCGCCCACGCCGATGCCCGCCTGCTGACCGCCGATGCCCAACCGATCCTCTCGCTCGGCGGCGCGCGCGCGTTCGGCGAGCGGCAGGGGTTCGAGACCGGCGGCCGCCCCGAGGGCGTCATGCGCTACCGCGGCGAAGCGAGCTTCGCCTGGGAGCTCGACTTCTGGGGGCGCGTGCGGCAGTTGCGCGCGGGCGCGCGGCGCGAGGTCGAGGCCGCCTTCGCCGACGAGGAGGCCGGGCGCCTGCTGCTGGTCTCCGAGATCGCCCGCCTCGACGTCTCGCGGCGCCGGCTCGCCGCCGAGGAAAAGGTCGTCGCCGCGACGCTCGAGGCCAACCGCGACACCGTCGCCCGGCTGCGCGAGAAAGCCGGCGCGGGCATCGTCAGCGACGACCTCGCCGACCGGGGGAGCGCCGAGGGCGACGCCCTGCAGCGCGAGATCGACGAGCTCCGCCGCCAGCGCCACCTCGCCGAGCTGGCGCTCGACCGCCTGCTCGGCCGCGACCCGGGCGCCTCCGACTGGTTGGCCGCGCCGTCGATGGCGAGCGTCCCCGCGCTGCCGGAGGTCGTGAAGACCGAGGTGCTCGCCGCCCGCCCCGACCTCCGCGCCGCGAGCGCGCGGGTGGCGTCGACCTGGCACCTCTCCCGCGCCGCCGCGCTCGACCTGTTGCCGAAGCTGCAGTTCACCGGCATCGCCTCCGGCCGCGCCATGCGCCTGGCGCCCTCGGTCGACGAGTGGGTCGCCCAAGTCGCGCCGACCTTGGAGGTCCCGCTCTGGGACCCCGCGCGCCGCGCCGAGGCGAAGCGCCGCGACGCCCGCGCCCAGCTCGCCGCCGCCGAGTACCGCGAGAAGGTCCTGCGGGCGCTCGAGGAGACCGCCGCCGCGCTGACGGATCTCGCCGCCCACGCCGCCATCCAGCAGAGCGCCGAGGCCAGCGCCGCCTCCTTGGCGAAGGTCTACCGGCGCAGCCGCGAGAAGTTCGACGCCGGCGTCGTCTCGCAGTTGGAGGTGCTCGAGGACCAGCGCCGCGCCCTCGAGGCCGAGCGCGCCGCCCTGCGCGCCAAAGAAGCCCGCCTCGCCGCCTGGATCGACCTCAAGAAAGCCACCGGCGGCTGAGCGCCGCCCGACTTTCCAAAGTCGAGATGCCGCGCGGCCTTTAGCCTTTGCCTACGCTACGCCATCATCCATCGTCAGGCGGAAGAGCGCGTCGGCGAGGGCGCGTTTGAAGTCCTTATTGTTGGCATAGAGCTTATAGAGTTGGGTGTGGTCCTTCATCAGGCCGAGCATGGCGACTTTCAGGGCGTCGTCGTGAGCGATGCGGATGGTCTGTTCGTTCTGCTTGCTGCTCTTGGCGTTCTGAAATCCCTCGTTGTCCCGGATCTTCTCCTGCAGTTCCTCCATCGTCTTGCGCAGGCGATCTTCGTCCTCCCAAGCGATGTTGCCGAACTGGTCGTTGAAGGTCTTGATGATGTTCGACAGCAGATCAAATTCCGGATCTGGCCTTCCACCGCCGCCGCCGATGGGCAGGGGGCCGAGCAACTCATCGCCTTCGAGGAGGATACTCTCGGTGGCCTTTTTCTCGACCCGGTAGGAATCCATGTCGATGGCCTCCATGACGCCCGCCGCCAGATCCGGGTCTTCCGGCGAGGGCAGCTTGTGGACGAGGAAGCGGAGGAAGATGCCGAGCTTCTCCCACTCCGGGTTCTTGAACGGCAGGATGCCGCCGAGGAAGTTGTAGGTGCGGACGAAGGCTTTGGCGTTGCCCTTGAACTTGATCTGCGCGTCCTCGGCGAGCTCGTCTTTGTAGTGGGCGGCGCAGGCGTCGAGGATGAGGTCGAGGTCGTAGCGGATGGCCCCGGCGAGGAACTTCGAGACGAAGGCATCGACCTCGTCCTGGCCGTAGACCTGGGCGGCGTCGAGCTCGGCCTTCAGGTCGTGCAGCTTGTCGGGGTCGGTCTCCTCGCTGAGGATCGTCGTGCGGTAGTAGGGCTCGAAGGCCTCGCGAATCCGCTCCGCCTCGTTGTGGAAATCGAGGACGAAGGTTTCGCGCTTCACACCCGGCATGGTGCGGTTGAGCCGGGAGAGGGTCTGCACGGCCTGGACGCCGGCCAGCTCCTTGTCGACGTACATGGTGTGCAGCTTGGGCTGGTCGAAGCCGGTCTGGAACTTCTCGGCGACGATGAGGAAACGGTATTCGTCCTGGTCGAACGCGTCGGGGATCCCCGCCCCGGCGAATCCGTTCATGCTGTCTTCGGTGTATTTCTCGTCCTTGTACTTCTTCTCTCCCGTGAAGGCGACGAGGGCGCGGTAGGGGCTGCGGCATTCCCGCAGGTAGGCGTCGAAGGCCAGCTTGTACTGGATGGCGCGCTCGATGCCGGAGGTGACGACCATCGCCTTGGCCTTGCCGTTGATCTTGCGCTTGGCGATCACCTCGTCGTGGAAGTGGTCGACCATGATCTCGGCCTTGGTGCGGATGGCATGCTCGTGGCCCTCCACGAACTTCTTCATCTTCTTCCGCGCCTTCTTGGCGTCGACGCTGGGGTCGTCCTCGACCTTCTTGAGCAGCTTGTAGTAGCTCGACCAGGCCGTGTAGTTCTGTAGGACGTCGAGGATGAAGCCCTCGTCGATGGCCTGCCGCATGGTGTAGGTGTGGAAGGGTTGGAAGGTGCCGTCCGGCTGCCTCTCCCCGAACAGCTCGAGCGTCTTGTTCTTGGGCGTCGCGGTGAAGGCGAAGTAGCTGGCGTTGTCGAGGAAGCGGCGGCTCTCGATGATCTTGTTGAGCCTGTCCTCGTCGGTCTCGTAGAAGTCCTCGTCGTCGGCGCGGAGGGTCTCGTTGAGCTTTGCCGCC
>JAUIGD010000232.1 GCA_030430255.1 Verrucomicrobiia bacterium
AGCCGCTTCGCCGATCCCTGCCGCCGCCTACTCAGCATCAACGAATGGCGGCGCCTCGCCTGCGGATGTGGTGATCGATCCGGGCTAGAGTGAGCATCGACCCCCACTTCCTGCGGCCTCGCCCCGCCTTGCCTGCGGCCAAAACCGCTCGCTGTGACGCTCTCGATTCGTTTTCAAACACGCCCTAAATTTTGCCTGCGGTGACAAAATGTTCACCGGAGGTTGAAATTCCCGGTTTTCTCGTCATCTTTCGTAACCGCGGTAGGCGCCTGCGGTGACCTGTGCCCGATTCCGAGCGCCTGAAGTCTCTGTCCACATCCTATGGCCACTGGTACTCTCTCCCTCGCCCCCGACCTCGCGGATTCTTGGCTGTTCCGCCAACTCCGACCGGTCATCGAACCCAAGGTGCGCGCCAAGTCCGCCCCGCTCGCCGCGGTCGCGGAAGAGGCCGTCGAGGCGGAGCAACCGCTGCTGAGCCTCGAGCAGCAGGTGCAGATCCTCTCCCACGCCGCCCGCGAGTTCGGGCGGGACTACGATCTCGTCATCGGGCGCCTCAACAACATCCACGGGCGCCACTTCGACGACCTCTCCGAAGCGTTCGGCCAACGCATCGACGCCCTCGCCACCGCGCTCGAGGCCGCCGACGTCGAGTCCGCCCGCGCTGCGGCCAACCGCCTCAGCCTCGTCGTCTACGAACTGCAGGCAAATGTCCCCGCCTGGGATTTCGTGCGCGGCCTCCAGCGCCTCGTGGAGCGCTGCTCGCAACTGGGCCGCTGAATTCCCTGCGGGCCTCCCCCGCGGATCCATCGGGCGCCGGTTGGGGCCGAGCGTGGAAGCGACCGCCGCCGGTGCGCCGCCGGTGGAGGCCTCCGCATGAACCCCATCGACATCCCGCCCGCCGCATGCGACGCCTGACCCCTTGCGCCCTCATCGCCGCCGCCAACCTCGGCAGCGCGGCGGCCCAGGGCGACCCCTCGCGCGCCGAGGTGATCGAGGGCCTCGCGCTCGCGACGCGCTACTTCGCCGAACAGGTCGCGACGGAGGGCGGCTACGTCTATTACTACTCGGAGGACCTGACGCGGCGTTGGGGCGAAGGCGAGGCGACACCGACCCAGGTCTGGGTGCAGCCCCCGGGCACTCCGGCGGTCGGAGAGGCCATGTTGGCCGCATGGCTCGCGACCGGCGACCCGGAGCACAAAGCGGCCGCCCTGGCGGCAGCGGCGGCGCTGCGGCACGGTCAGCTTGAGTCGGGCGGCTGGACGAACTCGATCGAGTTCGATCCCGCCGCCGCCCACGCCGGGCGCTACCGCGGCGGCCGGGGCAACCCGGAGGGGCGCAACTACTCGACGCTCGACGACGACATCACCCCCGCGGCGCTGCGCTTCTTGATCAAGCTCGACCGCGCCCTCGAGTTCGAGCACGGGCCCGTCCACGAGGCGGCCATGTGCGCGCTCGATGCCCTGCTCGGCGCGCAGCTCGCCAACGGCGGCTTCCCGCAAGTTTGGGACGGCGGGGATTTGTTAGAGGTCGACCCGCGCCGCCGCGCCTCCGCCCCGGACTACGACTGGCGGACCGAGCACCGCGTCAAAGCCTACTGGGACCTCCCCACCCTCAACGACGGCATCGCCGGCACCGTGTCGAGCACGCTGATCGAGGCCCACCGCACCTACCGCGACGACGGGCGATTCCTCGAGGCCCTGCGGCGCTTTGGCGGCTTCCTGCTGCGCGCCCGCCTCCCCGAACCGCAGCCCGCCTGGGCGCAGCAATACACCTCCGAGATGCGCCCCGCTTGGGCGCGCAAGTTCGAGCCGCCGGCGATCGCGACCCGCGAGTCGGAGGATGTGCTCGAAGCCTTGATCGCCATCGCCGCGGCGACCGGGGACGAACGCTTCCGCGCGCCGGTCGCCCGCTCGCTCGAATACCTGCGCGGCCGCGTCCTGCCCGATGGCCGGCTGCCGCGCTACATCGAGATCGGCACCGATCGCCCGCTCTACATGGAACGGCGTGGCGACGTCTACACCCTCACCCACGACGACTCCCGCCTGCCCGGTCACTACGCCTGGAAGGTGAACCCGAACCTCGATGACATCGCCGAGCGGCTGGCCGGGGAGGCCGGCCGCCCCAAACCTCCGAGCGACCGGGAGGTCGAGAGGATCCTCGCCGCGCTCGACGCCCAGGGCCGCTGGGTCAGCGTCGTCGAGGGGCGCGGGCCCCTGGTCGGCCAACCGAAGTTCCAGCCCGGCGACCGCTACCTCTCGAGCGCGGTGTTCATCGACCGCGTGACCACCCTGTGCGAATGGCTGGCCGAGGGCGGGTCCGCGCCTTGAGCGACGGGAGGCCGCGCCACCGCGGCCATGGAATTGGCGGTCGATCCGGGCTACGTTCCCGCGATGCGCTTCCCGCTCCTGCCGCTGGCATTGCACCTGATCGGTCTGGGCGTGGCCGTCTCGGCCGCCGCCCCCAAACCCAACATCCTGTTCATCTTTGCCGACGACTGGGGTTGGGGCGACCTGTCCTGCCACGGCCACCCCTATGTCGAGACCCCGAACATCGACCGGCTCGCCGCCGAGGGGACGGACTTCCACCGCTTCACCGTCGCCAGCGGCGTCTGCTCGCCGAGCCGGACCGCCGTGATGACCGGCCACTTCCCGGCCCGCTACCATATCGATGGGCACTTCGCTTGGGTGCCGAGCAACGCCAAGCGCGGCATGCCGGACTGGCTCGACCCCGAGGCCCCGCTGCTGCCGCGCATGCTCCAGGGCGCGGGGTACCGGACCGCGCATTTCGGCAAGTGGCACCTCGCCAACGACATGATCCCCGACTCGCCGACGCCCGCGGAGTACGGCTTCGACGAATACGGCGCCTTCAACTGCTCCGGCGAGCAGATGCCCGTGCACGACGACGCCCGCCGCACCGTGGCCTTCATCGAACGCGCCGCCGCCGAGGGGAAGCCCTTCTTCGTCAACCTCTGGGTGCACGAGCCACACACGCCGTTCCACACCGTCCCCAAGTACGAGTGGCGCACCCGCCACATCGAAGACCGCGCCGACCAGATCTACGCCAGCGTGCTCGCCCATGCCGACGACCGCATCGGCGAGGTGCTGGACGCGCTCGACCGGCTCGGGCTGGCCGGCGACACCCTGGTCATCTTCAGCTCCGACAACGGCCCGGCGCGCGCCGCGGGCCCGGCGGAGCTGGAGCTGAGCTACGACACCGCCACCGGCGCCGGGTGGGGCATCGCCGCCGCCAAGGGCACCACCGGCGGGCGCCGCGGCTACAAGGGTTGCCTCTTCGAGGGAGGGGTCGGCGTGCCCTTCATCGCCCGCTGGCCGGGGCACATCCCGGCGGGCGCGGTCGACGACCGATCGCTGATCTCCGCCGTCGACCTGTTGCCGACCTTCTGCGAGCTGGCCGGCGCGCCCCCCCCGGAGGGCTATCAAGCCGACGGCGTCAGCCAGGTCGAAACCCTGCGGGGCAAGGTCGCGCCCGTGCGCGAGAAAGCGCTGTTTTGGAAGATCGGCGCCCCCTGGCCGGCGCGGCCCAACAAGCCCGACCACTGGGGCGCCTACGCGATCGTCGAGGCGAACTGGAAGCTGGTCGCCAACCACACCGGCAGCCACCGCGTCCTCTTCGACCTCGCGGCAGACCCGCTCGAGCAAAACGACCTCGCGGTCGCCGAACCGGAGCGGACCGAAGCGCTCCACGCCAAGCTCGAGGCCTGGAAGGCGACGCTGCCGGAGCGGCCGACCGGGGACGTGTTCTCCGAGCTGCGCCGCTAGCCAGAGGCCAGAGGCCAGAAGGCAGGAGCCAGAAGCCAGAAGCCAGAGCCAGAGCCAGAAGCCAGAGCCAGAGCCAGAAGCCAGAAGCCAGAAGCCAGGAGGGGGTCGAGGCGGGCGCCTTCGGGCCAGCCACGGCGGAGACGGAGCTCCGCCCTCCAGCACCAACCGAAGTGAGAACGTCCCCCGTTTTCCGCGCGCGGCAGCGGCCTCGGCGATGCCGCCCTATCTCAAGCCTCGCGCAGCCGCCGCTTGAGCGCCTCGGCGGCGGCGGTGATCTCGGCGCGTTCGGCCTCGCCCTTGCGCTCCCAGTTTTTGACCTGGAATCCCATGCGGCGGTTGCCCTTCAGCCGCGCGTGGTGGCGGTCGAGGAAGTCCCAGTAGAGGGTCGTGAAGGGGCAGGCGTCGTCGCCGGTGGCGGCCTTCGGGTCGAAGCGGCAGCCGCGGCAGTGGTTGCCCATCTTGGAGATGTAGTTGCCGCTGGCGCAGTAGGGCTTGGTGCCGACGATGCCGCCGTCGGCGTACTGGCTCATGCCGATCGTGTTCGGCGCCGAGGCCCAGTCGATGGCGTCGAGGTACATCGCCATGTGCCACTCGTGGAAGGCGAGGGGGTCGACGCCGAGGTTCAGCGCGAACAGGCCGAGCACCATGAGCCGCTGGATGTGGTGCGCGTATCCGTGGTCGATCACGTTGCGCATGGCGTCGCGGACGCAGGCCATGTCGGTCTCGCCATCCCAATAGAACGCGGGCAAAGGCTCGCCCGCCCCGAGCGCGTTGCGGTCGAGGTAGCCGGACCCTTCGAGGAAGTAGATGCCGCGTACGAACTCGCGCCAGCCGAGGATCTGGCGCACGAAGCCCTCGACGCTGTTCAAGGGAACGGCGCCCTGCCCATACGCGGCCACCGCCGCATCGACGGCCTCCCGCGGCGAGAGGAGTTTGACGTTGAGCAGCGCCGAGAGCCGCGAGTGGTAGAGGAAGCGCTCGCCCTCCCAGAGCGCGTCTTGGTAGCGGCCGAAGTCGGGCAGCCGCCGGGTGACGAAGTCGTCCAGGTAGGCCAAGGCGTCCTCCCGGGTGACCGGCAGATCGAAGTGGTCGAGGTTCCCCGGGTGGTCGCCGAAGCGGTCGGCCACCGTCGCCATCACCTCGCGCGTCACGGTGTCGGGGGCGCAGCGGGGCAGGGGGGGCACCCCGCTTGGGCCGCCCTTGCCGAAGCTCTCGCGGTTGTCCTTGTCGTAGTTCCACGCGCCGCCCTCGGGCTCGCCGTCGCCGTCGACGAGCACCCCGTGGCGCTTGCGCAGCGCGCGGTAGTAGGTTTCGAGCACCAGCGACTTGCGCCCGTCGGCGAAGTCGGCGAAGCCCGCTGGCGAGTCGTAGAAGTGGCGGTCGGGCAGCACTTCCAAGCGCGCGCCCGCCGCTTCCGCCGCGCGCTCCAGCATCGCCCGGACCCGGTGGTCGCCGGGTTCGACCACCACGAACTCCTCGGCGCCCAGCTCCTCCGCGTCTCGCTGCAGGGCGGCCGCGAAGTCGGCCGCGCCCTCCTCGATCGGGTGGTAGCGCACCGTCCGCCCCGCGTCGCGCTGGGCGTCGCGGAAGTGGCGCATGGCGCTGAAGAAGAACGCCAGGCGCAGCTGGTGGCACCAGACGTGGGTCGCCTCCTCGACGGTCTCGGCCATCCACAGCACGTCCCGGTCGGCGTCGAAGGCGTCGAACAGCGCCGAGCGGTGGTCGAGCTGGTCGCCGAGGACGAGGTGGATGCGCGGGTTCGCCATGCAGGGGAAACGTCGCGCGCCCGCGTTCGGACGCCCCTAACCCGAATCGATCACCAAGCTCCGGGCTGCGGCTTGCCCTCGTTGATGCTGAGGGTGTTGGCGTTGGGATCGGCTCGGGCAGGGTGTCTACTCAGCCGCTTCGCCGATCCCTGCCGCCGCCTGCTCAGCATCAACGATCGGCGGCGCCTCGCCTGCGGATGTGGTGATCGATCCGGGCGATCCGGGCGATCCGGGGTAAATCGGAGGCACCCCCGGCGGCGCTCGCGGATCGGTTCCGATTTGGGCTTGAAAGTCAGCGGTCAAATTCCCCATATTCACCCCCGTGAAATTCCTGTTCCTCCTGCCGGCCGCCGCCCTCGGGCTGGCGGTCACCGCGGCGCCCGCGGGCGTGATCGCCTACTACCCGTTCGACGCGGACACGTCGGATGCCTCCGGAAACGGCAACCACCTGACCGGCCCGATCACCTCGGGCGCGGCGAGCGCGATGATCACCACCACCGCCGGCGAGTCGATGTTCGGCGGCGGTGCGGCGGACTTCAACAGCGCGGTCACCGACCAGGCCTACTACGACCTGACCACGCCGATCAGCTTCAGCGCCTCCGATGCCTGGTCGGTCGCGTTTTGGGCTCGCCACCGCCCCGGCAACGACGGGCGCACGGGCATGATCGTCGGCGACCCCTCCGACGCCGCGAACTTCATCTGGATCCCGCGCGACGGGGCGGTCGACGGCATCCGCGTGCGGACCCTCAACAACACGACGCAGGCCGACTACACGACGCCGCCGGCAGGCGTCGAGCCGGCGGGCGTGTTCCACCACTTCGCCGTGATCGCCGACGGCTCCGGCAACGTCGAGGTGTTCTACGACAACGCCTCGCTCGGGGTGCAGGCGCTGAACACCTCCCTGAGCATCACTTCGGTCGGCCAGGCCTTCAACCAAGCCACACAGTCGATGAACGGCCAGATCGACGAGCTCTACCTATTCGATGAGGCGATCGACGCCGCCCGGGTCGACGCCCTCTTCAACAACATCCCCGAGCCGTCGTCCGGTCTGCTCGCCGCGCTCGGCGGCGTCGCCCTGCTGCGGCGGCGGCGCGGCGGCCGGACGCGTCCCCCCACCGTGTCATGACCGCCGGGACCGGCAGCGCGCGACCGCTCGCCCGCATCATCGCGGCGGGCGCGGCGGCGGCCTTGCTCGCGACGGCGGCGCCCGGTTCCCTGATCGGCTATTTTCCCTTCGACGACGACTTCGCCGACGCCTCGGGCAACGGCAACCACCTGGTCGCCCCCGGTGCCCCGGCCGCCGCGCCGCAGATCACCACCGCAGCCGGCGAACACCGCTTCGGCGGCGGCGCGCTCGACCTCGCCAGCAGCACCGCCGACGCCGTGTATCTCGACCTCGAGGCACCGCTCGAGTTCGCCGCCGGGGACGCGTGGAGCATCGCGTTCTGGGCGCGCAACCGCCCCGGCACCGACGGCCGCACCGGCATGATCGCCGGCGACCTGAGCACGGCGAATTTCATCTGGATCCCAGGCGATGGCGTCATCATGGGCTTCCGCTTCCGCAACGCCGCGAACGCCAGCGCCGACTTCGGTGGGATCGCCGACGACAACACCTTCCACCACTGGGCGATGGTCGCCGACGGTTCGGGCAGCGTGACCCTCTACCGGGACAAAGCCCCGCTCGGCAGCATGGCGATCGAAAGCGCCTTCGTGGTCACCTCGGTCGGCCATGCCTTCAACCAGACCGCGCAGTCGATGAACGGCCAGATCGATGAGCTCTACCTCTTCGGCGGCGCGCTCGGCGCCGCGGCGGTCGCGGCCCTGTTCGATTCGAACACCCCGCCGGATCCCGGGCTCATCCCGACTCTGGTGCACTACCCCTTCGACGCCGATTTCACCGACGCCTCGGCCAACGGCAACGACCTCACCCCGGTGGGGGTCGGCGCGGGGGGGGCGCTCGCCCCGACCATCACCGCGGCCGCGGACGAACACCGCTTCGGCGGCGGCGCCTGCGACTTCGCCAGCGCCATCACCGACGAGGCCTACCTCGATTTCTCGGTTCCGCTCGCGTTCGGCCCCACCGATCCGTGGTCGGTCGCGTTCTGGGCGCGCCACCGCCCCGGCAATGACGGGCGCACGGGGATGATCATCGGCGACCGCTCGAACTCGAGCGACTTCATCTGGATCCCCCGCGACGGCGCGGTGGACGGCATCCGCGTGCGCACCGTGAACAACGCGACCCAGGCCGACTACCTGACCCCGCCTGACGGCGTCGAGCCGGCCGGGGACTTCCACCATTTCGCCGTGGTCGCCGACGGCAGCGGCAACGTGGAAGTCTACTACGACAACGGTTCCCTCGGGTCGATGGCGCTCGACACGAGCATCTCGATGACCTCCGTCGGCCAGGCCTTCAACCAGACCACGCAGTCGATGGACGGCCAGATCGACGAACTCTACCTCTACGACGAGGCGATCGACGCCGCCGAAGTGGATCGCTTGTTCAACGGTGGCGGCATCGGCCCGGCGTTCGCGATCACCCGTTTCAGCGTCGCCGGTGATACCCTGACCCTCCGCTGGGCCTCCTCGGAGGGGGCGGTCTACGCGGTGAAGTATTCGTTCGATCTCGCGGATTGGGAGGGGGAGTTCGACGATTTCGTGGTCGGTGACGCCGGCGGGGAAACCGAACGCAGCTTCGACCTGGGCGGTCTGCCTCCGGAGGCCGCGGGCGAGTTCTACGTCCGGGTGGAGCGCGCCGCCGGTCAGCCTTAACCTGCCGCGGCCGGCCGCCCCCGGCCCGCCGTCACCGCCACCCTCCCGCCACCCCCGATTGCCCTGATGCGCCCCCCCCTGATCGCGGTCGCCGCCGTCGCCGTCTGCACCGCGGGCGCGCGCGCCGAACCGCTCGCCTACTTCCCGTTCGACAGCGATTTTTCCGATGCCTCGGGCGCCGGCAACCACCTCGTCGCCGGCGCCGGCAGCCCCTCGGTCACGACGGCCGAAGCGGAGCGCGCCGCCGGCGCGGGGGCGTTGGATCTCAGTAGCAGCACCGCAGACGAGGAATACCTCAATTTCACCACCCCGCTGGAATTCGCCGCCGGCGAACCGTGGTCGATCGCGTTCTGGGCACGCCACCGCCCCGGCGCCGACCCCCGCAGCGGGATGGTCGTCGGCGATTTGGGCGGCAGCGACTTCATCTGGATCCCGCGCGACGGGGCGGTCGACGGCCTCCGTTTCCGCAACTCCGCCGGCGCGAACGCCGACTACAACGACGGCGTGCAGCCCGACGGCGCCTACCACCACTGGGCGGTGGTCGCCGACGGCGCCGGCCAGATCGAGGTCTTCTACGACAACGCCTCGCTCGGCACTCGGGCGATCACGACCTCCTTCGCCATCACCTCGGTCGGCCAGGCTTTCAATCAGACGACCCAGTCGATGGACGGCCAGATCGACGAACTCTATGTCTTCGGCGAGGCCATAGACGCGGCACAGGTCGAGGGCTTGTTCCTCGACGGCGAGCTGCCCCCGCCCCCTCCACCCCCCGAGCCGGCAGGCCGGCTGCGCGTGTTCCTGGTCGCCGGCCAAAGCAACGCCGATGGGCGCGGTGACCCCTCGGGGCTGCCGACGGCGCCGGTGGACCTCCAGTCCCCGCAGGGCGACGTCGATTTCTTCGAAGGGGCGGGCGGACCGCTGCGCAGCCTGCAACCCGACTCGCAGTTCGGCCCCGAGATCACCCTCGGGCGCACGCTGGCCGACCTCGTCGCCGGCGAGCCGGCGAGCCGGGTCGCGATCCTGAAACACGCCAACGGGGGCACCGACCTCAAGAACCAATGGAAGGCTGGAGGCGACGCGACGACCGCGGGCGACGGCACCGAATACGTGGCCCTGCAGACGGCGGTCGCCAACGGCCTCGCGGCGCTGGCCGCCGCCCATCCCGACGCGCGCATCGCCATCGAAGGGCTCGTCTGGGTCCAGGGCGAACGCGACGCCCGCCAGGGCTACCACGAGGAGTACAGCGCCAACCTGACCGCCTTCATCGCCGATGTCCGACAGACCTTCGGCGCCGATCTGCCCTTCGTCGTCGTCCGCCTCTCCAGCGGGCAGACCAACCTTCCGCTGGCCAACCTCGCCGCCGTCCGGGATGCCCAGACGGCGGTCGCCGCCGCCGACCCGGCGGTCGAATTGGTGGATTCCGATCCCTTCTCGCTGCTCGCCGATGCCCTCCACTTCGACGCCGGCGGCCAACAACAGATCGGCGCGGCATCGGCCCTCGCGCTGGCCTCCCACTTCCCCGCTGGCTCGATTTCGATCCGACCCGGTGACCCAGGGGGGGTCGAGATCGACCTGGACGGGGCGCTCCCGGGATTCCGCTACTCGCTGCAGTCGAACCCCGCCCTCACCGCCGGCGGCTGGTCGGAGGTCGAGACGAAGACCGCCGTC
>JAUIGD010000651.1 GCA_030430255.1 Verrucomicrobiia bacterium
TGGACCGAGGTCTTCATGGAGGGCTGGCGCGCCGCCCAGAACCGCGTGGTTCCGGACTACAGCGCGATTCGCGTCCCCGTGCAGGACGAAGACCCGACCGGCTACTGCTTCACCGGCTCCGCCGATGTCGTCGGCGACAGCTGCTCCGGCCGCTGGGACCCCTTCGTCTCCCCCGACGAGTACGCCAGCATGGGCGTCACCGAACCCTTCGACTGCCAGATCGTCAACGCCGACAGCTGGAGCGAGCCCGCTCGCCCGAGCAGCTACGACGACTACCCCCTTCCCTCCGCCTACCGGTGGGAGTTCCAGGGTGAAGAGTGCAAGTTCGTCCTCAAGTCGAACACCTGCGACTGGCACCGTACCGACGCCAACACCCACTGCGACGACGTGACCGACGAGAACGACGCCGCCGTGCGTTGGGAAGAACTCGGCGACCCCCGCCACCAGTTCTTCAACTACATCGACCAGGTCTACACGCCCTTCGGCGGTGTCTCCGAGATTCGTCTCGACCCCACCAACGGCGAGATCATCTCCGCCGACGCCAACTACTCCGGCGCCGTGTCCGAGAACATGGCCTACGTCGCCACCGAGTGGTTCCCCGTTCTTCGCTGCACCAACGAAGAAGCCGGCGGCTGCGCTGCGGGTGAAGAGGGCGCCGACACGCGCTTCTTCTCCGGTGAGAACCGCCGCGCCTACTACGCTGGCATTCGCAACCACGTGGAACGCCCGGTTCGCGTCGCCCCGAGCGGCACCGACGGTGTGACCATCGACGACTACGGTCGTCCGGCCATGCCGACCCACGCCATCTCCGACTACCTCCAGGAGCGCATCGAGGCGGCCCGTCCGCGCATCGAGGGCCTTCTTGAGGAAGACGCCGGATTCCAGATCCTCCAGGATCGGATGATGAACCTCCAGGGCACCCCCGCCGAGGCGCGGATGCTCGAGGGCCTCAGCCCGGAGCTCATGAACGGTCTCTTCAACAACGGCATCCGCGACAACGCGGTCTTCGAGGTTGACCCGAGCCTTCAGGCGACCGACCGCCAGGTCATCGACCGCACCTCTCCCTTCCGCCCCGGCGGCCTTCTCGGCCAGCTCCGGAACCAGGGAATGCAGGACATCACCCTCGCCCGCATGAACGCGGACTTCTCCCACCTCACCGACGTCCGGAGCTTCCTCCGCCAGCGTTACTGGGGCTACTGGGCGGAAGCCTTCCGCGGTCGCCCCCTCGGCGAGGCCTCCATCCGCCTCCAGCAGATGTACCTCCGCTCCGTGCAGCAGCACGAGCTCGGCCACAGTGTCGGCCTCCGGCACAACTTCGGCGCGAGCTTCGACCGCGACAACTACGGCGACGGCTACTTCCACGTGGCCATGGGCCGCGACCTTGAGCTTCCCCGCCTTGAGGACTTCAACACTCCGGGCGACGCCTTCGACCACGTTGGCGCTCAGGAACTCAACGAGTACCAGGCGGAACTCCGCCGGGTCCGCAACGAGCGTGCCGCCGCTGGCCTGCACAACTACACGACGGCTTCGACCATGGACTACAACGGCGACCTTGCCGACTCCATGGGCCTTGGCCGCTACGACCGCGCCGCGGTGAACTGGAACTACTTCAACCTTGCGGAAGCCTTCGTTGGCGACCCCCGGCACCGTTCCACGGACACCCTCAACGGCATTCACACCTCGCACCAGAACGACCGCGTCTGGTGGACCTCCTACTCCGGTGGCGAGAGCTGCAACGTCGACCTCGACTGCCCCTTCACGGCGGGCAGCCCGAGCCTCGTCGATGGCCAGCCGGTCTTCCAGCGCTGCATTCAGAACACCCGGAACAGCCGCCGTCAGGCTCCCTGTGATGGGGACACGCAGTGT
>JAUIGD010000233.1 GCA_030430255.1 Verrucomicrobiia bacterium
GGAGTGCATCTTCAATTCCAATGTGCTTCCGAACCGCGGCCTCCGAAGATGCTTGGCTACGGCACGATGCGGCTAGGTCGGCCAGCGGGTCGCTAGCGGGAGTGGCGGTGACTGCATACCTGCCTCCGGACTCCGTCTCGATTGCTCCAGTGTAGGTTCCGAGGCTAATCAGAGTGTCCTTGATCTCCTCCCGGTGGGCATCCAAATCCAACGCAGCTTTGGTCTGCTGCGCCGCGGTGTCCGCAGAATCAGTTGCCCGCAAACGGTCAACGAATATCCGGAATGGCTCGTATTCGTGGAGCGCGAGCCGTAGGGCCGAGGCCTTCTGTGTCTCAATCGCGGTGCTGAAGAAATTGCAAAGTATGCTATCGCCCGAATACGATCCTGAGTTTTCGGATATGAGACCGAGGTCGCATGCAAGGAGAAGTGCATTAGTGGCCTGATCTGTTGAGAAATCACAGAATCGTTCGACGTAGTCGACCTCGACATCGCCGCCGAAATGAACGGCGTCGACAACCTGGACAACCTGTTCGGCGGTCGATCTGGAGAAACTCCGAGGCATGGTGAAGGCTCAGGAGTTTGCGTCGGGCTCGTCGGCGTTCGAAATGCTATCGAGTATTCGTCGAAGTTTTGGCCCCAGGTCATCCAAATCGGACGAAGTGCACTCGACCTTTAGGTCGATGTTAATTCGTACTGTGGCACCGTCAGCCTCAATCACTGTCTTTGTAATTGAAGGGACTTCGGCGGGCTGGACAGCTTTCGACGGCTGGTCGGACGTTCCACTTGGTGCGCTGTCCTTGTCAGGCGGCGGTGGCGATTCCTCTCGTTCTGGCGAGCCTCGATCTGGAGCAACAATCTTACCGTCCGACTCTTGGATACAACCTGCTGCTCGCAAGATGTCAATTATCGTTCTAGAGCCGGTCATTTGACCGGCCTTCTTTGGCTGACCTGCGGAGTATGCAATGTGCGACGTTAGCGTCTCCTCTGTCATCCCCTTTCTGATTCGGATGGACGTTAAGAGGTTCGTGAGAAATTCCGTCGCCAACACGCGCTCACGCCACCCAGAAGCTATTTCGTCCGGCATCTCATGTTCCAGTGCCCGTGCTAGATTGCGGCCGGGATCGGTAATCGATTTCTTTGCGCCGGTATCGAGCACTCCAATCTCAATCAGAAAACCCGCGTTGCGGCTAACGATAGTCTTGTGGAGTGCCGTCAATTTGCTGACCTCGTCAAGGCTCGCAGGCTTTGTTAGATTACCGTATCCTTTGATGATCTTCGTTAATTCTTCGTACGAAGATCCTGGGAGTTTGAATTTCTCTTCAGACATGGGTGCTGATTAGTTTTTTTTGGGATAACGTTTAAGGTCACCGGCGCCTGACCAGAGGGCGCGCACTGATCACAGGATCAAGTTCCTAGCCTTCCTTACGATCTCAACTCGCCCGCGGGTCAGGCGTCGGGTGCACCGCCTTGTTATCTTCATTCAGCGGCAGGCTCGTATGATTCTTTGAACGTGGAAGCAGAAATGTGACCACTCGCTAAGAGGTTTATGTATGTGAGCATGAGTCGCTCATCGAAGTTCGCATGATCTCCAAACATAGGTTTCAGAGCGAGAAAGTGCTCGGTTAGATCGTCCTTCTCCCAACTCCAAGGATATGGCCAGAGCTTAAATGGTGCGCAGCGAAGCCCTTTCTCGGTAATGGCCGCTGAGCGTTTTTCGTCATTCATCCTGCCGCCAACCCAATACGGGGTGATTTCCACGCGGGAGATCAAAAGGCTCGCGAACTTACTCTGCTGGTAAACGAGCTTCTGCGAATGGGGAAACAAGTCACTAATGTCGCTGCTTAGGGAGTTGAGTCGTTCAGCTCTGAAACGCTCAAGTCCGAGCAGTCTTTCAAGCATCCGTCGGCTCATGAAGACCCCATCTATGTTCTCTAGCCAGCATTGCATCACAGCAAACATGCCCACTACCCGGTGTTGGCGTCTGAGCCCTTCCCTTTGATCTACGGCTTTCATTTCTTAAGATAACAGTTGAGTTTCGGTCGGACTCTACGTGAAGGCGCTTATCGTTGCCACCTTGCAAGTAAGCCCTAGGGAAAAATTTCGCGCGAGGGAACTGGCGGACGTTTAAATGCCCTCCGGTATGAAAAATATGGCTGTTCTGCCGTTGCGGGATCTGGTTTTTCATTTGGAAAATAGCGCCTAGGGAGTGATTTCACACCCCTTTTCGAGTTCGTGCTTGTTCTCGCATGTCCCCAATGGGCACATTGCATTTGCTCCTCCCCAATGAAGCTCGAAGAACAGCTGCGGGCGGCGGCGCGGAGGGAGGGGCTCGCGCTGACGACCGAACGCATGTACGTCGGATGGTACCGGCGTTTCGTGCGCTTTCATGGGCTACGCCATCCGGCCGAGATGGGTGGGGAGGAAGTGGAGGCTTTTCTCAACCATCTGGCCGTCAACCGCAACGTCGCTGCGGCCACGCAGACCCAGGCGCTGAACGCGCTGGTGTTCTTCTTTCGCCGCGTCCTCAAGAGCGAGTTCGAGATCGACGCCAAGCGGCCGAAGCGGGGCAAGCGGCTGCCGATCGTGCTCAGCCGTGGCGAGGTGGCCGCGGTGCTCGGGGCGCTTGGGGGTGGGGTGTCCTCGGCGGTCGTCGGCTTGCTCTACGGATGCGGCCTGCGGGTGAACGAGGCGCTACGACTGCGGGTCAAAGATCTCGATTTCGGCAACGGGCTGGTGTGGGTGAGAGGGGGGAAGGGGAACAAAGACCGTTGCGTGACGATGCCCGCACGCCTGCGCGGGAAGCTCGAGCGACAGGTGGCGAAGGCGCGGCTGTGTTTCGAGGAGGACGAGGAGCAGGGGGGGAGCGAATGTCTTCGTGCCCCACGCGCTCGCGCTCAGAGACTGTCACGTGGGCGACCGCTGGGCGTGGTATTGCGTGTTCCCGGCCGACGGGCTGTCGCGAGATCCGCGCGCGGCGGGGGAGCTGAGGCGGCACCACGTGCTGCCGGCAGCGGTGTCGCGATGGATCGCCGCGGCCGTCAAGTCGGCGGGCATCGAGAAGCGGGTGACGGCGCATACCTTCCGGCACTCGTTCGCGACGCACCTGTTGGTGCGAGGGGTCGATCTGCGGTCGATCCAGGAAGCGCTCGGCCACGCCAGCGTGAAGACGACGGAGATCTACACCCACGTCGTGCACGCGATGAGCGGCCGCGCCGCCAGCCCCTTGGACGACCTGTTCGACGAGGGAGATGCACCTCCGCAGCTGCATTGAGCGATGGGCGCGCCTGGCCGACTGGCGCTTGGTTAGGCCGGGTTCTCGGCGGTTTGGGCCGAGGACGGAACCGATGCTCGCTCCGGGAGATCTCATGGGTGCCGCCGCTTTCGCCGTGCGCGGAACAGCCCCTTGGAGTCGAGCTCCCAACCGGGGACGCGGTGGGTTCGTTCAACACGATTGGCTCCGGAGACGCGGACCGCGGTGAGAGGCCCTTCGCGTTGCTCAGGGTGACCGCTCCGCGGACTTGAGGGCAGTCAGGGCGGTGTGCGGGGATGGCCACCAGCCCTTCCGAGGAAGTTCTGTGTCATCCTGACAAGCGCAGCGCCGGAAGGACCCCGCCATGGAATCAACGGCTAAGCCACCGGGACGCCCCGGATGCCTTGACGGCTCCAAGCGAGCGGGCACCGGGACGCTGCCACCCGTCGATGCCTACGCTAACTTAACCTAGCCCGAATCGATCACCAAGCTCCGGGCTGTGGCTCGCCCTCGTTAACGCTGAGGGTGTTGGCGTGGTGACCGGCTCGGGCAGGGTGTTCACCCAGCCGCTTCGCCGATCCCTGCCGCCGCCTACTCAGCATCAACGATCGGCGGCGCCTCGCCTGCGGATGTGGTGATCGATCCGGGCTAGCGCCATTCCGCCTAGCCCCGACCGATGACCGAGCGGCCCGCACGGCGTGCCCCGTCGTCGCCGGGGAGGTGAATGCCAGCGCCAACGCGTGGCTTCGTGGCCTGGGTGTCGGCGGAGGCGGGTCCCTACCCCGACCTCAGCGAATTGGCGGGCAGGCCGACGCGCTGCGGCGGCACGCTGGGGGCGCGTGCCCGCCAGCCCCGTCACGGCGGAGACGGGGCCCGCCCTCCCATGGGATCGCGGCGAGAGATGCAATCCGCGTCGATCTCGCGTCCCGCTGAAGGCCGGCCTCGGTCGCTCACGCGCGTTCGATCGCGGTGCTGTCGATCTCGCCTCCGGCGAGGCGGGTGCGCAGGTGGGTGCCGGGCGGGGCTTGGTCGGGGGAGGTGACGAGTTCGCCGTCCGCCGTCTGGGTGAGGGAGTAACCGCGCGCGAGCACGGAATCCGGGCCCAGCGTGCGCAGCGCGGTGCCCGCGGCGGCGACGCGTTCGCGGCGGTCGCGGAGCGCGGCCTCGGCCGCGGCGGCGAGCCGGCTGCCGGCGAGGTCGAAGCGGCCGGCGATGGACTCGAGCACCCGCAAGGGGTGCCGCAAGGCGAGGCGCTGCCGCAGCTCGGCGAGTTGCTCGGAACGGTCGGACAGCGCTTCGCGCAGCGTGGCCGCGAGCCGTTCGGAGAGCCAGTCGAGGCCCTGTTCGCGGTCGGCGAGGGCGCGCGCGGGTTCGCGCAGCAGCGCGCTCTTGGCGTAGCCATCGACCCGCTCCCGCCAGCGCTCGAGCGCCCGCTCGGCAAGGCGCCGCAAGGCGCCGCGGGCGCCCTCGAGGCGGGCGCCCAGCTCGGCGGCGTCCGGCGCGATCAGCTCGGCGGCGGCGCTCGGGGTCGGGGCGCGCAGGTCGGCCGCGAAGTCGGAGATGGTGAAGTCGATCTCGTGCCCGACCGCGGACACGACCGGCGTGTCTAACAAATCGATGGCTCGTGCGACGCGCTCTTCGTTGAACGGCCACAGGTCCTCCAGCGAGCCGCCGCCGCGGGCGAGGACGACGGTGTCGAAGCGCGGCAGCCCGGTGCCGGCGGCGAGGTGCCCCAGCGCGGCGGCGATCTCGCCGGCGGCCTCCCTCCCCTGGACGCGGACGGGGTAGATGTGCACCTCCAGCCAGGGCGAGCGGCGCCCGAGCACGTTCAGCATGTCCTGCAGGGCGGCGGCGCTGGGCGAGGTGACCAGGCAGACGCGGCGCGGGAACTTGGCGAGCGGCTTCTTTTTGGCTTCGTCGAAGAGCCCCTCCCCGGCGAGGCGGCGTTTCAGCGCCTCGAACTTCGCCTGCAGCGCGCCGAGGCCTTTCTCCTGCACGACGCGGGCGATGATCTGGTAGTTGCCGCGCGGCTCGTAGACGGACACCGAGCCGAACAGCTGCACCTGCGCGCCGTCGGCCAGCGGCGCGGCGAGCTGCCGCGCGTCGCCGCGGAACAGGACGCAGGAGATCTGCGCGCCGGAGTCCTTGAGGGTGAAATATTGGTGCCCGGAGGCCTGCTTGCGGAGGTTGCTGATCTCGCCCTCGACCCAGACCTCGCCGACGCGCAGCTCGAGGAGGTTGCGGATCTTGCGCGTCAGCGCCGTGACGGTGAGCACCTCGCGCTCCGGCCGTCCGCCGCGGCGGCGTCGGTCGGAGGGTTCCCGGTCGGCGAATTGGAACAGGTCGTCCATGCGTCGGGACTCTAGTGTCCTGACCTCAAAGTTCGCATAGAACTTAAGAGGAAGGTGATTTTTTGGGAATTGGCTCGCTTCGCTTGCGGATTCGAGATGGCGCGGATCTTTTTTCCAAATACGGCGTTGTTCGTCGGCCGTGAAGCCCGCTTCATTTTGACTCCGCTACGCTGCGCCCTCCGGGTCACCTCCGGTGATCGATGTCTCTGCGTTCCATTCTCCTCACGCCTTGTCTTTGAAAAAAATTTGCCTTCGGCTTTCTCCACTGCGTTCCGAATCTCGCAAATTTCGATGCGCTCTTATCGGTCAGGACTCTAGCCCGGATCGATCACCAAGCTCCGGGCTGTGGCTCGCCCTCGTTGACGCTGAGGGTGTTGGCGTGGTGACCGGCTCGGGCAGGGTGTTCACCCAGCCGCTTCGCCGATCCCTGCCGCCGCCTACTCAGCATCAACGATCGGCGGCGCCTCGCCTGCGGATGTGGTGATCGATCCGGGCTAGCCCGAATCGATCACCAAGCTCCGGGCTGCGGCTTGCCCTCGTTGATGCTGAGGGTGTTGCCGTTGGGAACGGCTCGGGCAGGGTGTCTACCCAGCCGCTTCGCCGATCCCTGCCGCCGCCTACTCAGCCTCAACGACTGGCGGCACCTCGCCTGCGAATGTGGTGATCGATCCGGGCTAGGAGGGTCAAGCGCGCTTGGGGAATGGTGTTCGAGCGAGGTCAAGCCCGAGCGCCTTCGCCTTCGCCGCGGAAGCGGTTGATCACTTCTTGGGGGACGAAGAAGCCAGCCATCTGCAGGCGGGCGGGTGTGATGCCCAGCTCCCCGAGGTAGCGGTAGTGTGCCAACACATCGCCGCCCGAGAGCGCGCCGAGGGTGACCCTCACATCCGGCGCCATCCCGGTGACGAGGGCTGCCAGCACGCAGCCGGTGATCTCGCGGGGGTCGCGGCCGGCGAGGCTCGCCACCCGTTCCGGTCCGATCTCGCCGACGAGTTTCGCCGCCGTCTCCGGGAGGTAGATGGTTTCGGGGAGATCGCCCGGCAGCCGGAGTTCGCCGCCGGTGGTGAACAGCAAGTCCGCCTTCTCGCTGCAGCGGCGGGCGGCATCGGCGACGCGGAAGGCGGGCGGGAACGAGTAGTCCACCAACAGCGCCCCCGGTCTCACTTTGGCCACGTCGATGACCCCCGGCACGCCGGTGGCAGCGATGATCAAATCAGCACTGTAGACGGCATCCGGCAACTGGCCGGCAGCCGGCGCGAGGGCGATCTCGCCTTCGAAGCCGCTCGCCAAGAGTTGGTCTTGGATGCCCTCGAGGCGCTCGCCGCTCTGGTAGAAGTCGCAGAGGACGACCGACTTCGGATGCGGCAGCACCTCGAGCATCAGGTCGAGCGAGCCGCGCCCGATCGATCCGAGGCCCACGAAGGCGACGCGCAGCTCGCGTAGCGGGCGCCCCGAAGCCGCGAGGATGCCCTCCACCGACTTCACGACCGTCGCGGCGCGCGTGGCTTCGCCGGTGGTGATGATCGGCAGGTTGACGCCTTCACCGTTGACCCAGGTGACCAGATCGCGGCCGCCGTCGGTCGCCCCCGGCAGGGTGCCGGTCAGCGACACTGTGCGCGCGCCGAGCCGGGCGGCGAGGCGCAGGGCGTCGAGGGCGGCCGGCTTGATGCCGGCGGCGTCCTTGTAGAGGTCGGACTCGAACAGCGGCAGCATGACGACGCCCAGCTTCCCCCACGGGGTGTCGTAGGTGTTGGTCAGCCGGGGGCCCGAGAACCAGGTGCGCAGGAGTTCGTCGCGGGTGAGCCCGGTCGCGGAGACGAAGGCGTCGGGCACCGCCGCCAGGGCGACGGCGTCGAGCTCCGGCAACGCCGACTCGTCCCCCTCCGCCACGAGCTTGAGGTCGAGGTGATCGAGTTCCGGGAGATCCGATCCCGCCGGCATCGGCGCCGCGCCCGGTGCGCCCTCCGACGATTCGTGGAGATAGCGCGCGAGCTGCTCGATGGTGGGGTTGCGCAGGAAGGCGTCGAGCGGCACCTCGCGGCTGAAGGCGGCGGAGACTTGGGTCACGATGCGGACGGCGAGCAAGGAATCGCCTCCGAGTTCGAAGAAGTTGTCACGCACGCCGACCTGGGCCGGGGCGAAGGCGGCGTCGAAGATCGCCGCCAGGGCGCGCTCGCTGTCCGTGGACGGGGCGATGTAGCGGCCGGCGGACACCGCGCGGTCGGCCGCGGGTGCCGGCAGGCGCAGGCGGTCGACCTTCCCGCTCGGGGTCAGCGGCAGGGCGGGCAGGACTTCGTAATAGGCCGGCCGCATCGCCTCGGGCAGCCGTTCCGCAAGCAGGGTGCGCAGCTCCGCGCAGAGCTCCGCGGCTTCGGCGCCGCTGGCCACGTAGGCGACGAGCGCCTCGCCGCCGGGCAGGTCACCGCGCTTGGCGACCGCCGCGTCGGCGACGTCCGGATGGGCGCGCAGGGCGGCCTCGATCTCGCCGAGTTCCATGCGCACACCGCGCAGTTTCGTCTGGCCGTCCATGCGGCCGAGGCACTCGAGCGTCCCGTCCGGCAACCACCGGGCGAGGTCGCCCGTCCGGTAGATCCTCTGGTTTGCTAAGCCTGCCAACTCGACCTCAGGGAAACGTTCGGCCGTCATCCCGGCGAGACCGCGGTAGCCCCGCGCGAGGCCAGCCCCGCCGATGCAGAGCTCGCCGACAAAGCCCGGCGGCAGCGGCCTCCCGGCCGGGTCGAGGACGAAGATCTGGGTATTGGCGATCGGGCGGCCGATCGAGATCGTCGCAGCCCCGGGCTCCACCTTGTTGCAGGTGGACCAGACGGTGGTCTCGGTCGGCCCGTAGAGGTTCCAGACCTCATCGGCCGAATGCACCAGCAACTCGGCGAGATCGCGCGGCAGCGCCTCCCCCCCGCACAGGATGCGCAGGCCGTTGCGCCCCTCCCAGCCGGCCGCGAACAGCATCCGCCAAGTGGCCGGGGTCGCCTGCATGACGGTGATCCCGTGTTCGTCGAGCAAGCGCGCCAAATGCCGCCCGTCGCGCGTCTCCTCGCGCGAGGCGACCACCACCTGTGCCCCGGCGATGAGCGGCAGGAACAGCTCCAGCAGCGAAATGTCGAACGAGAGCGTCGTCACCGCGAGCAACTTGTCGACCCGCGTCAGGCCGGGTTGCCGGCGCATGGAGGTCAGGAAGTTGACCGCAGCCCCGTGCGGGATCTCGACGCCCTTCGGCGTCCCGGTCGACCCGGAGGTGTAGATCACGTACGCCAGCTGCCCCTCGTCGAAGGGCGTCACGAGTTCCGGTGCAGCCGCGGGGCGGCAGTCCTCGATCGCCAGGCGCGGCGGGGCTGCGTCGGCGGCGATCGCCGCCGCGCCACGGGTGGTGAGGATCAACTCCGGCCCGCAGTCGTCGAGCATCTGCCGCAGGCGCAGCTCTGGGTACTCGGGGTCGAGCGGCACGTAGTGGGCACCCGCTTTGAGCGTGCCGAGCATCGCCGCGACCATCTCCGGCCCGCGGTCGGCGAGCAGCGCGACGGCCGCCCCCGGGCCGGCGCCGCGGCGCAGCAGTTCGGCGGCCACCCCGTTCGCACGCGCCTCCAGCTCGGCGTAGCTCCAGGTCGTCGCCCCGCAGGTCACGGCGGGTGCGTCGGGAGTCTTCGCCGCCTGCTCGGCGACCAGCGAATGCAGGCCCTTGTCGTGTGGGTATTCGGCGGCGGTGTCGTTCCACTCCACCAACACGCGCTGCCGCTCGGTCAGGAGATCGATCTCGGAAAGCCGCAGCCCGGGGTCGGCCGACACCTGATCGAGCAACTGGGCGAACAGCGTGTTGAGGCGCTCGATGGTCGCCGCCGTGAACAGGTCGCGGTTGTACTGCCAGCATCCGAACAGGCGGCCGCCCGCCTCCTCGACGACGAGGGTGATCTCGAACTGCGCTTGCCGCAGGTTCAGGTCGACGGTCTCGACGACCATGTCGCCGACATGGAACTGGTGTCCCCCCTTGCCGATCAGGAACACGGCGATGCCCTGCTCGTCGACGCCCGGCACCCGCTCCATGGCGAAGGAGATTTGGAACAGCGGCGAGCGTGCCGGGTCGCGCGGCACGCCGAGGTCGTCGATGATGCGCACCAGCGGGTATTCCTGGTGCTCGAGCGCACCGCTCACGCCCGCGGCGGTGCGGGCGACGAACTCGGCGAAGGTCGGGTCGTCGGCCGACTGGCTGCGCAGCGGCACCGGGTTGACGAAGTAGCCGACCACCTCGGCCAGCTCGCCCCCGTTGCGGCCCGCCATCGGGCTGCCGACGACCATGTCGTCCTGGCCGCAGTAGCGGTGGAACAGCGCGTTGTAGGCGGCGAGCAAGGTCGAGTACAGGGTCACCCCC
>JAUIGD010000652.1 GCA_030430255.1 Verrucomicrobiia bacterium
CCGGGGGGCGCTGGCGTGTGGAAGGGGCGGGGGTGGTGATCGCGGCCGACCTCCCAGCGCTCAAGGAATACGACTTTCGCCGTGCGGGGTCGGGGGACGCCGGCCCGAACCCTGCGGCTCCCGAAGCCTTCGGGTCGACCGGTTGGGAGTTGGAGGTCGTGCCCGGTGGCGACCGGCGTTATCTCGCCGTGGAGTATTCGGTCCGTGACGGGCAGGTGCGGAGCGGATACGTCAACGCGGCTGAGTTGGCTAGGCGCGCGTCGCGACTGAGGAAGGAATGAACCGGTGGTGGGAGCGCGGGGGCGATCGGTTGCTGCGCTTCGCTGCGGTCGGCGTATTTTAGAGGATGGCGAATCGCTGCCAGATCTGGCTCCGCCGTTGCCGCCGCACTGCCTATGTGGTTCTCGGCTTGGCGCTGGTTGCCCTGTGTGCGGTAAACATCGTGCTCAATCGCGAGTCGGTGAAGGAGAAGATCGCCGGCGCATTGGCTGGGCACATCGGGCAGCCGGTCGAGGTGGGAGGGGTTCGCTACCTGCCATTTGCCGGATTGCGGGTCCGGGAGGTGCGGATCGGTGCGGGGGCGGCGATTCTCACCACCGAGGTGCATGCGGGGATCAAGGTGTGGAAGACGCTCACCGCCTGGCCTTCGGAGCGCCAACTTTTCCTGCGCGATGTGGAGTGCCGCGATGCGCGACTCACGCTGGCGCTGCCAGAGCCGGGGGCGGCGGCGGCGCCCCCGGTCGCCGCGTCGGCGAGGTCGCGCGCGCCGTCGATTTCAGATGACCGGGGAGGTGAGGGAGAGCGAGGGGGCGAAGGTGAGGGGGCGCCGGAGGAAGGCGCTGCGGTGACCGGGCGGGACAGCGCGAAGGTGGGCGGCGACCCGCCGTCCCGAGGGGTCGAGCCCCCACGGCGTGCGGGCGACGCCAAGGAGCCGGTGAGGGTGAGCTTCGACTCCTTGAGCCTGACCGGGGATGCGGTGGTGGTGCGGGATTCGGTGAGCGGGTGGGATCTCGCCACGATCGGTGGGTTCGGGTTGCAACTCCAGCCCGGCGGCGCCGGGGGGGCGATCGCATCGGGTGAAGCCACTTTCGGGCCGCTCGGGTCGAACGGGTTCGAATTCGCCCCGGGTGGCCGCGCGGATGTGCGGCTGAAGCCCGGTGGGGTGGAGGTGGGCGGAATCCGCGTCGACACGGTTTCGGGGCGCGTGGAAGGGGTGGCGAGGATCGATTTCGCGCCCGGCATGCCTTTCCGGCTCGAACTGAGAGGGGGGGGCTTGGATCCGATGCCGATCTTGGCGGAGTGGCCCGGTGCCAGCGATTTGCCCATGGCGGGAGGCGAGGGGCGGATGATGCTGCGGGCACAGGGGTTCATCGGCCGACCCGGGGCGGTGCGAGCGCGCTTGAGCCTTGGCGCGACGTTCGTGATGGACGACCCCGGTGCGACGCGTGTGGATACCGAGGGCATCTTGGATCTGGTCGATGGCGGGCTGTTTGTGACACGAGGTGAAGCTCGGAGCGGCGCCCGTTGGCTGAAGGTGGCCGGGCGGGTCGAGCGCCGGGGCGAGATCGCGCTCAACGCGCGGATCTACGCGGGCGCAGGGTTGCACGGTGGTTTCGCGCGGCGCGTGGCGGCAATGCGCGGTGACGAGGCCAGTCCACCCGTGGTGTTCGCAGCCCTCGCTGGCACCGACTGGCGATACCGCGATTTTCCGGTCGCGGGTGGGGTCGCACAGCCGCTTGCCGATCTGTGGGGCGACGGGCATTGGCTGCCGCTGGCCGGTCTATTGCAAGCGTGCCTGACCGCTCCGGACGAGCGCCTGGTCGCGGCCCAGCCCCCGGTGGAGTAGGTTGGACGGCGACGACGAC
>JAUIGD010000653.1 GCA_030430255.1 Verrucomicrobiia bacterium
CCAAGCGCCATTCGGGCTGCTCACCACCTCCCGCAGGCGGGGCGCCGCCATCCGTTGAGGCTGAGAAGGCGGCGGCGGGGATCGGCGAAGCGGCTGGGTGAACACCCTGCCCGAGCCGGTCACCACGCGGACGAACTCAGCGTCAACGAGGGCAGGCCGCAGCCCGGAGCTCGGTGTTCTGGATGGCGTTCAACCGATCTGGAGAGCGCCCTCCCAACCAACCCACTCCCTACAAGGCTTGACGCCTCGAGTCCACGACATGGCTCCCGATGATCTTCGCACCTCGCTGACCTCATCCATCCCACCCCCACCAAGAGAAGGCGGGGAGCGGTCGAAAGACGACCGCTCCCCGCCGAGCCAGCTCGCGGAGCCAGCGTTCTTTTTGGGGGAGACGACGGCAACCGAATGTGGGGGTGCTCCGGATGCCGTCGTTGGGGGTGGGGGTTTGGGTTTCCCTTTCCTGGGGGATCCTGGGGGATCTCGGCTTTGGGTTTGGGGGTTGTGTTTTCTCTGCGCGGGGGGATTGCGTCGAACCGACGCTTTTTTTGGGGAGTCGATGCGGACGGCCTGGATCGGCCTACGGATTCATGGTGATGGTGAAGTTGCCGTCATAGCGATCCTCGACGGCGTCGCCTTCATATTCGGCGGCGACAAAAATACCCGAGGCGGCGCCGTCGGCGCCGAACGTGAGTCGGTAGATCGTGGTGTCGAACCCGGTGCTGGTATTGAAAGTCAACGAGAGCCGCGCCTTGCAGGTTCCCGAGCGTCGGAAGGTGTAGGCGAAGGGGGTGATCACCATGCCGCCGCCCACGCCATCGACGACCTCGCCGCGCGTTTTGGAGCGGAAGATGAGCCGTTGCTCGTTGTTGACGACGATCTGTCGGCCGACCAAGGTCTCGGGGACGGAGCAGACCCCGCCGCTATCGGAGTCATCGGGATCACCCGCAGCCAGACCTTCCTCCGCATCCACCACCGTCGCTCGCAGCAGCGCGGCGCTGGCCGCAAAGTCACCTCCCGCGACCGGGATCGCGTGCGTGTGGGTCGCCCCATCTCCGAGGATCGCCGGGCCGAGACGCCGCCAAACGCGATCTTGCTGACGTTTCGCCTCCACAGCAAACGCCCTCCCCTCGAAGGTGTGCAACGAAATGAGCATCACGCCGGCAGCGCGATCGAACTTCAACTCCATGAACACGGGGCGGTCGCCTGCATCCGCCGCATCACCGCCGCGCTCGAGCTCGAACCGGTCGGGGAAACCATCGCCATCGGTATCGTTGGAATCGGGATCCAAGCCACGCTGCAACTCGTCGAGGTCGGAGAGACCGTCCGCGTCGCTGTCGATCAGATACGCCAAGAGGGCACCGTCCTCGCGGACCGTAATCTCGACCTCCCCCTGCTCTGAACTCCCCGCCATCTCGAACGACAGGACGCCGTCGCGCGCATAGACGGCGATGGTGGTGGCGGCGAAATGGCTCACCAACGAGTTCACCCGATCCTGGACGACCTCGGGGGCATCGTCGAAATCAAACGGACGCCCACTTTGCAGCGGAACCCCCCCGGCCGCATGGGCGTCCACCGGGATCGAGACAGCGAGCAGTTCCGCATCCAAATTCACGGCGAACTCGCGCCGGAGACCGTCCCCGCGGACGATGGCTCGCACGACTTCCCCAGACTGCGACCAACGCTCGATCTCGTCGAGCTCCACCCCCGGAGCGGCTTCCTCGATCAACTCCCTGACCGGGACCGGCAGGGCTGGCGAGGAAGCCGCATTCGCGGGGGTTTGGGGGAAGCAGAGCAGGACGAACAGCGCACAGCCCACCAACCACGAAGCTGCGGGCGTGTTCAGAATTCCTGCGTTCATTACGGGG
>JAUIGD010000654.1 GCA_030430255.1 Verrucomicrobiia bacterium
CCGAGAGCGGATCGATCTGAAATGGACTTCATCCAAACTCCAATCGTTGCTAGCCGCCGCCACGTCTCTTCTCTCATCATCCTTGTCCGCCGAATCCCATTCGCAGCTGGGCGAACTCGGCATTCTTGGCCACCAAATCCTCTCTACCGTTCACCGGAGGCTCGCGGAAGACCTGCGAGCCTTCTGGGGTGTATCAGACTGAATACAAATGGCAGAGAAAGCTCACGAATTGAGCAAAATCGCCGAAACTCAGACCCGAAAGCAAGCTTTCTGGAAAACTTGAATCAGACTGATTCAAGCGAGGAAGCCCAGCCCGGCCTCAGTAATCCGAATGCCCCGGAATCACATAGTTGCCCGCCGCAGCGGTCAGCCGGTCCAAGATCGCATCGACCGCGTGCCTGTCGAACCGCTCCCGCCGAGCGCCGGTGAACGTCGGCTTCAGCCCCTCCCTTAGGAGTTCCTCGACCGCCTTCTCGCTGTTGTCCAGGTAGCGTGCGAGCGTTCGCCGATCCATCAAGCGGGGCCAGCAAAAATAGAATCCGTCCATGGGTGTTTCCTGCTTGGGGTTATGCCGCCGCCCCCGGGCGGGACGGACTGACCCTCCAAAACTCCTCCCCTTCGGCGAAGTTGGCCAGATCCAAATAGTGTTTCTTCACGATGGCTTCGGTATTCCCCCCTTCGAGGGCGGCCTCGCCCACGCTCTTGAATGCGGCCACATGCATAGAGAAGAACGTGTGCCGCAGAACGTCGTGCCCGAGCCCGAACCGGCTCCGGACGGCTTTGATGTCGCGGTCGTGATTCGCCGGCAGGATCTCGCCGGGGAAGCCCCGCAACCATGCCGCCAAGTTCGGCCGGATCTTCACCCTGCGCGTCGTCGGCGTCTTGCTGATGTCGGGGGTGATCCAGAGCACCCCTCTCTCGAGATCGAGGAGACGCCCCAGATCCTTCGCCCTCGCGAGCCGGCCGAGCTCCCCCGCCGGCCTCACGCCCGCGAACAGCGCCAGGGAGAAGTAGCGGACAAGCCTCCCGCCTTTGAAATCCTCGACGTAGCGCATCAACTCAAGGCTTTGGGCGACCGACAGCGACTCGACCTTGCCCCTCGGGATCCGGAAGCGCTCGATTGCCGAGACTGGGTTTTCGGCGACCCATCCCCGGCGCCGGTCGCCGCACCACTCGAAGAAGGAGTGCAGCTCCGCCCGCGTGTTGTTCCAAGTCTTCCGGCTCGCCGCCCCCCCCTCGCGGCCGCGCAGCCCGCGGAGGTAGCCTTCCACACCCTCGGTGGTGATCTCGTGGAGTTGCGCCCGTTCCCCGAAGGCGCCCTCAAAGCGCTTGAGGGCGCACTGCAGCTGATCGATCGACCGGGGGCGCAGCCCCTCCCGCTCCTTCGCCGCGAGGAACTGGCACAGCGCCGGGCGCAGCCGCACCGCACGCTCAGGCTCCCGGTAGTGCTTCCGGTAGAAATCGACCGCCTCGGCCAAGCCAACGCCTCCCCCGAGCCGGCGGAACGCTTCCTCGGCCTGCCTCACCTCATCGGGGCACAGGCACGTCACCACGTTGTTGAGGGCGCCGCCGTTCAGCATCGCGATCTCCTCCACAGACTTCCAACGCTGCGCCGCCTCGTAGGACGGGAACTTCCGCCGGATCCGGCGGCCATCGTTGCCGGTGCCATAGACCAGCCAGTATCGGTAGGGCTTCCCCCGCTGCCGCCCCTCCCTGGGCTGCTTGTCGAGGTTCAAGTGCGGTTTCTTCTGTCTCGGGACGGGCGCCCGGCGCCGGCGTTTCGTGGTGTCCATTCTGCGTTTCGGGACGTCAAACGGGCACTCATCCGGGCACTCATCGCTTGGACTGCGGGAAACAAGCCCTT
>JAUIGD010000655.1 GCA_030430255.1 Verrucomicrobiia bacterium
TTCGACCCGTACGCGCCTGTCGTTTGAGTCTGCCATGTTGCGCCTGGGAGGCGGGGTGTTGACCGCGGCGGAGATGCGCACTTCGAGCGCTTCGAAGGGGGAGTCGTTGGCGGATACCGTGCGCGTGGTCGGGGGCGGCTACGCCGATGTGATCGTCTTGCGCCACTCTTCGGAAGGCGCGGCGCGATTGGCCGCTCAGTACTCGCCGGTGCCCGTCATCAACGCGGGGGATGGGGCCCACGAGCACCCCACGCAAACCCTCTGCGATCTGTACAACCTGCATGTGGAGCGCGGCAAGATCGAAGGGTTGGAAGTCGTGCTCGCGGGGGACCTCAAGTACAGCCGCACGGTGCACTCGTTCGTGTACGCCTTGGCGCGTTTCAACGCCAACATCATCTGCGTGCCGCAGCCGGGTTTTGAAATGCCCGAGTACGTGGTGCGGCGGCTCAAGGAGGAGTTCTCCGTGGAGCCCCTGCGGGCGGACGTGCGGCGGCTGGGAGACTTGGCGGGCTCCACCGACGCGGTGTACCTCACGCCGCAGAAGCCCCACCAGCTCTCCCTGTTCACGGACATCTCCGACTGGCAGGTGCAAAACGTGGACGCCGTGTACATGACCCGGCCCCAAACCGAGCGCTTTGGCGACGAGGATCTTTCGGAAACGGGGTACATGCGGCTCGAAAAACAGTCCATGCAAGCCGACTCCCTGCGGGACGCCGTGGTCATGCACCCGCTTCCACGGCGGGACGAGATCGCGGACGACATCGATAGCGATCCGCGCTCCATCTACTTCAAACAGGCGGCCCGCGGCGTTCCCATTCGCATGGCCCTGTTGGCTAGCTTGCTCGGGGAAATCGAACTCCCCCGCGAACGGCCGGTGGTGCCTCGAGAAGCCTGGCCGGTGGCCGTGGGGGAGAATCCTTGCCCGAACCCCTCTTGCATTTCGCGCACGGAGCCGCGCCACGTCACGCCCATGTTCACTTTGCACAGCCGGGAACCCCTCAAGGCCCACTGTGCGTACTGCTCCCGTGAGCTGGTGTACCGCTTCGTGGGCTGCAGCACGAGCAAGCACTACCACGCGCCCGATTCCAAAGAATTGCGCAAGGTCTTGCCCGAGCACCTCGTATTCCTGAGCGACGAAGGCAACGCGGAGGCGTTGGCTTATCGTCCTTCCGGTCACTGATTCCCGTTGCGCAGGGCGAGGCTGTCCACGAGCGGATCGGGCAGCGCCTTAGGGCTCGGTTTTGTTCCGGACGAAGGCCGCTTGGCGTCAGCGTTGGCGATCTTGGGGGACGGGGTCCCGGTAAAAACTGCCCGGGAAGGCGGAGCCACAGGCCGGCGTTTCGCAGGAGGAGGTTTGCGCCGACTCGGAAGCGCGGCGCACTTCGGCGGCGCACACTTTGAACTCCGCGGTCTGCGTGACCGGATCCCCGGCGTCGCTGGTGAGCAAATTCGCCCGCGCTTCGGCAAAGTGCAAGGGCATCCAGATCGAACCGCGCCGCACTTGGCCGGACACGATCGCCTGGCACGTGACCTCGCCGCGGCGGGTCGTGACGGTCACCATGTCTCCATCGTCGATCCCGCGCCGCCGGGCGTCGCGAGGATGGATTTGGATGAAGGCCTCGCTCTGCTTGGCGTGCAGGCCGACTTCCCGGCGAGTTTGGGTGGCCGCGTTGTAGTGGTAGAGGGTGCGGCCGGTGGAAAGCACCAGGCTGTAGTCCTTGTCGGGGAGCTCTAGGGAAGGCCGGTAGTGCACCGCTTGGAAGAGGCCTTTGCCGCGCAGGATGCCGCCTTTGTGCAAGTAGACCGTGCCGGGGTCCTCTTCATCCACGCAGGGCCATTGGATGCCGGTCTTGCCTCGGTGG
>JAUIGD010000234.1 GCA_030430255.1 Verrucomicrobiia bacterium
CGCGGGATTCAAGGAGGGTTGCCCGCGAAGGGCGGGAAGCGGCACGGGAAGGGTCCGGTTCGGTCTGGGGGTGCGGCCTGCGAGACGATGGCTTGCAGAGGTTGTCGACAGGACACTAGTCTACGCCCATGTCCCGCACCGCCATCGCCGCCGCCGTCTGCTTCGCATCGATCTCGCCGGGCCTCCGGGCCGAGGAGAAGCCGGTCCATTTTTTCATCCTGTCCGGGCAATCGAACATGGCGGGGATGAGGCCGGAGGCGGGGTTCGTGCCGGAGGCCGAAACGTGCTTCCCAGGCGCGGAGGTCCGCTTCCTCAAAGTGGCGCGCGGCGGGCAGCCGATCCGGCATTGGGTCGGCGGCTGGAACGCGATCGCCGAGGCGGCCGGCAAAACTCAGCGCATCGGGTCGCCGGTCTTCTACGAGCGGATCCTCGAGGGGTATCGGGCGGCGACCGAGGGGAAGCCCGCACCGGCCTCGGTGACCTTCTGCTGGATGCAGGGCGAGCGCGATGCGAAGGAGGGGCTCGACGGCGTGTACCGCGAGGCTTTGGAGACCCTGATCGCCGACCTGCGGCGCGACCTGGGGCGGCCGGAGATGAAGGTGGTGGTCGCGCGCCTGTCGGACCACTTCGACGGCGGCAACGCGGCATGGGACGCGGTGCGCGCCGCTCAGGTGGCGGTGGCGGAGGCCGACCTGCACGGCGCTTGGGTGGACTGCGACGACCTGAACGACAAGCTCAAGGGCGGCAAGGCGCACAACGACCTGCACTACACGGCCGAGGGCTACGCGACCCTGGGCCGCCGCTACGCGCGCCAGGCGCTGGCCTTGATCGAGGGGCGCGAGCCCGCGGGCGACGGCCGACCGGCGGCGGCGGCGCAAAGCCCGACTGACAAGGGCGCCGATCCGCGATAGAGGGGGGCGTGCGCCTCGCCGTCATCATCCCCTGCTACAACCACGCCCGCTACGTCGGCGCGGCGGTCGAGTCCGCGCTGTCGCAGTCGCGCCCGCCCGAGCGGGTGATTGTCATCGACGACGGTTCGAGCGACCACTCGGTGGAGGTGCTGCGCGGGTTCGAGGGACGCGGCGTCTCGGTGTCGACCCAGCCCAACGCCGGGGCCCACAACACCTTGAACACCCTCGTGGCCAACGCCGGGCGGGAGGGCTGCGATTTGGTCGCCATCCTCAACTCGGACGACCTCTACCTACCGGGGCGGTTCGAGCGCTGCCTGCCGGAATTTGAAAAGGACGGGAACCTCGCCGTGCTGACGACGGGGCTGGAGCTGATGGACGACGACGGCGGTGAGCTCGACCCGGAGAGTTCGCGCGCGAAGTGGTTCCGCGCCGCCTGGTCGCTGCGCGGGCGCGAGTTCCCCGAGTGGATGGGCGTGTGCAACTTCCCCGCCACGACCAGCAACGTCATCGCCCGCACCGATTACCTGCTCGCCAACCCGTTCCGCCCCTACCGCTTCAACCACGATTACTTCCTGCTGGCGAAGTCGGTGATCGAGGGCCGCTTCGGCCTGGTCGACGAGCCGCTGGTGCGCTACCGGGTCCACGCCAACAACACCATCACCACCGACCCCGCGCCGCTGGTGCGCGAGATGCTGCGCATGGCCATCGACCTGGCGGCGGACCTGGCGGGGCCGATGCGGGCCGACGCGGGCTTGCTCGAGCGCTACGGGCGGTTCCGGCGAGCGACCTGGGACAGCATCTCCAGCTTCGATCCCGCCTTGGCCGAGCTGGCCTTCGCGCAGCTGGCGGCGGCGGCGGGCGAAGAGCGGCGGTCCGCGCTCGCCGCCGAGGCGCCCGCGGGCGACACCTTCCCCAACCGGCACCTCGTCAACACGCACGACGGCACCTCGCCGGTGGTCGGCGGGGCGGCCGGCGGCGCCCTGTCGGCAGCGATCGACCGCCTGCGGGCGGAGCGCGATGCGGCCAGGTCGGCGCTCGCCGCGGCGAAGGGACTGGCCAAGCGCCGGGCCGCCGTGGCCGGCACACGCAAGTACGCCCTGGGGCGGCTCTTCGGGCGATACGGCGAGCTGATGCGCGACCGCGGCAAGACGCCCGAAGAGAAGTTGGCGAACTTCGAGGAGGCCGCCCGGCGGGCGGGGTTCGATGCCTGATGGCGGGATGGAGACCGCGGAGCTCGACAAAGCCCACCTCTGGCACCCGTTCACGCCGATGGGCGACTGGTGCGCGCGGGGCCACGAGCCGCTGGTGATCGCGCGCGGTGAGGGCGCCTATCTGTTCGACGACCGCGGGCGGCGCTACCTCGACGGCAACTCGTCGATCTGGACGAACATCCACGGCCACCGACACCCGGCGATCGACGCCGCGGTGCGCGCGCAGTTGGACGAGGTCGCGCACTGCTCGTTCCTCGGCACCACCAACGCCCCGGCGGCGGAGCTGGCGGCGGCCCTGGCCGCCCTGTTTCCTAGCAATACTTTGGAGCGCGTCTTCCTCAGCGACGACGGCTCGACCGCGGTGGAATGCGCGCTGAAGATGGCGCTGCAGTTCTTCCAGCTGACCGGCGAACCGGGCCGGCGGGGGTTCGTCTCCTTCGAGGGCGCCTACCACGGCGACACGCTCGGCGCGGCGGCGCTCGGCGGCATCCCGCTGTTCCACGGGCGATTCGACGGGCTCGGGGTGCCCGTCCGCCGCGTCGCCTCGGTCGCCGGGCTGGACGGGGTCGAACCCGGCGCGGTCGCGGCGGTGGTGATCGAACCGCTGGTGCAGGGCGCCGCGGGGATGCGCCTGTGGCCCGCGGGGACGCTGCGCGACCTGCGCGCATGGTGCGACCGCAACGGCGCGCTGCTGGTGCTCGACGAGGTCATGACGGGCTTCGGGCGCACCGGGCGGATGTTCGCTTGCGAACACGAGGGCGTCACGCCGGACCTGATGGCATTGGCGAAGGGCCTGACCGGCGGCTACCTGCCGCTGGCGGCGACCCTGACCACGCGGAGGATCTACGAAGCCTTCCTCGGCGGGCGCGAGCGCGCCTTCTACTACGGCCACAGCTACAGCGGCAACCCGCTCGGCTGCGCCGCGGCGCTGGCCAACCTACGCGTGTTCGAGGACGAGAAAACCCTCGCCGCGCTGCCGGCGAAGATCGAGCACCTGCGGCGCGGACTGGATGCGCTCGACGCCGCCCACCCCGGACGCATCGCCGAGGTCCGCCAATGCGGCATGATCGCCGGGGTCGAGCTGGCCGGCGGCGACGGCACGCTCGGCGCGCGGGCCTGCACCGCGGCGCGGCGACACGGGCTGCTGACGCGGCCGGTGCTCGACACCGTCGTGTTCATGCCGCCGCTCTGCACCACGCCCGAGCAGATCGACGAGGGCCTGCGCGCGCTGGGTGCGGCTTTGGACGAAGTCCGGCTTTGATTGCGGGCGATCGCGGCGCCGCGAGTGGTGTTCCGGTGAGGGCACGCCTATCGCTCGCCGAGCGTCGCGCGCCACGCTGCAGCGGCGTCCGGGTCGGTGGAAGCGATCCCGTTCGCCAGCGCCTCCACCGCTGCGTCGCGCACCGGACCGGGGGCGAGCTGCGCCGCCGCGAAACCTGAGGCTGCCGCCGGGTCGTACTCCACCCACTGCGCCATGACCGTCGCCAATTGCTCGCCCGCCGCGGCGTCGGCCACCGGCAGGTCGAGCATCGCGTGCGCGGCCGCCGCCGGGTCGAACCGCGCCCAGCGCCCGGCGAGATCCGCATCCGCCACGGCGGCCGCCAGCGCCGCCGGGTCGCCGGCGGAGGCCGCGACCATCGACGCGTGCGCGGCGCCGGGGTCGAACAGCGCCCAGCGCTTCCACGCCGCCGCCGCCGCACCGGGCGCGCCGTCCGCGAGCGCGAAGGCGACCGCCGCCGCCGGGTCGCGCTCGGTCCAGCCCTCCGCCAGCTGCCCCGCCAGCGCCGCCCGGCGCGCCTCCGGCACCTCGGCGAGCAGGGCTTGTGCCTCCAAGGGTTCGTTATAGGCCAGCGCCGACATCGCGCCCTCGATCAGAACCGCGCGTAGCTCGCCGGCGTCCGGGGCGAGCAGAGCGAGCGCCTCGCGCACCGCACCCGCGCCCCCGGCGGCGAACCGTTGCCCCGCCTCGCGCGCCAGCCCGCCGTGGTCCTCGATCTTGCCCTCCGCGTCCTCCGCGACCCAACGCAGCGCCGCCGCCGGGTCTTCGGCGAGGTAGTTTCCGATCACGCCCCGCATCGCTTCGGGCGACAGGAACTCCGCGTAGCCGAGCGCCTCGCTCGGGGGCAACTGGCCTACCGATTGGCCAACCACCCAACGGAACTCCTCATCGTTCATCTTTCCTTTCGCAGCCGCGAGCGCGGCCCGCGGATCGCGCTGCGCCCACCCAAAGAACACGACATATTCCGCCTCCAGAATGTCACCGCTCAGGCCGTGCAGCGCCGCGAGCGCCGCCTCGGGGTCGGTCACCGTCCAAGCCGTCAAGACCTTCTCTTGCCACTCCTCCCGCTCCTCCGGATTCGGCCAATTCGAGAACAGTTCAAACGTCCCCTCCGGATCGTTCAGGAACATCGGTTCGAGGAGCTGATCCAGAACCTCTTCCCGCACGTCCTCGTCCTCGATCGCCATCGCCAACGGCAGCGCCTCGGCGGCCCTCGCGCCGCCGAATTCCAGATAGCCCAGCACCTCGGACATCTCTTCCGTCGCCAACGCGATCCCCAGCGCCCGCGCCGCGTCGGATCGCGCGAGCATGTGGATCGCCATCCCCTTCAGCTCGGCCCCCATCTCGCCGCCGAACTGGTCGGCGAGCGCGAGCGCCTGCTCCGGGTGCCTCTCGGCGACGAACAGGGCGGCGCCCATCACGAGAAACGCCGACATCGACTCCTCGTCATCGGCGGAAGGCTCGCCCGCCGTGGCCCAGCGCTCTTTGGCATAGGAGAGCAGGCCGCCCGCATCGACCTCCGCCCAGCGCTGCATGAAGGCGAACATCGCCCCATCGCCGATGACATCCATCCACCCTTCCGCGGCCTCGGGGTCGTCGCCGCCGAAGTAGGTGTCCATCAGCGCGCGGATCGCCGCGCCGCCCATCGCTGCGATGATCTCGAGGCAGGCACCCGTGCGCTCCACCTCGTCCTCGATGGCCTCCAGCTCGTCGCCGACGGCGTCGGCGTCGCCCGCCAGCAGCCGCGCCAGCCACTCCGCCCCGCGCCCCGATGGCGGCTCCTCGACCAGCTCTTTCACGCCCTCCGCCCAAGTCGCCTCCGATGCCGCGCCGGCCGCCGTTTGCGCAGCCGAAGCCGCGGGCGAAGCGGCACCCTCCGGCGCCGTGGGCGACCGCCCAGCGCCGGCCCATCGCCCCGCCGCGAAGGCCGCGGCGGCGAACAAAGCGACGCCGATGCCGGCGGGCGCGTTCACTCGCCACCCCCTTCCTCTTCGCTTCCGAAGATCGCATCGAAGTCTTCGGCCAAATAGCGAGACCCGCCCTGTAGTAGTGACTCCATGGCCGCTTCGCGAAGCTCGGCGTCGGCAATCTCGTCCAACCGACCCACCAATAGCGGCCCGATCCCCCAATCTCCCGCCGCCCTACGCATGACTTCCAGCGCTGGCTCGCGGGGTTGCTCCGCCAGCCAGGCCGCCGCCGCTGTGGTGTCGTCTGACAACCAGTCCACCGTGAATTTTAGCCTCCCCCGCGTGGCGCGGAACGGCCCCGTCTCGGCGATTTCGCGGCGGCGCTCAAGTGGCACCTCAGACGTCGCCATCGCCGCCTCGTTGAACTGCAGCGCCGCTGCCCCGCGCAGGTGTTCCGCCGCGTAGGCGAGCGCGGCTTCGGGTTCAGTCGCCAGCCAAGACGCCATCAGGGCGGGCATCACCGCCGCCCGCCGCGCCGGATCCAAGCCCTCCGCCCACGCGAGCGCCGCCGCCGGTTCCTTCCGTGTCCAGTTTCCGGCGACGGTTCGGAACAAGTTGTTGCCACGGAGCATCTCCGTTCCGATGGACTCCGAAAAACCGCCGCCAGGGAGTACCGAAATCGAGTTCACGCCGATCACATGGCGGCTCCGCACACGGGTGCCCAGCGGGCCGCTAGGGAGATTCTCCACAAACGCCAAAGCGGCCCGTGGATCGGCGGCGGCGGCTTTGTCCAGCACCTCCGTAATCGCGTCCGCCTCCGAGAACCGGTCGAGGTCCGCTGCCAGCCGCAGCGCGCCCAACGGGTCGCGGTCCGCCAACCATTGGAGGTATCGCCTCGACATTTCCACCCGCCGCGACGGATCGCCCGCCGCCCGAAGCGCCGTCCAGACCTCGCTCACCGCCGCCCTCTCGGCAGCGGCCAACGCGAAGAAGGCTCCGCTTTCGTATTGATCGAGCAAGTGGCTGCGCCGCGAGACGAGCGCCTCCGCCAGCCCCGCCGCGTCCGCCTCCGTCCAGCGCTTGAAGACGCGCGCGAAGACCATCTCGCCCAGGCCGAAATCGTCGTTGGTGCCGAAGTCGGCGGCCAGTTGCGCGAGCAGCGCCTCGAACTCGCCGGGCCGGCAGTCGTCGATGAGACGCATGGTGGCGCGCAGTTTGGAAAAGCCGCCGAGGCCCTGGGCGGCCGCGACGCGGGAGAACATCGCCGCCGCGCCGGGGCCGGATTTGCCCAAGGCGGAGGGCGGCTCCTCCCCCGTGGCGCCCGCTTTGTCCACTGCCCCGCGAGCCCCGACTTCGCCCGCCGCCGGGTTCGGACGCGGCGCGGTCGCGAACCCCGCCGTGAAGGCCAAGGCCAATCCGCCCGCCGCGAGACACAAATCGCGCATTTTCACAGGTCGAGGATACACCTGGGGTGAGGGAGAGTCTTGCGTGGAAAACATTTGGGGGGAAGCGCGAAGGGACACGACTGGAAGCGAAGGATTTAGGCCGGACGCTCCCGCAACGTCAGCGACATGACGAACCAGGCGTTGCCGGCGCTTTGATCGACCGCAGTCGGGGCGCCGACCTGCGGCTCGCGTTGCCCCGGCCCCGCTTTGGACGAAGTCCGGCCCCGAGCGTGTCCCGGCTCGCATCGCGACTCCCGATAGGTTACACTTTGCGCCATGTCGGGACGCCCCCTGTTGTTTTCGCTCGCCACCGCCGCGCTCTGCGGCTGCACCACCACCCCACCGGCCTCCTCGGGCGCCCAGGGGGGAGCGGGCTACGGCCCGTCCCGGCTCGACCCGCCCGCGGTCGAACAGGAGTTCCGCGCGGCCTGGGTCTCGACCGTGTTCAACATCGACTGGCCGTCGAGCGCCGGCCTTTCGGCGTCGCGTCAGAAGGCCGAGCTGATCCGGATCCTCGACCGCCTGCAGGCGCTCAAATTCAACGCGATCGTGTTGCAGGTGCGGCCGTCCTGCGACGCGTTGTACGCCTCGTCGATCGAGCCTTGGTCGCCCTGGCTGACCGGGACGATGGGGCGCTCGCCGGGCTACGACCCGCTGGCGTTCGCGGTGGCGGAATGCCACGCGCGGGGGATGGAGCTGCACGCCTGGTTCAACCCCTTCCGGGCCAAGGCCTCGACGAGCAAGCCCGTTTCGGCCTCGCATGTCACCCGGCGCCACCCGGAGTGGGTGCGCAGTTTTGAGGGCAAGGTCTGGCTCGACCCGGGCTTGCCCGAAGTGCGCGCCTACTCGCTGCGCGTCATCGAGGACGTCGTCACCCGCTACGACATCGACGGGGTACACATCGACGACTATTTCTACCCTTACCCGAAGAACCCGAAGGCGCGGCCGGTCCCGCAGTTCCCGGACGAGGCGGCCTACCGGCGCCACGGCGGCGGCAAGGACCGCGCCGACTGGCGGCGGGCGAACATCGACTCCTTTGTGGAATCGATGTACGCTTCGGTGAAGCGCAAGAAGCCCTGGGTCAAAGTGGGCATCAGCCCGTTCGGCGTCTGGCGCCCCGGCGTCCCCAGCACCGTGAAGGCGGACCTGGACCCCTACACCATGCTCTACGCGGACTCCCGCAAGTGGCTGCGCAGCGGCTGGGTCGATTACATGTCGCCGCAGCTCTACTGGCCGATCCGGGGTGACCAAAGTTACACGGCGCTGCTGTCGTGGTGGGATTCGCAGAACAGCGCCCGCCGCCACGTCTGGCCGGGGATCGCCTCGGAGCGGATCGGCCCCGACCGCCCCGCCAGCGAGACGGGCAACCAGATCCAGATCGCGCGCTCCTCGCGGCGGCGCTCGTCGGCCGGCCATATCCACTGGAGCGTCAAATCGATCATGCAGAACAAGCGCGGGGTGGCGGACCTGTTGGCGCGCGAGGTCTACCGCAACGCCGCGGTGATCCCGCCGATCCGCGGTGGTTCGGCGCCCGGGCAGCCGGGCTTGACCGCGCGCACGGAAGGGGGGGCCTTGTTCGTCGATTGGCAAAAAGGGGGCGGCGACGCACCCGTCCGCTACGTCGTGCAGGTGCGCAAAGGCGGCCGCTGGGAACCGGCGACGCTCATCTCGGCCGCGCGCCGGGGCATGCGTTGGGAGGGCGCCGAGGCACCCCAGGTCGTCGCCGTGACACCGGTCGACCGCTACGGAAACCTCGGCCGCGCCGCCGTGATCGAGCGCAACTGACCGCGCTCGGCGGGGTTCGATCCCACCCCGCGGTCATGTTCCGCTCATCTCAAACCCATAGCCTCCAACCCGATCTGATGAAAACCCACCGAACCCCACTCCGACGGATCGGCGCCTGCCTCGCGGGCGTCGTCGCCCTGCCCCTCTCCGCCGCTCTAGCCGACGGGGACACCAAGAAGGATCGCGAAACACGCGACCGACCCGCACCCGAAGCGCAGGTCGACCACCGCCGCGAACGCGTCGAGCGCGCCCTCGAAGAAATGGGGCGCCGGATCGGCGAGCTGAAAGCCGCCGGGAAGCACGACGAAGCCAAAGCGCTGGCCGAGCGCGCCGGCGAGATCAAAGCGGAGCATGCCCCGCTTTGGAAGGGTCAGGGTTCGCCACGCGGCAGCGGTCGTACCGATGCGAGGGCGCGCGATTTCCGCCCCGAGGCGCCCCAGGGCCGTGGACGCCCGCCGCACGCAGGACGCCCGGGCCCAGGCCCCGGCGGTCCGCCCGCCATCCGCGACGCCCGCCCGCCGCAGATCCAGCGCGGCGGTGCCCCCGCTCCCCGCGCGATGGCCGACCGCGCTCCGGGCGGCCCACCACCGTTCGCCCGCCGAGCCGCCGATCGGCGCGAACCCTCGCAGGCCGGATCGCGGGAGGACCACCTGAAGGCAGCCGCCGTGCACCTCCGCGCCGCCGGCCTCGGCCATGTCGCCGAGCGGATCGAGGGCGGCCGGACCCCAGGTGCCCCTGCCAGGCCCCGGCAGACAGCCGACCCTCGCGACGCGCGCATCGGCAACGCCATCGGCGGCCTTCGGCGCGACGTCGAGGCGCTCAAAGCTGAGGTCGCGCGCCTGAAAGCAGCCACGGGATGCGGCGGAGCCGGATGCGAAAAAGAGGGCTGCGAGGGCGACTGCGGAAAAGACGGTTGTGGAAAGGCCGGCTGCGAGAACGGCGGTTGCGGCAAAGAAGGATGCCAGAAGAGCGAGTGCGAGAAAAAGGAGGGTGAGGCGGACGCACCCCCGTCCAAAGCCGGCGACGACAGAGAGCGCGGCGATCACGACCGACGCCCTCACCACGACGAGGACGACGAGGACGACGAGAAGGAGGGGCGCAAGACCTCGGCAGCGATCATCTTCGTGTAGCCCGAATGGCACCAGGTTCAGGGGGGGGCATCGACGGGGAGGCGTCTCCTCGCCCGCCCGCTTCGCACCCGGCAGGCGGTCCGGGACGCCCCGGTGGCTAGCCCGAATCGATCACCAAGCACCGGGCTGCGGCTTGCCCTCGTGGATGCTGAGGGTGTTGCCGTTGGGATCGGCTCGGGCAGGGTGTTCACCCAGCCGCAGCGCCGATCCCTGCCGCCGCCTACTCAGCATCAACGAATGGCGGCGCCTCGCCTGCGGATGTGGCGATCGATCCGGGCTAGGACCTC
>JAUIGD010000235.1 GCA_030430255.1 Verrucomicrobiia bacterium
ATTGGCGGCCGTCAGCGTCGTGACGAGGGCTTTGGTCAGATCGACCGGGTCGGCCTCGGCGGGTGCTGAGGTGTCGTCGGTGGTCTCGAAATCGTTGTTGGCGGCGCTAGGGGGCGCCGCGTCGGACGCTTCGGTGGAGCCGGTGTCGGCTTCGTCGCCTGCGTCATTTTGGCTCGCATCGGTCTCGCTCGGTGGGGCGGTCTCGGGGGTGTCGGAGCCGTCCTCGACGCCGTCGAAGATGCTGTCGACGGTGTCGCCTGGGGAGTAGCTGACTGCCTCCGAGGCGGCGTCGCTTTGACCGAGATCGGTGTCGGTGACGACCTCTTGGGCGACGGGTTGCGAGGTGTTTTCAGTGGTGTCTGCGACCGCGACGGGGTCGGCGGAGAGGAGGATCCGGGGCTCGAGGGCTTCGAGATCGAAGGCCTTCTTCGAGGGAATGCTGGAGGCGCCCGCGCCGGTGCGGGCGCGGGTTGGGGTGCGGGACGCGCCGCCCGCCGAGGCGGGGAGGGCGCCGTCTTCCCAGAAAATCTCCATGGTCTCAGGTAGGGATTAGCGAGATTTCGGCCATGCCTTACAAGTTTTTTCTGGTGAAAATGCTTTGGGGGGGGGCGGGGGTGGGGGAGTCCGTAAGGGCGCCAAGGGCCGCGAAGAGGGGCGGCTTGCGATGTCGGTGCCGATTGGGTTGCCTTAGGGCGTTTTCGGTGGCGAGGAGTTGATCGGGGATTGCGCTGTTCTGCCCGGATGGCGTATCGGCTTGAGGAGCGGGGGCGGGGGCGGGGATTGGTTCGGCCGGTTTCCGATTGTGAATAACTTGTGAAGAAGTGCTTTGCCGCCCGTGCTGGAGAGGGATTCGGCCGTTCGAAGGATCGGGCTCAGCAGCTCGGCGGGCGCTGGCGGACGATCGAAAATCGCTATTTACGCACAATGCATAAAAATTTGCATAAAGCGCTGCTGATAAGTAGGTAGTGATGATTTGAATGGTGCTTGCGCTGAGCATGGAAAAAGGCGATGGAGTGGGGAGAGTTGCTGCTGAACCGGGGTATTTGGAGTCGGACCCCGGTGCGGGGGGCTTCCCGGCGTGATTTGTGAGCAAGTTAGGAGTGGGGCGGCGCGGATTTGATTTGCGCCGGGGCGGGTGCGCGGGCAATGGAGGGGATGTCATCGACGCCTGACCCACAGCTCAATCTTCCGCAGGACGTCCGTTTTGGGGATCGTTGGGACACCTCAGCGCTGCGCAAAGTGGTCGACGCCCGCTGCCACGCCGGGCGGAAGCCCTCCCACCTTTTCCTCGGCAAGAAGGAGGCGGAATTGTTGCGCAACCACCTGGGTGAGGCTTTCGGCGAAGCCGCTGTCGAAACGTTCAACGACCTCTACTACATGGGGATGCTCGTGGTGGAACTGAACACGGCGAGTTGTGTGCGCGTCGCCGGCGAGAAGTTCATGGACAAGCTCGAGCGCTCTGGCCTGCAACTCGCCGATTGGCACGGCGACGATTTCTCCGCTTGGGAGCTGCACTTTGACTGAGTGAGGTCGTCGCGATTGTGGTGATCGATCCGGGCCAGGGGGAATGGCGCTGGTTCAAGGAAAGGCATCGACGGGTGGCTGCGTCCCGGTGCCCGCTGGCTTGGAGCCGTCAAGGCATCCGGTGGCTCGGCGCGCCGGTTTCATGGCGGGGTCCTTCCGGCGCTGCGCTTGTCAGGATGACACCGCACTTCCTTGGGGCTGGTGGCCATCCCCTCACACTGCCCTGACCGCCCTCAACTCCGCGGAGCGGTCACCCTGAGCAACGCGAAGGACCTTTCACCGCGGTCCGCGTCTCCGGAGCCATTCGTGTTGAACGATCCCGCCGCCTCCACGTCTGGGAACTCGACCCCGAGGGGCTGTACCGCGCACGGCGAAAACGGCGGCACCCACGAGGATCTCCCGGAGCGAGCATCGGTTCCGACCCAAACCGCCGAGAACCCGGCTTCACCGAGCGCCATTCAGGCTAGCTCGGATCGATCACCACATTCGCAGGCGCTGCCATTCGCTGACGCTGAGTAGGCGGCGGCAGGGACAGGCGAAGCGGCTGGGTGAACACCCTGCCCGAGCCGGTCACCACGCCAACACCCTCAGCGGCAACGAGGGCGAGCCACAGCCCGGAGCTTGGTGATCGATTCGGGCTAGGAGCCCGTCGGGCGCACCCGTCCCGGTGCGAATTGTATTCGGATTTGGGCAATTCGCCCCCTGTCACATCGCTGATTCAGTCGCGGGTCTCGACTTGCTCCTCAACCAAGACGTTGCCGGCGGTGAAAACCTTTCCCTGCGATCCTCGCGACCCCTTCCTGCTCGCACCCGCCCTCAATGCTCACCGAACTTGCGGACGATGAAGCGGTTGCCGCGGTCGTAGGTGAGGTAATTGGCCATCCAGCCGGTGAACACCAACAGTTTGCTGCGGAAGCCGACGAGGAAGAGCACGTGCACGAAGCACCAGAGGAGCCAGGCGACGAAGCCGCCGAGCTGCAGCTTCCCCACGTCTGCCACCGCCCTCTTCTTGCCGATCGTGGCCATCGCGCCTTTGTCCTTGTAAACGAAATCGCGCAGCGCGCGCCCCCGGCGCTCGCGATGGAAATTCTTGGCGAGGTTGCGACCTTGTTGGATCGCCGGTTGGGCCACCATCGGGTGGCCGTCCGGGTATTCGGGGCACTCCATGCACGCTGCGTCGCCGAGCGCGTAGACGGCGTCGATCCCGAGCACGCGGTGGAACCGGTCGACCTTGAGCCGGTGGCCGCGCGCCAGCTGGGATTCGGCGAAGCCCTCCGGGAGGTTGCCCTTGACCCCGGCGGTCCAGACGAGCGCGCGCGCGGGGATCTCCATCGCGGCGTCGGTGACGGCGACACGGCCATCGTAGCTTTTCACGCGGTGTCCGAGCAGCACCTCGACCCCCATCGATCGCAGGTCGGTGAGCGCGCGCTGCGAGGCGTGGTCCGACATCCCCTTGAGGACGGTATCGCCAGACTGGACGAGGAAGATCTTCATGTTCTCGATCTCCAAGTCCGGGTAGTCACGCTTCAGGATGTGCGCGCGAAACTCGGCGAGGGCGCCGGCGGTCTCGACCCCGGAAGGACCGGCGCCGACGATGACGAAATTGGTCAGCGCCTCGCGTTCCTCGGGGTCGTCGGTGCACGCGGCCAGCTCGAGGTTCTGCAGCACCCGGCTGCGGATATCCAGCGCCTCGCGAATGTCCTTCATGCCGGTCGAACAGGCCTCCAACTGCGCGTTGCCAAAATAGTTGGTGGCGCTGCCGGTGGCCACCACCAGGCGGTCGAACCGGACGCTGCCCTGATCCGTCGAGACCCGCTTCGATGCGAGGTCGATCCCCTCGACCTCGCACATCCGGAAGCGGAACCCGTCGCCGAAGCCGTCGAACAGCTTCCGCAGCGGATAGATGATGCCGTCCGGTTCGATCCCGCAGGTGGCGACCTGATAGAGTAGGGGCTGGAATTGGTGGAAGTTGTTTTTGTCCAGCAGCACCACCTGCCAGCCGGCGCCGCGCATGTGGCGGGCGAAATTGATGCCCGCGAAGCCGCCGCCGATCACGACGACGCGCGGCTGACCCGTTTCGGGCAGGGCGATCGACCGGGCGGCGGGCATTCGGCGGTGGGTGGGGCGGCGCGCTCGGGAGTGTAGGGCAGCCTGCCGGGAGCAGGCCTCCTGCGGCTCAACCCAGAGCCTCGACAGCCGCCGCGCGCGAGTAGTCGCGGTTGAGGTCGGCGATGAACGAGGCTTTGATCTCTTTCGGGCAGGCGGCCTCGCACTCGTACTGGTTGGTGCAGTTGCCGAAGCCCTCGTCGTCCATCTGGCGCACCATGCCGAGGACGCGCCGGTCGCGCTCCGGTTTGCCTTGGGGGAGGGAGTTGAGGTGTTTCGCCTTCGCGGCGACAAACAGCATGGCGCTGGCGTTCTTGCAGGACGCCACACAGGCGCCGCAGCCGATGCATGCCGCCGCCTCGAACGAGGCCTCGGCATCGGGTTTCGGCACCGGGAGGGAGTTGGCGTCCACCGCCGACCCGGTCCGCGCCGAGATGAAGCCGCCGGCCTCGATGATGCGGTCGAATGCGGTGCGGTCGACGACGAGATCGCGGAGGACGGGGAAGGCCTTGGCTCGGAATGGCTCGATCCAGATGGTGTCGCCATCGCGGAAGCGGCGCATGTGGAGCTGGCAGGTCGTGATGCCGCGGTCACGTCCGTGCGGGACGCCGTTGATCGTCAGCGAGCACATGCCGCAGATCCCCTCGCGGCAGTCGTGGTCGAAAGCGATCGGGTCGCCGCCGTCCTCGATGATGCGGTTGTTGACGATGTCGAGCATCTCCAAGAACGAGGCGTGCTCGGGGATGTCGGGGGCATCGTAGGTTTCGATCTTGCCCTTGTGGTTCGGGCCGTCTTGCCGCCAGACTTTGAGAGTGAGGTTCATCGCGGGAATGTTCGGTGATCGGTCGTCGTTAACAGCACCTCCGGGTGGCGTCGGCTCTTTATTTGTAACTCCGGGTGGCCAGCTTCACCTCTTCGAAGTCGAGGTGTTCCTTGTGCAGCTCCGGTTTGCCATCGCCCGCGCCCCAGGCGGCCACGTAGGCGAAGTCCGCATCGTTCCGTTTCGCCTCGCCCGCGTTCGTGTAGCCCGACTGGACCTCGGGGTCGGCCTCGGTGAACTGGTGCTCTTCCCTGAAGTGGCCGCCGCAGCTCTCCTCGCGGTGCAGGGCATCCGTGCAGAGCAGTTCGGCGAACTCCATGAAATCGGCGACGCGGCCGGCCTTCTCGAGTTCCTGGTTGAGCGCTTCGCCGGAGCCGGGGATGCGCACGTTCTGCCAGAACTCCTCGCGGATCGCCGGGATCTTCTCCAGCGCCTCTTCGAGGCCGGCCTTGTTGCGCGCCATGCCGCACTTGTCCCAGACGAGCAGGCCGAGCTCGCGGTGGAAGTCGTCGACCGTGCGCTTGCCGCCGATCCCGAGCAGTTTCGCGACCCGTTCGCGGGCACCCTCCTCGGCTTCGCGGAACTCCGGGGCTTCGGTGGTAACCTCGCCTGGGGTCTCGCCGGCCAGGTAGTTGGGCAGGGTGGCGGGGATGACGAAGTATCCGTCGGCGAGCCCCTGCATGAGCGCGCTGGCGCCGAGGCGGTTGGCGCCGTGGTCGGAGAAGTTCGCTTCGCCGAGCACGTGCAAGCCCGGGATGTTGCTCATCAGGTTGTAGTCCACCCAGAGCCCGCCCATGGTGTAGTGGACTGCGGGATAGATCCGCATCGGCTGTGCGTAAGGGTTCTCCCCGGCGATCTTCTCGTACATTTGGAAGAGGTTGCCGTAGCGGGCGCGGATCGTGCCTTCGCCGAGGCGGGCGATCGCGTCGGCGAAATCGAGGTAGACGCCCAGGCCACCCGACCCGACCCCGCGGCCATCGTCGCAGGCCTCCTTCGCCGAGCGGGAAGAGATGTCGCGCGGCGCGAGATTGCCGAACGAAGGGTACTTCCGCTCGAGGTAGTAGTCGCGGTCTTCCTCGGGGATGCTGCCCGGCGGTTTGCCGACGTCCTCCTTGCGTTTCGGCACCCAGATGCGCCCGTCGTTGCGCAGCGACTCCGACATGAGCGTGAGCTTTGACTGGTAGTCGCCGCTGACGGGGATGCAGGTGGGGTGGATCTGTGTGTAGCAGGGGTTGGCGAAGTAGGCGCCGCGCTTGTGGGCACGGTAGGCGGCCATGACGTTGCAACCCTTGGCGTTGGTCGAGAGGAAGAAGACGTTCCCGTAGCCGCCGGTGGCGAGGATGACGCAATCGGCGGCGTGGGAGGTGATCTGTCCGTTCACCATGTCGCGCACGACGATCCCTTTCGCGTGGCCGTCGACCACCACGAGATCCAGCATCTCCGTGCGGGGGAACATCTTCACACCGCCGCGGGCGACCTCTTTCTGCAGGGCCTGATAGGCGCCCAGGAGCAGCTGCTGGCCGGTCTGGCCGCGCGCGTAGAACGTCCGCGAGACTTGGGCGCCGCCGAAGGACCGGTTGTCGAGGAGCCCGCCGTATTCGCGCGCGAAGGGCACGCCCTGGGCGACGCACTGGTCGATGATGTTGGCGCTGACTTCGGCGAGCCGGTAGACGTTGGCTTCGCGCGAGCGGAAATCGCCGCCCTTCACGGTGTCGTAGAACAGGCGGTAGACCGAGTCGCCGTCGTTCTGGTAGTTCTTCGCCGCGTTGATGCCGCCTTGGGCGGCGATCGAGTGGGCGCGGCGGGGGCTATCCTGATAGCAGAAGCACTTCACCTGGTAGCCCAGCTCGGAGAGGGTCGCCGCCGCGGCGCCGCCGGCCAGGCCCGATCCGACGACGATGACGGAGAACTTCCGCTTGTTCGCCGGGTTGATGAGCTTCGAGTCCATCTTGTGCTTGGACCACTTCTGCTCCATCGGCCCCGAGGGGATCCGGGCGTCGGGGGTGTCGCTGACTTTCTGAGACATGGGCGCGTTTGGGTGCGGTGCGGGCTGCGACGGGGAAAGGGCTAGTATTTGACCAAGCCGAACAGGACGGCCAGCGGGATGGAGATGTTGCCGACGAACAGGATGGCGGCGACCGCCCAGCCCGCCCCTTGGATGGCTGGCCAGTTGCGCTCGGTGCGCAGGCCGAGGGTTTGGAAGATGCTCGCGAACCCGTGGCTGAGGTGCCAGCAGAGCAGCGCCATCGCGATGATGTAGAAGGCGCTCACGGGCTCGCAGCTGAAGCCGTCGACCACCATCTTAAAGGCGTCGTGGCGGCCTTTGGCATCGACGTACGAGCCGTAGTCATTGCCGATCCGCAGGGTGAAATGCATGAGGTGGTAGATGACGAAGGCGAGGATAATGACCCCGCTCCAGACCATCGTCCGGGAGGCGCCGCTCGCCTGGATCGTCGCCGGGTGGGCGTAGCGCTCGCCGCGCGCGGCCTTGTTCTGCTGCACGAGGAGGATGGTGGTGGCGATGTGTCCGACGAAACAGACCAGCAACCCGATCCGCGCGGCCCAGAGGATCGCGGGCATCGAGTGCAGCCAAGCCGCATAGGCGTTCAACTTCTCGGGGCCACCGTAGATCTTCAGGTTACCGGCCAGGTGGCCGAAGAGGAACCCGACCAGAGCCAAGCCGGTCAGGGCGACGACGATCTTCTTCCCGATGGACGACCGGTAGAAGGCGGCGGCGGACGCGAGGGCAGAATTCATGAGAAAGACGGCATCTTTATTGGATACGACCTGAACGCGCAAGCCGGATACCCGCCCGGCGCCCCGGAAGCAAGAATTCTTTAAGAGGGCTTAAAGAAAGCCTCGACAGGGGAGCTGCGGGGCCGGTAGGGTGCCGTGCCCACTCTATCCCGCCGCTCCACGATGACATCGCTCCGCCACCGGTTTACGGCAATCGCCCTCTTCACGTTCGCGTTTCTCAGCTCCGCCGGCAGCGCGCACGCCCTCGATTCTTCGATCGACAGCGTGATGAAGCCGGTCGCCGAGTTGGTCGACGCGGTGGTCTTCACCAGCGTGTCGGTGGGCGGGCAGGGACTGCCGATCGTCCTGATCGCCTTGGCCGGAACGGCCATCTTTTTGACGATCTACTTCCGTTTCATCAACTTCCGCGCTTTCGGCATCGCCCTGAAGACCGTCCGCGGGAAGTACACCCCCGATCACGCTGAAGGTGAGATCAGCCATTTCCAAGCGCTGACCGCAGCGCTCTCTGCCACGGTCGGGCTCGGCAACATCGGCGGGGTCGCCGTGGCGATCGGCCTCGGGGGACCCGGCGCGACCTTTTGGATGATCCTGATGGGGCTCTGTGGGATGACGACGAAATTCTGCGAATGCACGCTCGGCGTCGCGTATCGGGAGGTGGATGCGAAGGGGAAGGCGCACGGCGGGGCGATGTACTATCTCAGCAAGGGGTTGGCCGAGCGCGGTCTCGCTGGCTTCGGCAAGGTGTTGGCGCTGTTCTTTGCGGTGATGACAATCGGCGGCGCGATCGGCGCCGGTTGCATGTACCAGGTGAACCAGGCGCATGCGCAATTCTCGGGGACGTTCAACGTGCTGCAGGGCGAGGGCTGGCTGTTCGGCATCGTCATGGCGGCGTTGGTCGGTTTTGTCATCATCGGCGGGATCAAGTCGATCGCCCGAGTCACCTCTTTCCTGGTGCCGATCATGTGCGGCATCTTCGTGATCGCTTCGCTCATCGTGATCGCCGCGAACGCCGGGAAGATCGGCGGCGCGTTCGGACAGATCTTCTCGGGCGCGTTTTCCCAACAGGCTCTGTTTGGCGGATTCGTGGGCGTCCTCATCCAGGGGATCAAGCGCGCTGCCTTCTCGAACGAGGCCGGCTTGGGCTCGGCCCCCATCGCCCACTCGGCCGTGAAGACGGACAAGCCCGCCTCCGAGGGTTTGGTGGCCCTGCTGGAACCGTTTGTCGACACGGTCGTCGTCTGCACAATGACGGCCCTGGTGATCATCATCGGGGGCACTTGGAAGGTCGGCGCCCAAGCCGGCAACGAGACGGAGGGGGCTCCGCCAGCTGTCCTGGTGGCGGAAGCCGGCGGATCAGGCGGCTCCGCGATCGCCGACGGGCAACTGCTGCAGATCCTCGGGGATGAGGAGATCGAAACGAAGGTCGATGGCGAGGACACGAAGGTGAAGTGGTTGAATGTCCGCTACCTCGACGCGGAAGCTCTGGGCGAATCTGAGACCACCGGCTGGGTGCAGGAGGAGGCCGTCACGAGCCTCCGCGGGGTGCCGGTGACCTCGATGGCTTTCGAGAGGGTGATCAGTTGGTTCCCCTACGTGCTTTCGATCGCCGTGATCCTGTTCGCGTTCTCGACGATGATCTCCTGGTCGTATTACGGCGAGCAGGGGGTGATCTACCTGTTCGGTCGCAACAATGAATCCGCCGTGCTCGGCTACAAGATTTTCTTCTGCCTCTGCGTCGTCGTGGGTGCCGCCGCCTCGTTGGCGAACGTGCTGAAGCTCTCCGACGCGATGATTTTCGCGATGGTCGCACCGAACTTGATCGGTTTGTACCTGCTGCTGCCGAAAGTGAAGCTGGAGCTCGCGGACTTCATGCAGCGCGTACGCGAGACCGACGGTTGATCCGATGCCCCGCGCCTACACCCTCGAACGCCCGGCACGCACCCCGGGCGGGAGTTCTATCGATTACCGCGCCGAGCTCAACGAGCAGCAATTTGCGGCGGTCACGCAGTTGACGGGGCCTTCTCTGGTCATCGCCGGGGCGGGGTCTGGGAAGACGCGCACCCTGACCTACCGCGTCGCCTACCTGCTCGACAATGGCGTGCCGCCGCAGAACATCCTCCTGCTGACCTTCACCAACAAGGCGGCGCGCGAGATGCTCGAGCGCGTTGAAGCCTTGGTGCCGCACGAGACCCGGGCGATCTGGGGCGGCACTTTCCACTCGATCGGCAACCGCCTGCTGCGCAAGCATGCCGACAAGGTCGGGCTGAGCCGCTCCTTTACGATCATGGACCGCGAGGATCAAAAAGACCTCCTCGCCGCCTCGATCGCCGCCGCCGGGGTGAACACCAAAGAAGTCCGGTTCCCGAAACCCGACGTCGTCGGCGACATGTTCAGCCTGGCGGACAACACGGGCGAGGATCTGGTCGACGTGCTCGACGGCCGCTACCCGTACTTCGCGGACCTCTACGATCCGCTGTGCAAGGTGCGCGAGGCCTACCGGAAGCGGAAGCTGGAAACCAACAACGCCGACTTCGACGACCTTCTGGTGCTGGCCGTGCGCCTGCTGGAGGAGAACCCCGAGATCGCCGAACTCTACCAGAGCCAGTTCCAGTTCGTCCTCGTCGACGAGTACCAGGACACCAACCACATCCAGGGGCGGCTGATCGACCTCTGCGCCGCCAAGCACGGCAACCTGATGGTGGTCGGCGACGACGCGCAGTCGATCTACTCGTTCCGCGCGGCGTCG
>JAUIGD010000656.1 GCA_030430255.1 Verrucomicrobiia bacterium
CTCGGTTCTTCTCGTCGCCCCATTCCTCCGCGCCCAGACGACCCGGGTGGTCACCTCCACCGCCGACACCGGTGCCGGAACCCTCCGCACCACCATCGCCACCGCGGTTTCCGGCGATACGATCCACTTCGACGCCGGCCTCTCCGGGCAGACGATCGACCTCATCAACGGCCCGATCGTCGTGAACAAGTCGCTCGTCATCGACGCTTCCGCCCTTCCCGGCGGACTCACCATCGACGCCGGCGCGCCGGTCACCAGCTACCACGCCATCGGGGTCCCCTCCGGTGTCACGGTCACCCTCGACGGACTCACGATCACCGGCGGCACCGCCGCCGCGCTCGGCGGCGGCATCGCCAACGCGGGCACCCTCACCGTCCGCCGCTGCACGATCACAGGAAACTCGGCACTCTTCGGCGGCGGCATCGCCAACAACGCCGGCACCCTCGTGCTCGACCACACCACCGTCGCCGGCAACACGGCCTCCATCAGCGGCGGCATCGACAACTACGACGGCCCGCTCACGCTTCTCCATTCGACCATCTCCGCCAACCACGCCACCACCTCGCCCGGCGGCGTGACCTCGTCGGGCGGCTCGGCCTCGCTCGCCGTCCACAGCTCGATCATCGCCGGCAACACCGCGGCCACCGGCACCGCCAACCTCGCCGGCCCCATCACCGGCGGCGATGGGTTCCACATCACCTCGGGCGATCCCATGCTCGCGCCCCTTTCCTCCTACGACGGGCCGACCGAAACCATGCCGCCGCTGCCCGGTTCGCCCGCGCTCGACGCCGCCGCCGTTTCCGACCCCGGTGGCACCGACCAACGCGGCCTGCCCCGCTTCGCCGGCGGCCAGGTCGATCTCGGCGCGGTCGAAATCCAGGGCACCGCCGATACCGATGGCATCCTCACCGCCGTCTGGCCGCTCGATGGCGATCTCGACGGCTCACCCGGCGGCGTCGAGTTCGCTCTCGGCACCTCGCTCCACCAGTCGGATCGCTCCCACCCCGGCAACCTCACCCGCCCGGTCCTTGGCTCCGGCCAGGCGGTTCTCACCTTCGGACTCAATCCCGCCGCCGCACCCCACACCATCTGGGTCTTGAAACGCGCCACCTCCCTCGCTCCCGGCGGTTTCCAGGAAATCTATCGCTACGACGAACCCGCCACCACCGAGACCACCGGTGCCGGCGTTTCCTCCGTTCTCGACACCACCGCCATCACCGTCACCGACGAGAACCCGCCGTCGACCACGGAAACGTCCTTGTTTCCGTAGTTGGCCTCAGCGGTGTACCGGAGCTCTGTGGGTGCTCCAGTACAAGGACCGCTTCTTCGACTTCCACTCGCGCTACTACACGGACTCGTACGTCGCCTCCGCCGGCAACTCCGGTGACGACGTCGGCAGCCCCGGGACGGCGTGGAACTGCATCACCGTCGGCAGCTTCGACGACTTCGACACGACCAGCTGGACCGGCGACGCGATGAGCGGCTTCTCGGCCTGGCGCAATCCGAACACGGGCTGCGAGAAGCCGAACCTCGCGGCGGTCGGCGGCGTCGTCGACACCCTCGGCATGGCGCCCGACTTCCTGCGCAACAACTACTCCGGCACGAGCTTCGCGGCCCCCTTCGTCACGGCGGCACTCGCCGTCACGATGACCCGCGACGCGTCGGCGCGCTACTCGCCCGAGGCCGCCATGGCCGCGATCATGGCGACGGCGTGGCACAACATCGAGGGCGCGACCCGGCTGTCGAGCCGCGACGGCGCCGGCGGCCTGAACCAGCGCGCGGCCTCAAACTCCGGCGGCGCGAACAAGATCCGCTACGTCTACCTGTCGCGCTCGAGCTTCAACAACAGCGGATACTACA
>JAUIGD010000657.1 GCA_030430255.1 Verrucomicrobiia bacterium
CACCACGCTGGCGGCCACCGGGATCTCCGTCGCCATGCTCGCCATCCACGTCATCGCCGGCACCGCCGCCGCCTACGTCGGGGCGCGGCGCCACAGCTGGGACTGAGGGTGGCGCCGCGGCGGTCGGGCGCCGGGAATTCGACAATTGTCAATTCCCGCTCCGCTCCTATCTTGGACACTCACCAATGGCACGCAGAGCACGCCAGGGCGTCAGCCCCATCCAGATCGCCGTCATCGTCGCCGCCGTCGCCGCCGTCGGGGGCGGCCTCCTGTTCGCGCTCAACCGCAGCAAGGACTCGCTGCGCGCCGTGAGCGAGATGGACGTCGCCGAATACGTCCGCAACGGGACCGGCATGGGCGGCACCGAGTGGAAACTGACCGGGACGGTCAAAGAGAAGCTCAGCTACACCCCCGACCGGGGACAGATCATCACCGTCCTGGTCGAACAGAGCGGCCAGCGCACCGAGCTCGGCGTCTTCATCCCCCCGGAGCTCAACAGCGTCAGCATCAACCCCGGCGACCGCTTCACCATCCGCGTCGAGGTCGATGGCGAGACCTACCTCGTCGCCCGCGAACTCATCCGCGCCTAACCCTACCCGAACGCTTAGCACCATGAACCTGCACCAACTCGTCCCGGCGCTCACCGCGGCCGTCGTCACCGGCGCCACCGCCCAGGTCCTCAACCCGCCCTCCGCGCCGCCGCCGACCTCCACCACCACGACGGCGCCGGGCTCCACCACCGTCGTCAACGAACAGCCCCGCCGCGGCGACCGCCCCTTCCTCGGCACCGACGTCCCCGTGTTCGACCCGGGATCCGAGATCTTCAGCTGGGACGGCCAAAACTGGAACGTCAACAGCAACCGCCTGATGCGGGCGAGGTTCGAGAAGTACCTCAATACCCCGGAGGACGACAAGGAGGAGGACGTCGAATACCGCGCCGTCATCGAGGAGATCCTCGATGCCCTATCGCCGCACAAACGCGGCACCGCCCACCTCAACGAGGCCGTCGCCCTGCTGCCGCGGGCATCCAATTACGCCATCGACGCCAAGCTCTGCGACTCGCTCTCACAGGCGATCTACGGCGTCTACCTCGCCCAGCGCAACACCGAGGCGCTCGCCGCCGCCAACGACGCCCTCGCCGCCGAGCGGAAGAAGCTGGAGTGGAACCTCGACGTCGTCTCCGACGGGCGGCTGATCGAGAAGAAGGACCCCAACGGCAACGGTGACGGCACCACCATCCAGCAGGTCGGGCGCGCCGCCGGCTATGTGCAGCGCGTCGCCGAGATCGAGGCGATGAAAGTCGCCAACCGGACCAAGATCGGCATCACCGAAGTGCAGGCCAAGGTGGAGTACCAGGCCCTCATCATGCAGTTCGCCGTCCAGCGGCGTTGGGAGCACGTGCTCATGGCCACCCGCATCTACCGCCGCCTCTTCCGCGATGGCGACGGTGTCATCGAGATCAAAGAGGGCTCGGACGCGGACAAGATGCTGGCCAAAGGCCTCGGCCTCAGCCCCACGGTCTCCTCGCTGGACATGTTCGCCAACGAGGTGATCCGGGATGTCGATGAGGGCGTGCGCGCCTTCGAATACCTCGTCGAGCAGGACGAGCTCGAAAGCGCCTCGAAGCGCCTCTCCGAAGCGTTCTTCATCGGCGAATACCTGCCCCGCATCCGCACCCTCGAGCGGGAGAAAAAACGCAAGGTGCTCCGCTTTGTCCAGGACGCCGACAAGCTGCTCAGCGCCATGGAGGTGCGCGACTACGCCACCGCCGACGAGATCGTCGACCGGATGAAGACCGGCGCCAAGGACTTCGACTACTCCAAAGCGAAGGCGGGCATCGAGATCTACCGGAACCTC
>JAUIGD010000236.1 GCA_030430255.1 Verrucomicrobiia bacterium
AGCAGACGCCGTCCTCGAAGCCGGCCTCGACGATCTCCGCGGCGCCGTCGCGGTCGAAGTCGCCGTAGTAGATCAGTTCCGGCTCTTCGGTGCTGGCGTGGTATTTGGTGTTGAGGCCGAAGTTGCCGGCGACGAGGTCGAGGTCGCCGTCGCCGTCGAGGTCGGAAGCCGCGACGCACGTCCACCAACCGGTGGTCGCGTCCGAGGCGGGGGAGGCGGGTTCGAGCCGTCCCTCCCCGTTGTGCCAAATCTTCACCGGCCCCCACTCGAGCGCGACGGCGAGGTCGGGCCAGCCGTCGCCGTCGAGGTCCGCCCAGGTCGCCGAGGTGACGAGCCCGGCGTGCTCCAGGCCGCGGGCTTGCGCCGCGGTGACGTCGCTGAAGCGGCCCCTGCCGTCGTTGGCCAAGAGGTGGGAGGCCGGCGTCTCGGGGTAGGCGCCGGGGACGACGCGGCCGCCGACGAACAGGTCGAGGTCGCCGTCGCGGTCGAAGTCGGCGACCGCCACCGCGCCGCCGCTGTCGGCGTGGTCGGGCACCGATCCGGGCGGCGCGGCGAGGAAGCCGCCGTCGCCGTCGCCGAGGTAGAGCCGGTCGCGGTAGCTGGGGTGGCCGGGCGGTGCCTCGACGCTGCCGCTGATGACGAACAGGTCGAGGTCGCCGTCGCCGTCGGCATCGAAGAAGGCGGCGTCGATGTCCTCGCTGGCGGCGTGGCGCTCTGCCGCGAGGAACGGCCGCTCGCGAAATCGCCCCGAGCCGTCGTTGAGGAGCAGGCGCCCGACGCGGCCGGCGCAGGCGCCGAGGAAGAAGTCGGCGTCGCCGTCGCCGTCGATATCGCCGGCGGCGAGGGCGGGTCCGAACTGGGAGAGCTTGTTGGGGAGCAGGGGCTGGTGTTTGAAGTCGGGGAACGGCTGCTCCCAGTGGGGGGCGATGTCGCGGAAGGCGGGGGTTTCGCGCAGCAAGGTCTCCCCCGCCTGGACGGCGTCGGCGCGGGGCGGGGCGCCGCGCTCCGGTTCGGTGAAGGTGTAGCGGCAGTCTGCGGCGAGGTCGTGGTGGGTCTCGGCCGCACCGTTCGGCCAGCGGACGGTCAGGGAGCGCAGCGACCGGGCTTCGCCGAGGCCGAGGTGGAGCCGCGCGCCGTCGGTCGAGTTGAAGCCGCGCGTGGGTTGGAGTTCGCGGGTGAGGCGGAGGCCGGCCGCGGTCACCGCCTCGAGGCGTGCGCCGACCGCCGGGGAGCCGCTTCGTTTCTTCAACACGATGGAGATGCGCGCGCCGGCGGCGCGGTTCTCGAAGATCGACACTGGCTGCTCGAGGTTGGCCACCGCGAGGTCGGGGTCGCCGTCGCCGTCGAAGTCCGCCTTGGCGGCGCCGTAGGCCATCGAATTCCCGTCCAGCCCCCACGCGGCGGCGACCTTCTCGAAGCGGAGGTCTCCGAGGTTGCGGAAGGCGAGGTTGCGCTCCGGGCGGGGCGGGAGGTCTTCGTAGACCGACCACTCCGTCTGGTGCACCAGGGTCGCTTTGTCGAGCGGGTTGTCGGAGTCGTTGAAGTTGCGGGCGACGCCGTTGGTGATGAAGACGTCGGTGCGGCCGTCCTCGTCGAAGTCGGCAAACTTCACCGCCCAGCTCCAGTCGCTCTTCGCCAGGCCGGCCATGAAGGCGGCCTCCCGGAAGCGGCCTCCCCCGCTGCCGAGGAACAGGCAGTTGCGCATGTGTTGCGGAGGGTCGGCGGTGAGCATGAAGTGGTTGTTGGCGCCCATCGCACCCATGGAGGTCTTCGACTTGTAGTGCGTCGTCCCAGCCATGTCGGCGACCAGCAGGTCGAGGTGGCCGTCGCCGTCGAGGTCGCCGGCGTCGGCGCCCATGCTGAACCAGGCGACATGGGGCAGGCGGGAGCGGGTGACGTCGGTGAAGGTGCCGTTGCCGTTGTTGCGGTAGAGCGCGTCCGGGCCCTCGAAGTCGTTGGCGACGTAGATGTCGGGCCAGCCGTCGGCGTCGTAGTCCCACCAGGTGACGGAGTTGCCCTGCCAGGCCTCGAGCGAGATCCCCGTCTCGGCGGTGACATCGGTGAAGCGGTCGCCATCGTTGCGCATGAGATAGTCGCGGGCGCCGATGAAATCGACGGTGAACCCGCCCGGTCCGGGGTTCACGCGGAAGTGCTTGGCGTGGTCGGGGTGGATGACGAGCTCGCCGCCCTTGAGCACCGTCGGCGGCTTGTCTGGGCGCCCCCCGGTCGAGTAGTGGCGGTGGCCCAACAGGTAGACATCGAGGTCGCCGTCCCGGTCGTAGTCGGCGAATGCCGCATTGACGACGGCGCCGTCGATGTCCAGGCCGTAGTCGCGGGCCGCCTCGGTGAAGGTGCCGTCGCCGTTGTTGAGGAAGAGCTGGTTCGGCGAGCCGTAGTTGCAGGTGTAGAGGTCGAGGTCACCGTCGCCGTCGATGTCGGCCAGCGGCGCGCCGCCCGTCCAGGCCGCGCCGCCGCCGACCCCGGCCGCACCCGTGACGTCCTCGAAGCGGAGGCCGCCCCGGTTGCGGTAGAGTTTGTTCTCACCCGGGCCGTTGGCGACGAACAGGTCCGGGAGGCCGTCGCCATCGATGTCGCCGGCGGAGACCCCGCCCGCGGCGAAGGCGCTCACGTAGATCCGCTTCAGCGGGTGGTCGATGTCGATCGGCAAGACCAGATCGACCCCGGAGCGTGTTGCGGGGACTTTGGAAAACAGGGGCGCCGAGGGACCCTCCCGTCCGGGGAGGGGTTCGGCCGCGGGGCCGGCGAACGCGAGGGCCGGGGCGAACAGTGCGGCGGTGGGGAGCATGCGCGTCATGGCGAGGCTGGGCGGAACAGGTGGAGCGGGCCGTCGTTTTCGGCGAAGCAGAGTTCGGGCCGGCCATCGCCATCGAGGTCGATCGCCGTGACGGAACGCGTGTCGCCGCCGAGGGCGATCCCGGAGCGGGCGGCGGGCACCGGGGCGAAGCCGCCCGCACCGTCGCCGAGGAGGATCATGCTGAGGCCGCCGTCCATGCGCCCGGTCTCGCGCTGCGGGGAGAAGAAGTTCTGCGCCAGCGCGAGGTCGAGGTCGCCGTCGGCGTCGACGTCGGCGAGCGCGGCGCCGAAGGACGGGGCGATCTGCGCGGCGCGGGGCAGCGGAGATGGAGTGAGTGCACCGCCATCGTTTCGCCAGAGAACATGTTCGAGGCAGTCCGCCTCCAAGCGGGTCGCGGCGCCGAGCCCGGGGTCGGTGTAGAGTTCGGAGAGGGTGCTGGAGGCGAAGTTGTGGAAGGTGCCGAGCTTCGCTTTGAGGAAGGGCATGGCGTCGCTCGAGCAGCTGAAGCCGCGGCGGGGCAGGCAGCGGTCGCCCTCGAATTTGGCCTCGACGATGTCCGCTCGCCCCGAGTTGTCGAAGTCGCCGTAGAAGAGCAGCTCCGGGTGTTCGGCGTCGGCCTTGTACTTGGTGTTGAGGCCGAAGTTGGTCGCGACCAGGTCGATGTCGCCGTCGCCGTCGACGTCGCCGGCCGCGAGCGCGTTCCACCAGCCGCTGCGGGTGTCGAGACCGAGTTCGGCGGTTCTCTCGACCGCGCCGTCCGGGTCCGCGGCGAAGGCGCGCAGCGTACCCCACTCGACGGCCGCGACGACCTCCTCGCGCCCGTCGCCGTCGAGGTCGGCGGTCGCGAGGTCACGGACGAGGCCGAGCCCGTCGAACGGGCCGGCGGAGGTGGCGATGAAGCGCCCGTCGCCCGCGTTGGCCAACAGGGCCGTGGGGCTGGCGAGGGGATATTCGCCGGGGCGGGCGGCGCCGCCCGCGATGAGGTCGAGATCGCCGTCGGCATCGGCGTCGAAGGCGGCGAGGGCGCCGGTGGGCGTCGCCGGGGCCGGGAAGGTCGCCGCCGCGGCGAGGGTGCCGGCGCCGTCATTCAGGTAGAGCCGGTCGCGATAGCGGGGGTCGCCGGGGGGGAACTCGTTCGAGCCGCAGGCCACCGCGAGGTCGAGGTCGCCGTCGCCGTCGGCATCGAACCAGAGCGCGTCGACGTCCTCGCTCGCCGCCGCCGCCGCGAAGGGTGTCGGCCCGGCCCCCACCAGCCTGCCATCGCGGTTGAGGAAGAGCTGGCTAGCGATCCCTGCGGCACCGCCGAGGAAGAGGTCGGGGGCACCGTCGCCGTCGCAGTCGCCCCACGCGACCGCGGGGCCGAAGGTCGACTGCCGGTTGGGCAGCAGCGGCTGGAGCTTGAAGTCGTCGAATCCCGACTCGGTGTGGGCGACCTCGGCCCCGAGTTCGATGGGGGAGAAGAGCGGTTGCGGTGGCGCCGAGGGAGCCCGCGGTTCTGCGGGGACTGGTTCGGTGACCAGGTAGTGCCGATCGGCGGCGAGGCCCTCGAAACGCTGCACGGTCCCCGAGCGCCAGCGCACCGTGAGGGCGTCGATCCGCTCCGCCTCGGCGAGACCGAAGTGCAGCAGCGGTTGGCTGGACGAAAGCCAACCCCGGACCGGGTTCATCTCGCGCACCCAGCGCCGCCCGCCGGCCTCGACGGTGACCACGGCGCCGAGTCCGCGGGTGTTGGGCGCGGCGCCGTCGAGCGCGACGGTGAGGCGCGTGCCGGACGAGCCGTTGCGGTAGAGGGAAACGGGGGCGTCGGCGTTGCTGACCGCGAGGTCGAGGTCGCCGTCGCCGTCGAAGTCGGCGGTGGCGGTGCCGAAGGAGACGCCCTCGCGGTCGAGGCCCCAGGCTCGCGCGACCTTCTCTGATTTCAGGTCACCGAGGCCGCGGAAGGCGAGGTTGTGCTCGAGGCGCATGGGCTGCGCGGCCCAGAACGCGCGCCACTCGGGGCTGCCGCCGCGGAACTTGGCGTCGGCGGCGGCGGAGATGTCGGAGTGCATCGAGTCGCGGAGGATGCCGTTGGTGACGAAGAGGTCGAGCTGTCCATCGCCGTCGAAGTCCTCCATGCGCGGGCTCCAGGTCCAGTCGCTGCTGCCGACCCCGGCGAGGCGGGCGGCCTCCTTGACGCGCGGGGTCCCCGTGGCGAGGTAGAGGGCGTTGCGCATGTACTGGCGGGGTTGGGCGAACTCGAGGAACCAGCCCATGTCGTCCATGTTCCCCATCATGATCTTGTCCCGGTAATGGCTCGTCGCCGCCATGTCGGTGGCGAACAGGTCGATCCGCCCGTCGCCGTCGAAGTCGCCGGTCTCGCTGCCCATCGAGAACCAGGGCGTGTGCGGGAGCACGTCGGCGGCGACGTCCTCGAAGGTCCCGTCGCCGCGGTTGCGGTAGAGGAAGTCGGGGCCGGTGAAGTCGTTCGAGACGTAGAGGTCGGGGTCGCCGTCGTCGTCGAAGTCCCACCACGTCGCCGAAAGGGTGAAGTAGTTGCCGGCGATGCCCGCCGCGTCGGTGGCGTCGATGAACCTGCCACCCTCGTTCCGATAGAAGCGGTCAGCTTGACCGGCCTCCGCCCGGTGCACCCTCTTGCCGGGGAGGTAGATCAGCTCCCAGTACTCGGCGAGTTCATCGGGGATCACCGGCTTTTCGCTGCCGTCCTCCTGGGGCACCATGCGGACGCCGAACTTCACCCCCGGCGGCGGCGGGCGGGTGGTGGTGGCGAGGTAGGCATCGAGGTCTCCATCGCCGTCGGCGTCGGCGAAGTTGAGGTTCATGCTGGCGCCGTCGAAGTCGAGCCCGAGCGCCCCTGCGGCGTCGGCGAAGCGGCCGGCGCCGTCGTTGAGGTAGATCTTGTTCGGCCGCAGGTAGCCGCAGGCGTAGAGGTCGAGGTCGCCGTCGCCTTCGATATCGACGAAGCCGGCGCCGGTGCCCCAGAAGTCCGCGTCGGCGACGCCCGCCGCCTCGGTGACGTCCTCGAAGCGGAAGCCGCCGAGGTTGCGGAACAGCCGGTTGCCGCCGCGCGGGCTGGTCACGTAGAGGTCGGGCAGGCCGTCCGCATCGTAGTCCCCCGCAGCGATGCCGCCGAGCGGCGTGATGAACATGTACTCCTTCGCGCGCTCGGCGAAGTCGCCGAGTTGCATCCCGAACTCGATCCCGGAGTCCCCGGCGCCGACGGCCTCGAACAGCGGCGCGGTGGGAGCCTCGGAAAACTCCGCCAGCGGATGGGCTGCGATCCCTCCCGCGCGTGCGGCGGGGACGACTGGCGGGGGGCGCGTCGCGACGCCGGCCGGGGGCTCGCCGCCCCCCGGGTCGCAGGCGGCGAGGACGAGGGCGAAGGCGGTGCAGACGACCGCTGGGGGACGGACGGGGCTGGGGTTCATGGGGAGAAGACGGAGCGGCTCCACGGGGGAGACCCGGGAGCCACTCGGGAGGGTAGAAGCCGGGTCTCCGCCCGCCCCGGCTCGCCGTCAGTGGCGGCGTCGGCGGAACAGCGCGGCGGCCCCGACCAAGCCGACCAGCGCGGCGACGCCAGGTTCGGGGATGCCGAGCGCGTCGGGCCCGGCTTGGAAGTTGCCGAGCGCCTCGTCTTGGTTGAGGGCGTAGTCGTAGATTCGCAATTCGTTCCAAGAGGCGCTCGCGGTGTTGTCGCCCCACTGCGAGCGACCGAGGAAGAATTCGGTGTCGTTGAGGCCGGAGAGGTCAGAGGCTGTCTCGAAGCTGGCGACTTCTGCGCCGTCCTTGTAGATGGTCACCTTGGTGTCCCCGAGGAGACCGCCATCGTCGTCGATGCTCACCAGCCAGTGCACTTCGACCTCATCGGGGTTGGGCGGGGTGCCGCCGAAGTTGTTGGCCTGGCCGTTGTTCCCGCCCGGAACGTCGTTCCAGCGCAACTCGTTCGCGTTGGCGTCGGTGCCCGAGGTGAAGGCCATGTGCATGACGCTGTCCGGGTTGTCGCCCACGCTGAACACGCGCGACCAGTTTTGGACGTCGTGTTGGGTGGCCCAGATCTCGATGGTGGCGTCGGTGTAGCCGCTCACCAGCCCGCCAGGCATCTGTACCCAATCCGACTCCGCCTGCACCCCGCCGGCGAGGGTGACCATCCCCGAACTGATGATGCCGACCGAGCCGTCGTTGGCGCCGCCCTCCACGATGGTGCCGTCCGCGCCGCCGATCGAGTCTACCAGGGTAGTCCCGGAGCCGCCGATCTCGTTGAAGGAGTAGCGGTTGACGGGGGACGCGTTCAACGGCGCTGGGACGGGGGCGGCCGGGGGCGCTGCGCTGACGAAGTCGCCCGATAGCTCGTTGTAGTTGTTCGTCACCTGCCCCGGGGAGAGGACCCCGTCGTGGACGCGGACACGACCGACCGCGAGCGATCCCTGCAGCGCGCCCTCGACGGTGGAAGCATCGGCCCACTGCGCACCGACGAGGATGCTGGTGCCGACGTGCGTGTTGATGGTGCCGTCGTTCTCCGAGTTGGAGAGGACGCCGTTGACGTAGATGCTGCGGGTGTTCGTAGCGGAGTCGTAGGTCCAGGCGAGGTGGTGCCACTCCTGCGCCGGCGGTGCTCCCGCACCCGTGTTTTGGAAAGGCATGTCGGCAGCGCCTCCCCAGCCGCCGAGTGCGCCCCATGTCCCGTGCGACCCGTAGTTGGCGGACCAGTTGGTGCCGTCGGGCCCGCCGCGGTGACCCCACGAAACGACGGTCTCCTCGTCTGGGATCGAGGGGTTCCAGACCCATGCCTCGATCGAGCGGTCGCCGGAGCCGGTGATCGATGCGGGGGCGGTGCCGTCCTGTTGGAAGAAATCGCCCGCGCCGTCGAGGTAGATGGCGACGCCCTGGGAGCCGCCCGGGTCGTCGAGCCGGACCGGATCCCCGTTGGTGGTGAAATCGTTGAGGGTGCCGGAATTCGACCAGGTCGGGTCACCGTTGCTGTAGGTGCTGGCGTCGAGGTCGACGAGCAGGGTGCCGGCGGTCTGCAGTTGCGAGAGGGCAACGCCTGCCGAGCCGAGCAGCAGAGCGGCGATGATAAATGGGGATTTTTTCATGGGAGAACCTCTGTGGGCTACCGCATCCGGATTGTGGAGCGCAAGAATAAAGTCGCAACGTGGCTGGAACTCGGTGATGATTTTCATGTCTCCCCCCGCTGTCATGAACCCCTCCTGTAAGCAGTTCGTCGAACAGATCGATGCGGAGGGGCACTTCCATCTGCTGTTCGCCCACCTGCCGGGGATCTGCTTTTTCGTCAAAGCCAGCGACGGCCGCTTCGTGCTCGCCAACGCTTCCTTCATGCGCAGGGTGGGGATCGAGGACGAGCGCGACCTGATCGGCAAGACCGATGCCGAAATCTTCCCGGCCGACCTCGCCGAGGTATTCCGGAAGGGCGACCGGGAGGTGATCGAGTCTGGCAGGCCGATGCGCAACGAGGTCGAGATGTTCCTCAACGCGGTGGGGCTGCCCGAGTGGCACATCACCAACAAACTGCCGGTGCGCGACCGGGCGGGGCGGGTGGTCGGTGTGATGGGGACGGTGCAGAGGCACGCCGGCGCGTTGCTGGCGATCGATCAACCGGCGATCGTCCGTGCCGCCGACCTCATCCGCGAGCACTGCGGGGACGGGGTGTCGGTCGCTGAACTCGCCCGCCGTGCCGGATTGTCGCCCCGGCACTTTTCGCGCCGTTTCCGCGAGGTGTTCTCGGTTTCGCCGCAGGAGTATCTGGTCAAAACCCGCATCCAGCGCGCTTGCCAGGCGCTCCAAGATGGCGTGCCGATCGGTGAGGTGGCGACCGCCTGCGGGTTCTACGATCAGTCCAACTTCGGCCGCCAGTTCAAGAAACACACGGGCATCACGCCGCGGCAATATCGGCTGCGCTATCTGGCGCGTTGAGCCGCGGCTAGCCGTCTTCGCCGTGCGCGGAACAGCCCCTCGGAGTCGAGTTCCCAACCGGGGAGGCGGTGGGATCGTTCAACACGAATGGCTCCGGAGACGCGGACCGCGGTGAGAGGCCCTTCGCGTTGCTCAGGGTGACAGTTTTCCGCGGACTTGAGGGCAGTCAGGGCGGGGTGCGGGGATGGCCACCAGCCCTTCCGAGGAAGTGTGGTGTCATCCTGACAAGCGCAGAAGTTCTATCGGTTGCAAACTGTGTTTTCGGAGAAGTTGTTCGCATGGTGTGAGGGTGGTGATGTTCAGGCGGGTTCGATCTGCAGTACCCACGAGCCGTGGGCGAGCTGGTTCCTCATGTGCAGATCGCCATCGTAGGCGGTGTGGGTCTGCCACATCTTCCAGATGATCTTGATCCACCTCTGCCCCAGGCAGCGGAGGGCCTGGGAGTGGGTCTTGCCTTTGTCCCGCTGGGTGTCGTAGTAGGTCCTCGCCCAGGCGCACTGCTCGGTGCTCTTGTGCGCGAACAGATGCATGGCGTGGCGCAGGCTGCGGTTGCAGGCGCGGCGGACCTGCGCCTTTTTGATCTTGCCGCTCTGGAAGCTCACCGGGGCCGTGCCCGCCACGCATTGCAACCCCTGCGCGTCGTCGTAGAGGGCGCGGTCGCTCCCCACTTCGCTCAGGAGCCGCGGGGCCAGCTTCGGCCCGGCGCCCGGCAGCGAGCCGAACAGCCCGCTGTCCGGGTGGCTGGCAAAGAGCTCCCCGATGCGGCGGCGATACTCGTCGAGCTGGGCCTCCAGGGTGCGCAGCTGCCTGGCTTTGGCCACGGCGTAGAGGCTCTTGGCCTTGACCATGCCCGCGTTGACCTGCCACTCGCCGGCTTTGCCGAAGGCTTCCAGCCGTGCTTCGTACGTCTGCGGGCGGGCGAGCTTGTGCGCGTGGAGGAACTTCTCCCACTGGCGTCTGCCGGCCTCGAGGAGGGCTCCGGCGCTGGGGAAGCGCTCGACGAAGGCCCACGCATAGGCGGCGGTCCAATCCGCGAAGGCCTCCAGCGCGGTGGGATAGTACTCGCGCAGGGCCTGGCGCAGCTGGTTGACGAGCGCGGTGCGCTCCTCGATGAGGGCGACCTCGTCGCGGCAGAGGACGCGCAGTTCCTCGACGA
>JAUIGD010000658.1 GCA_030430255.1 Verrucomicrobiia bacterium
GTAAAGTCAATCATACATACAGTATAAGATAGTTGTATGCAGGATTTAAATGGATTGCTACTTATTGATAAACCGAGCGGCTGGACATCGTTTGATGTAGTGGCTAAAACACGTGGGATAATTCGAGCCGAAACAGGGGAGAAGATTAAAATTGGCCACACCGGCACACTCGACCCGATGGCGACGGGGCTGTTGATCTTGACCCTCGGCCGCGGGACGAAGATCCAAGATCTGCTCATGGCCGAAGACAAAGAGTATGTCGGCACGGTGAAACTCGGCGAGACCACGACCACGCAGGACCGCCAGGGGGAGGTGGTCGAGAGCCGCGAGGTCCCCGACTTCAGCGAGGGGCAGATCCGGGCGGCGCTCGACAAGTTCACCGGCGATTTCTACCAGACGCCCCCGATGGTGTCGGCGATCAAGAAAGACGGCGTGCCGCTCTACAAGCTCGCCCGACAAGGCAAGGAGGTGAAGCGCGACCCGCGCCTCGTCCACGTCTATCACTACGAGCTCGGGCGGGTCGAGCTGCCGGAGTTCGATTTCCGCGTCGTGTGCAGCAAAGGGTTCTACGTCCGCACCTACGCGCACGAGATCGGCCAGGAGCTCGGCTGCGGCGCGCATCTCGCCGCCCTCCGGCGCACGAAGTCAGGCAAATTCGTCGCCGATGGAGCGATCACTTTCGACGAGCTGAAACACGGTACGCGTGAGAGCGTCGCCGAGCGGGCGATGTCGCTGGCCGATGTCTCGCGCCTGCGCGGCGTTTGAGGCGGCGGGGGCGCCATGGAGCTGCTAACCGACATCGCCGGGATCGGTCTGCTGGCGGGGCCGCTCGACTTGGCCGTCGGTGTCTTCGACGGTGTGCACCGCGGGCACGCGGCCGTGATCGGGTCCGCGGTCGGGCGCGGTGGGACGGCGGTGGTGGTCAGCTTCCGGCCGCATCCAGCGGCGGTCCTGCGACCGGGTTCCGAGCCCGCCGCGCTGGTCACCGCGGGGCAGCGGCGGCGCCTGCTGGAAGACCTCGGCGTGGACGCGTTGCTGGAGGTGCGCTTCGACGCCGTGCGGGCGGGGCAGTCCGCTGAGGATTTCGTCCGCGAGCTCGTCGCGGCCGGTGGCGTGCGCAGCATCGCGGCCGGCGAGGGGTTCCGCTTCGGGCGCGGGCGGGCTGGGGACATGGCCTTGATGGCGCGGCTCGGCGATGGATTGGGGTTTGAGGCTTCGGCGGTGCCGCCCGTCCGCTGCGCATCCGGTGAAGTGGTCAGCAGCACGCGGATTCGGATGGCGGTCGGTGAAGGCGACCTGGATCGCGCTGCCGAACTCCTCGGCCGCCGCTATTCGTTGGGTGGTCCGGTCGTCGAAGGTCGACGCCTCGGCCGGACCATCGGTTTCCCGACGGCGAACATCGCCGATCTGCCGGCAGCGTTGCCGCCCCGCGGTGTCTACGTGGTCGATTTCTTACTCGCGGGGAGCCCTTGGCCGGCGGTGGCGAACCTCGGCGTGCGGCCGACGGTCGAGGCGGGGGCGGCCGTTCCATTGCTGGAGACCCACCTTCTCGAGAACCCGGACTGCGACCTCTACGGACGCGAATGCGAGGTGGTGTTCAGGAAATTCTTACGGGCTGAGCGTCGCTTCGCCGACGTGGAGGCGCTCCGCTCGCAGATCCGGGATGACGTCGCCGTGGCGCGTGACTTTCATGGCCGGGAGGGCTTCGCCCGCTAAGCGCGCAGACGCCCGGCTGCTGCGGCGATGCCTGCCGCCTACGGGGTGCATCCCAACGGCAACGACTCGCCTGCGGATGTAGTGATCGATCCGGGCTAGGCTGCCTTCGGGTGGCGATGGGGGCGACCCGGGTAG
>JAUIGD010000237.1 GCA_030430255.1 Verrucomicrobiia bacterium
CCCAACATGAACGGAACCTAAACGGCGGAAACTTTCTGGCGATCAAGCCGCCGGCAGCTCCACGCGCACACGGAACCGCTCGGGGTCGACGCTGAACGCGATCTGCCCCCCGAGGGTCGCGACCACCTTGTCGCAGATACTCAGCCCGATGCCGAAATGCTCCTCCCCCCCGGCGGACGAGGGGTCGCCGCGACGGAAGCGATGGGCCAACTCGGCGACACCCGCCGCCTCGACGCCCGGATTGCAGTTCGCGACCTCGAGACAGAGGCCGGCGCCGTTGCCGTGGGCAGCGATCTCAACCACACCCGACTCCGGCGTGTAGCTCGTCGCGTTGTCGAAGAGGTTCGACGCCAGGATCTCGAACAAGGCCGGCGCCGTGTCGAAACGGTCGGGGCAGCGGTCGAGGTCCCAGCGCACCCTGAGCCCGTGCTCGGCCGCCCGCTCGAAGAACGGTTTCCAACATCGCCGCAGCGCCTGAGCGGGGTCGATGCTCCCCCGCTCGACCTCCTCCTGCCCTGAGTCGAGCCGCGCCAGCGCCAGCAAGTTCCCGACCCGCCCCTCCATCTGCCGCTGGATCTCCAACGCGGCGACGAAGGTGTCGGCGTCAGCTTCCGGATCGCGGCCGGCACTCAGCGCCAGTTCGAGCTGCGAGCGCAGCGCGGCGAGCGGGTTGCGCAGTTCGTGCGCCGCGTTGGATGTGAATTGGCGTTCGTGTTCGAGCGCACCCTCGACACGCCCCAGCAGGGCGTTGAGGCGCTCCACCACCGGCTGCACCTCGAGCGGCGCATCGGCCAGTTCGAAGCGCTCCCCGGCTCCCCCCACCGGCATCGCCGCGATCTGTTCCGACAGGTCGGCCACCGGCCGCAGCGCGCGCCGGATGATCCACAGCGTCGCCGCCAGCACCAGCGCCGATGCCGCCACCCCCGCCGCGAGCAACAGCCAACGCAGCCGCGATAGGGCGCGGTCGAGCTCCGTCCGATCGCGGGCGACGACGAGGTGGAGCCGCACCGGCTCCGCCGCCCCCTCGCCCAACTCCGGTTCGAACACCGTCCCCATGCAACGCCCGGGCTTGCCGTTCGGCAGGCGGATATCGATGCCCGTGCCGGCGCCACCCCGCAGGCCCACCTTCGGCAGCTCCCCCTCATCGCCGAGGCCGTACGAGCGGTAGAGGTCGCGGCCGTCGAGAAAGCGGAACTGGAAGAACTCCGGGTCGGCAGGGTCGTGGATCCGCTCCCACACCGGCTGCGAGATGCGGAACGAGACCCGGTCGCCGATCTGCACCGCGGAGATCTGCTGGTAGAGGAGCTTGTCCGCGAGGAACCGGTCGAACTCGCGCTCCATGTGCTCCCGGACCAGGGCGTAGGTGAGCCAGACCCCGGCGACGATCACCACGAGGGCGCAGCAGGATTGCGCGACCAGCAGCCTGGAGCGGATCGAACGGCCGGGCATCTCAGCCTTTGCTCACCGGTTCCGCCAGCACGTAGCCGAGGCCCCGTTTCGTCTGGATCAAGCGCTCGCCACTGCCGACCGCTTCGCTCTTCTTCCGCAACCGGTTGACGAAGACATCGATGACGTTGCTGTCGGTCTCTTCGGCGAAGTCGTAGAGCTGCTCCCAGATGTCGGCCCGCGAGACCACCTGCCCCGCGCGCATCGCCAGCAGCTCGAGGAGGCCGAACTCCTTGCCGGTCAGTTCCAGCGCCGTGCCGCCCCGGGAGGCGGTCCGCGCCTTGGTGTCGACCTCCAGGTCTCCGATCCGCAGCACGCTGTCCGATTGGCCGTAGTGCCGCCGCAGGTGCGCCCGCACCCGGGCGATCAGCTCCTCGAGAGCGAAGGGCTTCACCAAGTAGTCATCCGCCCCCGCATCGAGACCCACGATCCGTTCGGGGATCGCGTCGCGGGCGGTGGTGATGACCACCGGGAAATCGCGCCCGCCGCGACGCAGGCGCCGCAACAACTCGATGCCGTCGAGCCCCGGCAGGGTCAAATCGAGCACCGCCAGCGAGTAGGGGTTCTCCTCGGCGAGCCAAAGCCCATCCTTGCCATCGCCGGTGTCGTCGACGGCGAAGCCCTCCCGGCGCAGCCGCGCGGCGACCGCCTCGCGGAGCGGGGCGTTGTCCTCGACGACGAGAATGCGCATCGCCAATCAAATAAGCGATCCCCCCCGGGCAAGGCAATGCCAAAGCCGCCGGGTGGTTCCAACACCCCTCCCGGTCGCGGGGAGCCATCGCCGGGCGCCCCGACCGCGGCCGGAATTCACTCCCCGGTTTCCGGCGCGCCCCCTTCGGCGCCCCCTTCGGCGCCCTCTGCACCCCCCTCGTGGCCGCCGGCTTCGGCGTGACCGCCGGTGGTGTGCGGGACGAAAAAGCGCTTCGTGCCCTTCACCTTGCCGTCCTCCGAGTCCTCCCAGGTGTGCCCATCGCAGGCGGGGAAGGCAAACAGCAGGGCGGCAGCGGGGATGGCGGCGGCGAGACGTGATTTCATCGGGGCGGAATCAAGCCGCGTCCCCCGCCCGGGTCAAGCGCCATCGCCGATGTCGCCGATGCCCTCCCGGCAACCGTCTGCGGAACTCACGCGTCCCAGAACATCCGGGCCAGCAGCTCCGCGCTCTCGCTGTGCGCCGGGAAGCGCGCCTCCCCCGAGCCCGGGACATTGATGCGCGGCCGGAGGTGGCGGGTCAGCGCCAGCTGCTCGAGAAACCACGCGACCCCGAGCTGGCGCCCTTTCTTGCCGATGCCAGCCGTGCGGGCGATCACCACGAACTGTTCGGTGCCGAGCGGCACGATCTGCATCGCCCAATCCAGCTTCTCACGCCACTTCCTGTCGCGGCTCACCCATTGCCAGTTGGCGCCCGCGCCCGGCATCGGCAGGCGGCTCAGGGCGCGCGCGACACCGCCCTCCCCGCCGTCCTCACCGCGCCAACACGGTTCGCCGCCGCCCGCGCAGAGCGCCAGCGCCGCGGGGAAGTCACCCGGCAGAATGGCGAAGAACTCGTTCGGTAGCGGCTCCAGGTTCGAGTGCGGCACCACGAGGTAGATCTCATCCCCACCGCGGGCGATCGCCGCGACCGCCACGGCGTTGACTCGGACGTTCCCGCGCGTCGGCAAGTGGGCACCGAAACATTCGCTGAACCGCTCGCCGAACTGCACCGCCTGGGTCACGCCGATGCTGTGGCTGCCGATCCGCCGGGCACCGCACCCGGCCGCCTCGGCGTCGACCTTGGCATCGACCAGGGCGTGTGCCCGCGCGTGCTCTTCGGGGAGCCGCCCGCGGATGTCGGGGATCCGGTGCAGCAGCCCCGCCGACGGCAAGCCTCCACCCCGGACGCCCACCGACGCGCCCAGCTCGATGTCGCCGCCGCAGGCGCCACACTCCGCCCAGGCGGTGCGCCAATCGGGGGGCACCTCGTATCGGGCTCCGCAGTGGGGGCAGGTGGATTCGGCCGGCGGGGACATCGTAGGGATCGCTCGGGCGCCGATGGTCAGCGAGGGTATCCCCAAGCCTCGAACGCAAAGCCCCAGCGGTCGGCGATCCGCTCGCGGAGGGCATCGCCGAGCGGCCGCGGCGGCCGCCGCTGGTACTCTCCGAGCGAATCGAGATAGGTCCGCACCGCCCCCTCGGCAGCCGCGTGCCCCGGCAGCTCCAGCTCGCGGTAGATCCGCGCCACACATCGCTCCGGGTCGGCGGCGAGCTCCTCGTAGCGCACCTCGCAGTAGTCCCGGTCGCCGATCGCCGCCCGCTCGTCAAGGTGGCGGCGCATGGTGCGCTCGTAGATCGACAGCGTCGTCTCCACGAAGTCGCGCCCGCCCGCGCCCTGCAAGGCGAAGGCGTCGAGCAGGCGCTGCCACAGCTTCATCATCGACGGGAACACCTCGTAGGGATCGCGGACGATGTGCACGAATTTCGCGTGCGGGAAAACCGACTTGAGGAACCGGAGGCGCGCCGTATTGGCCGGGTTCTTGAACAGGGTAGGCGCCCCGGAGTGCAGATAGCCCATCTTCTGAGCGAGGTAGCGGTAGTGGTCGGCGAGACGCTGGCGCTCGCCCTCCGCCAACCCCTCCATCAACACCGAGCGCCGGAACGACTCGTCGAGCGAACGCGGGAAATAGAAGCAATCGAAGAACGAGGGGCTGCCGAGCGCCGCCAGCGCCATCTCCTCCTCCTGCGGCGAATCGGCGTCGATCGCCACCGCGTCCATCCCGCGCGTCTTCGGCATCAGCAGGTTCATCAACGCCCGCGCCGGCCGCACCTTGCCGAGGCAGTCGAGCGGCATCGCCGAACGCGAGAAGCTGATCGTCCCGAACTGCGGATCTTGGCTCAGCACATTGTGCAGGTGGGTCGTCCCGCTGCGCCAGTGCCCCACGAGGAACACCGGTCCATCGTCGACCTCCTGCGCCGCGATCGCCGCGCCATGGCGCCGCGCCTCGAGCAGCACCCCGGGCACCCGCACCCCCACCCCGAGCATCGCGAAAAGGCGCGCGTGCAGGGAGCCGAAGCGATACGGCCAGCATTGGAGGTAACGCCGCCAAAAGGTGCCGAAGCCGTAGCCCGACATCGGGTGCAAAAGGTGGGGCAACCCGCGCGGGCGGATCTGCCCGATCGCTTCTCGTTGGTCGGATTCCAAGCCGCACTGCTCCACTGGAAAACGATGCGGATCAAGGTGGCAACGCGAGCGCCGCGGCGCGGGCGCGATTGCAGGTTGGACAGGAGTGCACCGCGAATTCTACATTACCCCCCATGTCCGCGCCGCCCCCCACCCGCCCGCACGCCCCCGCCCTCCTTGCGCTCACCGCCGTCTTCGCGCTCGGGGTCGCGGCCGCCCGGTCCGGAGCTGCGCCCGCCACCCCCAAACCCAACATCCTCCTCATCTACCTCGACGACTTCGGCTGGCGCGACGCCGGCTTCGCGGGTTCCGATTTCTACGAGACACCGCACCTCGACGCCCTCGCCGCCGCGGGCATGGTGTTCACCGACGCCTATGCCGGCGCCGCCAATTGCGCGCCGTCGCGCGCCTGCCTCCTGTCCGGGCAGTACTCGCCGCGCCACCAAGTCTTCAATGTCGGTACCGGCCCGCGCGGCAAGCCCGCGCACCGGCGCCTGCAACACATCCCCGGCACCGCGACCCTGCGCCCCGACATCGTCACCTGGGCCGCCGCCGCCAAGTCGGTCGGCTACACCACCGCGACGATGGGCAAATGGCACCTCAGCGACGATCCCCTGCCCTACGGCTTCGACCTCAACATCGGCGGCACCCACAGCGGCGGCCCGCCCAAGGGCTACTTCCCTCCGCACGGCAAAGCGCCGGGGCTCGGCGACCGGCCGGAGGGCGAATACCTCACCGACCACCTGAGCACCGAGGCGGCGAGGTTCATCGCCACCAACGCCGAGCGGCCCTGGCTGCTCTACCTCACCCACTTCGCCGTCCACACGCCGCTGCAGGCGAAAGCCGCCGACGAGGCGCGGTTCAAAGCCAAACCGAAGGGCGACCGGCACCACCACGTCACCATGGCGGCGATGATCAAGAGCGTCGATGACGGCGTCGGCGAGATCGTCGCGGCGCTGCGAGAACACGCGCTCCTCGAGCGCACCCTGATCCTGTTCACCTCCGACAACGGCGGCTACGGCCCGGCCACCACCATGCGGCCGCTGAAGGGTTACAAAGGCACCTACTATGAAGGCGGCATCCGCGTGCCCTTCTTCGCCACCTGGCCCGGGGTCATCGCCCCGGGGTCCCGCTGCTCGACCCCGATCACCGCCGTCGACCTCCACCCGACCCTCTGCGAGCTGACGGGCGCCACGCCGCCGGTCGGACAGGAGCGCGACGGCGTCTCGCTGGTGCCGCTGTTCAAGGGTGAGACCGTCGCCGGACGCGCGCTCTTCTGGCACTTCCCCGCCTACCTGCAATCCTACCAGCGGTTCGACGAACAGCCGGACCCGCTGTTCCGCGCGCGCCCCTGCGGCGTGGTCCGCGACGGCGATTGGAAACTGATCGAGTACTTCGAAGACGGGCGGGTCGAACTCTTCCACCTGCGCGACGACATCGGCGAAGCGCACGACCTGGCCTCGGACCAGCCGGACCGAGCGCGCGCCCTGCGCGAGAAGCTCGCCGCGTGGAGGGAGGCGACCGGCGCCCCCGTCCCGACCGAAGCGAACCCCGCCTACGACGCCGCGGCCGAACGGGCGGCGATCGCCAAGCTGCGCGGAACGGATCCGAAACCCACCGAGCAATGACTGCCAAACGATCATCGACCGCCATCGCCTTGTTCGCGGCCACCGCGATCCACCTCGCCCCGGCGGCCGAGATCCGCGTCCCCGCCGACCACCCCACCATCGCCGCCGCGCTCGCGGCCTCCACCGCGGGCGACCAGGTGATCGTCGCGCCAGGCACCTACCGGGAGCGGGTCGAAGTGCCTCCCGGTGTGACATTGCGCGGCGACCGCGCGGAGCAGACGGTTCTCGACGGCGGTGGAGAGCCCGGCCCGCCCGGGGTGACGCTCGGCGCGAAGGCGACGCTCGCCCGCTTCACCGTCACCGGCATGGGCGCCTACGACGACGAACGTTGGAACCACCACCACGCCACCCAGGGGAACGAACAGCATCACGAGGACATCGGCCCCGGCATCTCGCCGGCGGTCGTCGTCGGCGCAGGCGGCGCGGTCACCCGGTGCATCGTCCACCACAACGGCGCCGCGGGGATCGCCCTCTCCGGGGATGGGAACTCCCTGGTCACCCAAAACCGCTGCTACCGGAACATGGGCGCCGGCATCTCGGTCACCGGCAGCGGGAAACATCAGATACGGGAGAACACCTGTGAGGAGAATTTCTTCGCCGGGATCGGCACCTCGGGCGAAGACGCGAGACCCGACATCATCCGCAACACCTGCACGGGAAACATCCGCGCCGGCATCGGCGCCGCCGAAGGGGCGCAGCCCCGACTTCTGAGCAACCGTTGCGAGCGAAACCGGCGCGCCGGCATCGGCCTGCGCGATGGCGCGGTCGCCGAGATGGACTCCAACGTCTGCGCGGAGAACGCCATGGCGGGCATCGGCTTCGACGGCGCCGGCCGCGGCAACGTCGTGACCGGCAGCCGCATCGTCAACAACGCCATGGCGGGTGTCGGCTTCCGCGGCGAAGGCGGCGAGGCGACCCTGCAGGACAACACCATCTCCGGGAACAAACTCGTCGCCGCCGGGATCGGCGAAGGCTGGACCGTCACCTTCAAAGGCAACACGCTCGCCCGCGAAGGTGGTATGCCACCGCTGGTGATGGTGTTCGCAGGCGCCGTGGCGACCTTCACCGACAACGAATTGAGCGGCGGCGGCATCACCGCCTTCCGGGTGGCCGGCAAGCTCACCGCCACCGGCAACACCATCACCTCCGAAGACCCAGCCACCGCCAGACGACAGGTTTTCTGGGCGCTCGAGGGCGCCGAACTGGAAACGGGAGACAACACGATCCGCGGCTGGTCGCCACCCGGGCGATGACAACCCCCCGCTTTCCTCAGACCGCCTCCAACCCTTGCTCCGGCAAAGCTTGCGCCCTCCCGGGCGGCACGCCGGGCGAGCATCACGCCTCACTGGTCGCGCCGTCTCCCCTTGCGCTTCCTCCGCTTCGCCTTTTCCAGGAGGCCCTTCAGCGCATTGGCGTCCTCCCAGCGAAACATCGGGCCGTAGGCGACGGGGGCGCCGCCGGAGCCCGGTGTCCCGACCACCACGTTGAAACTCTCGACTGGCCCCCCTCTCCCCCAGACGGTAAAACGGCGCAACTCGACCTCCCCGATGTCACCCGCCTCGAGGGTGGTGGATGATCTGACGAACGGCAGGAACCAAAGTCTTCGCTCGATGGTCAACCGCCCCCCCTCGTGGTCCACTTCCACCCTGGAGGTCTGGACCAGGACGAGACAGATCACCCCGCCAGCGAGCACGACGATCCCGAGAATCAATCCCAGCGGCAGGCTGCCGTCTTCAAACTGATACCGCCCGCCCGGCGCAGCCAGCGCGCTGCGGATCTCGCCGGCGATCCGCTCTTTGCCTTCGCCACCTTCGCTCACCAACGGCATGCTGAACGAGCGATCGCCGGTGCTCACCACGATCTCGTTGGAGCTGCTGCCGTCCGGGACCTTCACGGACACCTCCCGGATGTCGCCGACACCCGCCGAATGCTGATCGGTGATCGATCTCCCGAGGAAAGCCCGCTGGTAGGTGAGCTCCCCATCCGCGACCGTGATGGTGATCGTCACCGCCAGCAGCTTCAGGACGAGCCATCCCCCCACGAGCCCCAGGATCCCGAACAGCAGATAGACCGCCAGATAGATCGGCGTGAGCCGGATCTTCAGTCTCGAAGCGGAGTCCTCGAGGATCGTCAATTTCATCGCCCCGACATTAGTGCGGTTCTCAAAGATTTTCCGACAAAAGGCCGGATGGACCCGCTCGGATAGGGGGCGGCGTGGAAGCCGCGCCCACCGAGCCGCACTCCCACACCATCACCCCCCCTCCAAGGTCCCCACTGTCACCCCCAGCTGCGAGCTCGCCCGCAGGCTGCGCCAGAGTTCGGCACCGCCGACCTCGCCCGCCAGCAAGGCCTGATAGGCGCCGATCACCCGCGCCGCCTCCGCCGCATCCTCGTCGAGCAGCTCGACCCGGAAGTGGCGCGCGCCGGCATCGCGCATCGCCGCGAAGAACTTGGCCCCGGTCTGCGCCTTGCCGTTGAAGAGCGTGTTGCGACAGCCGACATCCGCCTTCAGCGGGTGCAGCATCCCCACCCGGTCGCGCAGCTGCACCTCGTGCTCCTCACAGGGGCGCCCGCAGTCGCGGTAGTCTTTGCCATCGGACAGAAACGCGCAGAACACGCAGTGCTCCATATGAAACATCGGCATGTGCTGGTGCAGCGTCAGCTCGTAGCGCGACGGACCGGGCCGCGACCCTAACAAATCGAGAACCTGCCCGGCGGTGAGGTCGTACGAGACCGTGACCCGGTCGAGCCCCAGCCCGAGGAAGAAATCGGCGCTCAGCGGGTTGGCGACGTTGAGCGAGAAGTCCCCGAGCCGGAACAGGTCGTCGCGGTCGCGGTAGTGGGCGACGCCCCCGAGGTTGCGCACCAGGATCCCGTCCGGACCGGCGCGGTCGATCACTTTGAAGTAGCCGACCTCGCCCGGTTTCTGGATCCGCGGCGTCGCCAGCACGGAGCGCGCCCCACCCTCCCGCACTCGGGCGACCGCGTCCGGGTAGCGGCGGATGTCCTCGAAATCGACCAGGACGGTCTCGACACCCGCCTCGAGCGCCGCGGCGATCTGCTCATGCGTCCGGCACAGCACGGACAGCGAGCACCCCGCCGCCGCACCGGCCCCCGGCCCGATCCCCTCAAGCAGCTGCTGCAAACTCCCCGCCGGGGCGCGCCTGGACTCCTCCGCCGCGGCATCGAGCGCCGCGACCAATGCCCGCCGCATCCGGTTCAGCGCGCTGACCGGCAACATCACCCCGCCCTCCAGCTCGGCGCGCAGCGCACCGAGCGCGTAGCGCGTGCCACCCAGGCGCCCGAACTGGGCGCGCAAGAGGCCCGCGTCCAGCGGCCGCGAATGCGCCTCCGCCAAACACTCCTCCGACTCGACCGACACGCCATGCCCGAGCGCCTCGACGCGCAGCCGCGCACCGGCCCGACCGCGGACGACCAGGGACAATTCCTCGCCTCCGGCCCGGTCGGCCCTCCCCGCCCAAGTCGAGCGCAGCTGTTTCGCCAAGGCGGGGTCGGCCGTCTTCCACACCCGGTCACCGACGTTCACCGCCGACGACCGCACCTTGCCGCGGCCGAACTCCAGCCGCACCAGCCCGCGCCCGGACCCCCGCCCGACCGCGTAGACGTTGCCGCCCTGTTCCCGCTCGGTGTCGCCGCCGCTGTCGAAC
>JAUIGD010000659.1 GCA_030430255.1 Verrucomicrobiia bacterium
ATTGGTTCTTTCGGCCATAGAATCTCACATAGCTGTAGGCGGGCGAACCTCCCTGGCTCGCCCGCCACGCTTGGGACGGGTTACATAAGGCTTTGGCGCACGAGACTCAAGCCTTTGCGACATTGCTTTTCAGCGACTTCCCGCCACGCCCCCGCGCCACCGATGATCGTGAAGCGCATTCGCGAACGAATCACGGCTATTCGGTTGCTGGTTTGGGACGATGGGAAGTCGCTGAGTCGTGGCAGGGGCAGAGGGACTCGAACCCACGACCTACGGTTTTGGAGACCGTCGCTCTACCAACTGAGCTATACCCCTAAACGATTTCCGCGATCAGATACCAGACTTCGGGGCCGGATTGCCAGAGGCTTTGACGGCTTCCGGTCATTTTCACCAGATCGGGTGTCACGAGCGGGCCGGCGATGGAGCGGGTGAAGGGAATCGAACCCTCGTCATCAGCTTGGAAGGCTGTTGCTCTACCATTGAGCTACACCCGCGGGCGCCGTGCGATCTGCCTGGAAGAAAGGGTAGCACGGCGAAGGATGGTGGGGGAGGTAGGACTCGAACCTACGAAGGCGTACGCCAGCGGATTTACAGTCCGCCCCCTTTGCCACTCGGGACACTCCCCCGCCGATTGCGCGCGACCGGGCGCCGCCAGGGCGGCACCGCGATAACCCGCGGCGCGTGTTATGGCGACGACGGTCTGCCCTGTCAACGATGGCAGGCCGGGTTTGTCGAGAAGAGCACGATCGCCGGCCAAGGCGATTGAGACAGCCGGCCGACGCGCCTATAAGCCGGGGCAATGGTCACCCGAAATCGCCCCCCTCGCCCGACCGGCCCCCGGCGCCCGCCCCACGGGCCGCGAACGCCCGCCGAGCGTCGGCCGGACGCCCTCTTCCTCTATGGCATGCACCCGGTCGTTGCCGCCCTCGCCAATCCGAAACGGGTGATCACCCGAATCATGGCGACGCCGAATGCCAGCGCCCGCCTGCGGGAGGCCGGCGCCACGCTGCCGATGGTGCCGGAGGAAGTCCGTCCCCGCGATCTCGACCGCCTGCTCGGCGGCGAAGCCGTCCACCAGGGCGTCGCGATGGAGGTCGCGCCGCTCGAGCCGCTGGCGATCGACGAGCTCCGCGACAGGCATCTCGTCGTCTGTCTCGACCAGGTCAGCGATCCCCATAACGTCGGCGCGATCCTGCGCTCGGCCGCCGCCTTCGGCGCCGATGCGGTCCTGTCGACCGCCCGCCACGCCCCGGCCGAAACCGGCGTGCTCGCCAAGGCGGCCTCCGGCGCCCTCGACATGATTCCCCTCGTCGCGGTGGGCAACCTCGCCCGGGCGCTGGACGAGCTCGGCTACAACGGCTTCGTCCGGATCGGCTTCGACGAGGCGGCGGAGACGACGCTCGAATCGGCGATGACCGGCGAGCGCGTCGCGCTGGTGCTGGGCGCCGAGGGCAAGGGCCTGCGCCGCCTCACCCGCGAGAAATGCGACCGACTGGCCCGCCTGCCGACCAGCGCCCCCCTCGCCAGCCTCAACGTCTCCAACGCCGCAGCACTCGGCCTCTATGTCGCCCGCCGGCACCTCGATACGTCCGGCTGACAGCCCCCTCCTCGCCGCGACCACGGACGGCCGCCACCCGGCCCACACGACCTTGCAGCGCCACGAATCCGCTGCTACGGACTCCGGCAAGGGCCGGCATAGCTCAGTTGGTAGAGCACCTGATTTGTAATCAGGGGGTCACGGGTTCGAATCCTGTTGCCGGCACCATTTATTAAGTGAATACAACGGTATAGTGGAATTACCGGATTCACCAATGATTTCAATATTTTACATAA
>JAUIGD010000001.1 GCA_030430255.1 Verrucomicrobiia bacterium
TGAGGGTGTTGCCGTTGGGAACGGCTCGGGCAGGGTGTCTACCCAGCCGCTTCGCCGATCCCTGCCGCCGCCTACTCAGCATCAACGATCAGCGGCGCCTCGCCTGCGGATGTGGTGATCGATCCGGTCTAGCCCATCTGCCCCGGCGGACGCTTTTTGTCGACCACCATGACCCGCAAGGGGATGCGGGCCAGCATTTCGCCGTCGGCGAGGACGTCGAGCGAGAACTGGCCGGCGCGGTCGAAGGGCAGCCCCTTGATGTTGATCACCTGATTGCGGGTGAGGAAGTAGGCGTCCTTCGGCAGCTCGACGCGGATCTTGGCCGGCGGCAGTTGGAATTTGGCCTTCCCGTCGTCGTCGATGAAGCGGATCACCAGTTCGTGCTCGCCCTCGTCCCCCGGCTGGAAACAGATGCGCATCGCGAAGGCGCAGGCGGGGTGGACGATGGGGACGCGGTCGGTGCAGATCGTGTCGAAGGTGCCCCAGACGTAGAGCTTGCCGTCCTTCTCAAGGGCGGAGTCACAGAGGGTGGCGACTTGGACTTCCATGGCGAAAGCCGGCTCAGCGGCGCCGGCGCCCGAAGCCGAAAATTCCGCGGCGGCGCTCGGGCTCGGCGGCGGGCGCCGCCTCGGGCTCGCTGACGGCGGTGGCGACCGGCGCGTCGTCGCCGGAGCTCGCAGCCCTGCTCCCGCCGCTGCTCGCCTCTGCCGTGCGCGCATAGCCCTCGAGTTCGCCGCGCCCTTTGAGTTTCTTGTAGTGGGCGTTGAAGAACTCGCCGACGAGCGGCGCGGCTTTCTTGCCGCCGCTGATGTATTGGCCAGGGTCGCCCTCGCAGACGGCGGCGAAGGCATACTTGGGATCCTCGGCGGGGACGTAGCCGGCGAACCACGAAAGGTAGAGTTTCTCGCCTTTCTGCACCCACTCGCCGGTCCCGGTCTTCCCTGCCATCGTCACGTAGTAGTTGCCCGCCGAACGCCCGGTCCCGGAACCCGCGTTCACCACGTCGATCAAGCCCTGGCGCACGTACCCGAGGTTCTTCGGGGTCAGGTTCAGCGCGTTGCGGCTCTGCGGCTCGTAGGCCTCGACGATGTTGTTGTTCAGGTCTTGCACCTGCAGCACGAGCCGCGGTTTCGGCACGGAATAGCCGTTGCCGATCCCGGCCATCATCTGCGCCACCTGGATGGGCGTGGAGAGCACGTAGCCCTGGCCGATCGAGGCGTGGGCCAGGTAGCCGTGGCTGAAGGAGTGCCCGTAGCGCTCGCGCACGTTCGCCTCGGTCGGCATGAAGCCAGCCATCTCGGCGTTGAGCGGGATGCCGGTCTTCTCTCCGAAGCCGAACCGGTGCGCCATCGACGAGACGTTCTCCGCGCCGGTGCGGCGCCCGACGTTGTAGTACCAAGTGTTGCACGAGCGGCGCAGCGACCCGGCGACGTTCAGCGACCCCTCGCCGTTCTTGTTCCAGTTGCGGAAGATCTCGTTGCCGATGCGCACCGAGCTGGGGCAATCGATCCAGGTATCGCCATCGACCACACCGCTCTCCAGCGCCGCGAGCGCGACCGCCGGCTTGAAGGTCGAGGCGGGTGGATATTGGCCGCGGAACGAGCGCGGGAACAGCGGCAGGTCCGGGTCTTCGCGCAGCTTCTCGAACTCCTCGGTGCTGATGTAGGGGATCCAGGTGTTGAGGTCGTAGGTCGGCTCCGACGCCATCGCGTAGATGTCGCCGGTCTGGACGTCCATGATCACGAACGCGCCGCGGTCGGTGTAGCGGCGCAGGCAGTCCTCGGCCAGCTTCTGCATCTCCAGATCGATGGAGGTGATGACGTTCCTCCCCGGCCGCGGTTGGCGCACCAGCTCCTCCGCCAGTTTCTCCCCATCGGCGTTGAAGATGAAGTTCACGCTGCCCGCCCTGCCCTGCAGGTGCTCGTCGAAGGTCGCCTCCAGCCCCTCGCGGCCCTCCGTCGTCGCCCACAAGGGATCGCCCGACGCCACCGGCCCGGTCGGCGCTTTGGCCTTCGTCCCCACATAGCCGACGATGTGGCAAGCCACCTTGCTCTCCGGGTAATGGCGCTGGTAGGTCGGGAACAGTTCGAGCCCCGGGCCCAGGCGTTCCTGCATCACCTCCTTCTGGTTCGAGGACAAGCTGTCCCCGAACGGCAGCGGCAGCCAGCGGCGGTTGCGGTAGTGCTTGAGGATCACCTCATCTTCGAGGGACCAATCTTTGCCCAGATAGCCAGCCGCCGCGCGCATCCGCTCGTGGGCGAACCGCAACACCTCGCGGTCGGTCGCGCCCTCGAGCTGGGGCAGCTTGAGCGCCATCGAGTAGGCGACCTTGTTCTGCGCCAGCGGCAGCCCGTTGCGGTCGGTGACCTGACCGCGCGGCGGCGGCACGCTCAAGGTCAGGGTGCGTGCCTCCGTGCGCGTCTCCCAGGAGGCGTCGATCGGCACCGACGGAGACTCCGGTTCGGGCTCGCGTCGCGAGACGCTCGGCAGCGGTGGGGGCTCGAACTCGGGGCGGTCCGCCACCGGCGTGTCCTCCTCCTTCTCCCCTTCGGTGTTCAGCTCCTCAGATCCGCCCTCGGCGGCCAGTTCCTCCGGCGTCACCGGCAGGGCTCGCGGCACGGGCACTTCGCCTTCGGCGCCCTCCTCTACTTCCGGTTCCACCGGCAGCGCCCGCGGCACCTCGTCGGGATCGACCGGCAGCGCCCGCGGGACTTCCTCGTCCTCGGCGGGTTCAAAGACGGGCAGAGCTCGAGGTGCCGGTTCCTCTGCCTCCTGGGCGGGGGCGAGCGCGAAACCGAACGCCCCGAGGACGGGGATCAAGGCGAGCAGAGGGGAGCGGTACACCGGGCAAGGTCGGGCGCCCGCCCGGGAAATCAAGCGCTCAAGCCCGGACGGGAACCTCACCAGCCCTCGTCGTACGCCCGCTCGAGCTGCGCGCGCAAGCGCCCCGCAGACGCCGCCTCTCCCGCCTAATCTAGCCTTGGTCGATCACCAAGCTGCGGGCTAGCCCCGCCGGGCGCGCGGGTTGCCGCCCTTGTCCTTCTGCCACTCGCTGGCGCGGTCGCTGCTGCTCCCGCCGCCGCTGCGCGAACGGTCGCTGCTGCTGCGGTCGCTGCTGCGGTCGCTGCTGCGCGAGCGGCTGCTGCTGCTGCCGCGTTCGCTGCTGCCGCGCGGGCGGTGGTCGGACGCGTGGGAAGCGGTCGAGGAGCGCGAGCGCGATGACGACGGAGCCGAGCGGTGGCGGTGGTCGTCATCGTGGCGGTGCGTGTCGTGGCTGTGGTAGCGCGAACGGCAGGAGCTGCAGCCGCAGCTCGGGCCGTGGTGGTAGCGGTAGCCGCCGCCGTAGCCGAACGAGCCGAAGCCCCGGTAACGGGAGCGGCTGGAGTAATAGGGGTCCGTGTAGCCCACCTCCCACGGGTCGGTGTAGCCGTAGCGGGTGTCGTAGCCGGAGCCGTAGCGGTTGTAGCTCGCGTTCGGATACGGTCGATCGTCGTAGTAGCAGCTGCTGAGGAGGCAGGCGGCGAGCGCCGCGGCGAGGAGGCGGAGGGGAGAGAAACGCATGGCGGGAGCTTGGACGGGGTTACGCGGCACCGTATTCGGCCCGCGGGCCATTTTCAGCCGGAGAATTGCGCCGCCGAGATTCTGCTGGCGCCATCGCCCAGCCGCGCCGTTTTTGGCGCGATCCCCCATGCAGACCGCGATCCACATCGAGCTGCCCGCCTGGTTGCGCGAGCTCTGGGCAGCCGCTCCCGAGCGCTTCCCCAGCGAGGCCGAGCGCATGGCCTTCGCGGTCGAGCTCTCGCGGCGCAATGTCGAGGCCGGCACCGGCGGCCCCTTCGGCGCGGCGGTGTTCGAGCGCGAAAGCGGGCGCTTGATCGCCCCGGGCGTGAACGTGGTCGTCCCCGCGCACACCTCGGTCGCCCACGCCGAGACGGTGGCCATCGCCCTGGCCGGGCAACATTTGCGCCGCTGGGACCTCGGCGCCGCCGGGGAGCCGGAGACCGAACTCGCGGCATCGTCGCAGCCTTGCGTGCAGTGCTTCGGCAACGTCTGGTGGTCGGGCGTCACCTCGTTGCTGATCGGCGCCCGCGCCGAGGACGTCGAGTCGATCGCCGGTTTCAAAGAGGGGCCGCTACCCGAGCGTTGGGTCGACGAGCTCGAGGGGCGCGGGCCGCCGCTGCGCCCGGTGCGCGTCCGCCGCGACCTGCTGCGCGACGAGGCCACCGCCGCCCTGCGCCTCTACCGCGAGCGCGGGGGCGAAGTCTACAATGCGGGTTCGGCGCAACCTCGACCCGCCTCCGGGGTAACTCCCCGATAACATCATCGACCGCAACGTCACCTCCAACGCACCATGACCAGACCCACCCGACACTCGCTCATCGAACGCTGGGACCGCCGCAAGGCGCTCACCGGCATCGGCCTCGGCGCCGCCGCCTTCCTCACGCCCGGCGCCTTCGCCGAAGCGCTCGAAGCCACGCCGCGCCAGACCGAGGGCCCGTTCTACCCGAACGAGATGCCGCTCGACACCGACAACGACCTCCTGGTGGTCGGCGACTCGCTCACCCCGGCGGTCGGCGACGTGACCCACCTGTCCGGCACCGTGAAGAACGTCAACGGTGAGCCCGTGCGCAACGCCCTCGTCGAGATCTGGCAGGTGGGCGCGAAGGGCGTCTACATCCACACCGCCGACGCCGCGGGGAAGGAGCGCGACGAGGGCTTCCAAGGCTACGGCCGCTTCAGCACCGACACCCGCGGGCGCTACTACTTCCGCACCGTGAGGCCCGTCCCCTACCCCGGCCGCACGCCGCACATCCACGCCGCGGTGAGCATCGGCGGCGACCGGATGCTCACCACGCAGTGCTACATCGCCGCCGAAGTGGAGCGCAATGCCAAGGACGGCATCTACCGCCGCCTCGGCGATGCCGCGAAACGGGTGACCCTCGACTTCAACCCGCTGAAAGGCAGCGAGGCCGGAGAGCTGACCGCGCGCTGGGACATCGTCATCGGCCTCACGCCCGAGGACCCCGCGCCGCGGAGGCGCTAGCCCGAATCGCTCACCAAGCTCCGGGCTGTGGCTCGCCCTCGTTGACGCTGAGGGTGTTGGCGTGGTGACCGGCTCGGGCAGGGTGTTCACCCAGCCGCTTCGCCTGTCCCTGCCGCCGCCTACTCAGCATCAACGATCGGCGGCGCCTCGCCTGCGGATGTGGTGATCAATCCGGGCTAGGAGCCTGTCGGACTTACCCGTTCCGGCGCGAATCGTTTTAAAATTTGCCCAAATCGCCCCGCTGTCTCGTCGCTGATCTCGGGAAAGGCAGAGCATGTCGCCACGCCAACGCGGCGAGCGCCGACGAGGGGGCAGGCCGCAGCCCGCAGCCCGGTGAGCGATCGAAGCCGCCCCCTCAGATCGAGACGGCGTAGCCGTCGCCCTCGCGGAGGGTGTTGCTGATCGTCTCGAACAGTTGCGGCAGCGGGTATGGCTTCTGGAGGAACGCCACCTGGTGTTCGTCGGCGGTCCGCTCGAGCGCCTCGCGCTCGGTGTATCCGGTCGTCAGGATGGCCTTCTGCCAGGGGCGACGCTGCAGCTCTTCGCGAAGGAACTCGGCGCCGTTGCCGTCCGGCAACACGCAGTCGCTGAAGATGAGGTCGAACTCGCGCCCGCCGGCGCCGCCCTCCACGCGGTCGAGCTGCTGCCGTGCCGACGCCAGGTCGTAGGCGGTCGCGACGTGGTAGCCCTGGTTGCCGAGCGCCCGGGCGACGAACATCCGCACCTGCGGCTCGTCCTCGATGACCAGAATCTTGTAGCCCTCCCTCCCTGAAGCCTCGCCCCGCTCCCGCTCCGCCGGCTCAGCCTCCCCGCCCTGAACCACGAGCGGCAGGTAGATGTCGAAGCGCGCCCCGCCCCCCTCCCGCTCACCGACCGTGATCTCGCCGTCGTGTTGGGTGACGATCCCGTGCACGACCGCGAGCCCGAGCCCGGTGCCCATGTTCCCCTTGGTCGAGAAGAACGGTTCGAACACCCGCGCCGCCATCTCCTCCGGGATCCCGGGCCCGTCGTCCTCCAAGCTCAAGCAGAACCAGTCCGCCTCCGCGTCGCCCCCGAGCCCCAGCGCGCCGGCCTCGGACGCCGCGAGGCGCCGCGAGCGGATCGTGATCGCGCCGTTGCCGTCGAGGGCGTCGCGCGCGTTGACGGCGAGGTTCACCAGGGCTTGTTCGAGCTGCGCGGCGTCGATCAGGCAGGGCGCCTCGCCCCCCATCAGTTCGACCTGGAGGCACACCCCCTCGCCGAGCACGCGGTCGAGCATCGGCACCGTCCCGCCCACCACCTCGTGCACATCGCGCACCTGCCGCCGCAAGACTTGGCGGCGGGAGAACGCCAGCAGCTGGCGGGTCAGGCCCGCCGCCGCCCCGGCCGCCGAGCGGATCTCGCCCGCGAAGGCGCGCAGCTCCGCGTCAGCCTCACGCTCCGCGAGCCCGTCTTCGATCAGCTGTGCATAGCCGATGATCGGCAGCAGCATGTTGTTGAAGTCGTGCGCGATGCCGCCGGTGAGGGTCCCGACCGCCTCCATCTTCTGCGCCTCGACCAACTGCGCGCGGACGCTGTCCAGCTGGTCCGCCTGCTCCGCGAGCGCCCGCTCGAGCTCGCGCTCGGCGCGGACCTTCTTCACCGCGACGCTGGTCAACGCCCGCAGCCCGGCTTTGTCGAAGGGCTTGATCAGGTAGCCCGCGGGGTTCGCCTCGGTCGCCCGCTCCACCACGTCGGCGTCGGAATAGGCGCTGGCGAACACACAGGGGACCCCCAGCTCCTCCCGCAGCTGCGCCGCCGCAGAGATCCCGTCGCGCTCGCCGCGCAGGACGATGTCCATGAACACGAGATCGGGGGATTCCGCCCGCGCCAGCTCGACCGCCCTCTCGGCGTCGGCGGCGATGCCAACCACATCGTATCCGAGTTCGATCAGCAGCTCGCTCAGGTCCTCGGCGACGATCCTCTCGTCATCGACAACCAGCAAGCGGGCGGGCGCTGGCGGCGGAGGGGGCTCCTTCGGGTCTTGTCGGTGGGTCATGGTTGGCTTCCTGCAATCGTTCGGTGTACTCGCTGGTGCGGAGGTCGAGGCGGAACCGGCTGCCGGCGTGGCCGTCGAAGGTCAGCTTGCCGTCGAGCTGCTCGACGAGCATCGTCACCAGCCGCATCCCCAGCGTCGTGCGGGCTCCGGGGTCGAAGTCCGCCGGCAGGCCGATGCCATCGTCGGCGACCTCGAGCACGAACCGCCCGTCGTCGCCGCCCCGGCCGGCCCGCACCCGGATCGTGCCCTCGGCGCCCGGCGCGAAGGCGTACTTGAAACTGTTCGAGACCAGCTCGTTGACGATCAACCCGCAGGGCAGCGCCGTGTCGAGCCCGAGGCAGAAGCCGTCGTCGATCTCCACCTCCGCGCGCACCCGGCGCGCCGTCTCCCCGTAGAGCCGCCGGAGCTGATCGACCAAGACCCGGACGTAGCCCGCCAGCGAGATCTCGGAGATGCTCTCGGACTGGTAGAGCTTCTGATGCAGCAGCGCCATCGAGCGGATGCGCGTCTCGCTCTCGATCAGCACCGCGCGCGCCTCCTCCGACTCCAGCCCGCGGCACTGGATGCGGATCAGGCCGCCCAACACCTGCATGTTGTTCTTCACCCGGTGGTGGATCTCGCGCAGCAGCACCTCTTTCTCCCGCAGCGCGGCCTGCTCGCGGAGCGAACTCTCCAACTGCTGCCGCGAGTCCGCCAGGCGCCTGCTCATCCAGTTCATCGTCTCGGAGAGGTGGACGATCTCCTTGCTGCCGCCGACCCGCACTTCGGTGGAGAGGTCGCCCGCCGCGATCCGTTTGGCGAAATCTTGCAGTCGGGTGATCGGCCGGGCGATCTGGCGCCCGAAGAAGAGCGATGCCGGGACGCCGAAGCAGAGCGCCACCAGCGCGAGGTACCAAGTGCGCCCGCGCAGCTCGCGCAGGTTCTCCCGGTAGTGCTCCATCGACAGGCCGAGGTGCACCCAACCGAGCGGCAGGGAGGTGAGGTAGCTGATCTCGTGGCTGAACTGCAGCACCTCGTCTCCACCCCCACCCACCCGGGGCGGGATGACGACGGCCGAATCCTCCCCGCCCTCGAACTGCTTCCAGTCGCCACCGTCCGCGCCCTCCCACCCATCTGCGGTGTGCACCAGGGCGCTGCCGTCCCGCAGGGTCACGACGATGTACTCCAAATCCTCGGTGTCGTTCACCAGCGCGGCGCAGCGCTGCACCACCGCCGTCCGGTCGTCCAGCGCCAGGTCCTGGCTGATCGACCGCTCCACCGCGGCGACGACCAGCCGCCCCCGCTCCTCGAGCTCGCCGCGGCTGAGCTCGGTCAGGTAGTTCATCATCGACCACGCGAACACCCCGACCGCCAAGACCACGATCGTGCTCGCCAGCAACATCGCGATGCTGACGATGCTCAGTCCGCGGCGGCGCCGCTCCGGCGCTGGACCGCGCGAGATCCGGACACCCTCGCTCATGGCTCGCCCCCCCCTCCCGAGGCGGTCAGGCCGCCCCGCTCCCCGTCGGCGGCGACCACGATCCGCTCCAGGGCTTCGAGGTCCCCGGGCTCGAGCTTCGACATGCCGACGATGCCCAACAGGCTGAGCGCCTGCCCCGCACGCTTCCCGTCGCGGACACTGGGAACGATCCGCGTGCGGACGAACTCCGACAGGCCGTCCGGCGCGACCGTGGTCGTGCCGATCAGGATGAAGGGGAGCTCGGGAGAGGTGCGCAAGGGCACCAGCCGGCGCGCGACTTGCGGGTTCAGCTCGACCGCCACCCGGTAGTCGCTCTCGCGCACCAAGCAGGCGGACGCCTTGCCGAAGAAGGTCGGCAGCAAGACCTCGTTGGCGACCGACGCGCGCTCGGCCTCAGCGAAGAACCCGCCGGTATCGACCCCGCCCTCGGACGTGAGGAGGGTGTCGAGCCAGAGCTCGCCGATGCCCCTGTCGCGCCCCGAATACAACCGCACGGCGCCGCCGCGCAGATCCTCCAACTCGGTCCCGGGCGCCGCCAGAAGCACGAATCGCTCGAGGCGTTGGTCCGCGAACTGCACCACCGTGTCGAGCCGCAGCAGAGCCCGCTGTTCGGGCGGGAGGCGCAGATAGGCCAAGGGGGAGAACTCGACGAAGTCGACCTCGCCGCGCATCACCGCCCCCATCAGTTGCTCCGGGGTGCGGAAGGTCGCGAAGGTGGGCTCGAACTCGCCCCAGTCCTCGAACGCCTCGCGGATGAGGATCTCGGTCGCCGCCTGCACGTCCTTCTCGCTCAGGTGCTCGTGCACCCTGACCGTCTCGATCGTGAACCCGACCCGCAGCTCCCTGCCGGCGGAGGCCTCCAGCAGCAGGTACCACAGCGCCAAGCCGGCGAACGCGACCAGCGGGACGCGCCCCCTCCGCCCGAGGTCCGGGCGCGCTTCGACTTTCGATCTGGGGTTCATTGCGATTCGAAGTCTTTCAACAGTTCGGCCACCGTCGCCCCTCGCCGGAGGCGGATCCGTTCGGCCACCGGGCGCATCCGTTCGAGTTCACCGGCGGAGATGCGCATCAGGCGCTTGATCTTCATCAGCGTGAATCCCTGCGCCCCGTCCGGTTTGGTGTGCAGGCTGGCGGAGATGTCGGCGAACTCCTCGTGGTCCATCTTGCTGAAGTCGGTGCGGTGGACGAACAGCACGTTCAGCATCGGCGGCGACACCGCGATCGGCACCAAGGTCTTGCCGAGCTGCGGGTTGAGCTCGCTGAGGAGATCGAACTGGTGCCCCATCACCAAGCAGGCGTCGGCCTTGCCGAAGAACGTCGGCAAGACGAGGTCACCGGCCTCCTCGAAGTCGACGAGCTCGCAGCTGCCAAAGTGCTGGAAGGCGGGCGCGCCCACCTCTTCGACCAGGTGCTGGTCGAGCCACTCGATGCCGAGGTTCCAGTCGCCTCGCCCGCACAGGCGCACCCGCTTGCCCTTCAGCGATTCCAAGGTCTCCCCCTTCTTCGCCAGCAGCCGGTACTCGCTGGTCGGCCCCTCGTCGAGCACCACCACAGAGGTCACTTTCAATTGGGCGCGACGGCTTTCTGGCAGCAGGGCATGCTCGAGCGAGGACAGCTCGGTGATGTCGACCTCGCCCGCCCAGAACGCCGCCAGCACATCATCGGGCGTCTCGTACGGCCGCATCTCGACCTCCTGCCCGAAGCTCTTGAAGACCCGCTTCATCATCAGTTCGATGGCGATGCGGTAGTCTTGTGCCATCGCGGGGCTGCGGAAGCCGAGCACGTAGCCGACGGTCACGGGCTCCGCCGCAGCGCTCGGCGCCGCGCCAGCCGCGCCCATCAGGACCGCCGCGGCGATCGCTGCCTTGTAGGGGGGGGGAGACATCGGGGGGAGGGATCAGGTTTGGAGGGCGTCCGCGAGCAGGTCGGAGAAGCCGGCGCCGACCGCAGCGTCGAGCTCGATCCGCGCCCGCACGGCGTCGTAGCGCGCCTTCAGCCCCTGCGCCCTGCTCAGCGCGTCCATGATCAGCGCGCGGAAGATCTCGTCCGCCTCCGCCATCCCGGCGCGATAGGCGCGGTCGGTGAGGTCGCGGTTCTCGGCCGCCGTCTCGGCCGCCGACCCCAGCGCCGCGACCCGGCCCTGGGCGACACCGATCTCGATGCACGACTTCTTCACCCGCATCGCCAAACCCTCCTCGAGCAAGACCTGCTGGTGCCGCAGCTGCTCGAGGCGGGCGCGCGCCTCGGCGACTTGGTTCTTGGTGAGGAACCCCCGGAACACGGGCATCTCGACGCCTACCCCGACGGTCCAAGCATTGAGGTTCTCATCGGTCGCCAAACCGCCCTCGTGGCCGTTCTCGATAGCGTGGATCTTGCCGAGGAACGCGACCTTCGGGGCGAAGCCAGCCCGCGCCTGCTTGACGCCCTGCCCGGCGGCGTCCAGACCGGCGAGCAACCGCTGCCAGTCGGGGTTGAACTGGTAGCTGCGCCCGATCAGCTCGGCCGTCCCGTGCGGCAGCTCCTCGTAGCGCAGCCGCTCCTCGGCAGGCTCGATCTTCGAGTCCCAGCCCAGCCCCATCCGGTGGGTGAGCGCCGCGCAGGCGAGTTCGTAGTTGCCGCGCAGTTGCTCCAGCCCCGACTGCAGCGCATCGACGACGACCTTGTTGCGCAGATAGTCCATCTTCGTCACCTGCATCGAGCCCCCCTCGTAAAAGGTCTGCGTCAATTCGAGCGTCGCCACCATGCGCTCGTGGACATCCTCCGCGACTCCGACCAGCTCGCGCGCCAAAACCGCCCCGGCGTAGTAACGCCTCACGTCGGAGATGAGCTCGATGGTCTCCGCCCGCTCTTCTTGCCGCGCCGCCTCGACGCCCGCCAGCGCCGCCCGGCGCCGCCCGCGGCGCTCGCCGCCGTCTGCCAACAACCATTTGGCTTCCAATGCCACGCCGTAGGTGGTGCGGTCGGCGAGCTCGAACTTCTGCGCGGGGACTTCGAGATATTGGCTCGGCACCGAAAGCTGCTGGCTGGGCACCTGGATCGTCTGCGCCGGAACCCGCACCGTCTGCGAATCCACCGGCAACACAAATCCGGGCGAGCCTTGGTAGAGGGCTCCGGCCGGGACCTGGATCGCCGATGCCGGCGTCCGGATCGCCCCGCCGGGATATTGAAACTGCATCTCCGGCGTGGTGAACTGCATCTCGGGCGTGTGGACGCCGAGGCCGGGGAACTCGAAGGTCGGCGCCTCGCTGCGCAGGTGCGAGAAGCCGGTCATCGACAGATGCGGCCAGTAGGCCGCCAAGGCCTGCCGGTGTTGCGCCTCCGCGATGAGGCGGCTCGCCTGCCCGACTTTCGGCGCATGGCTCTCGGCCAGGGCCAACTCGATGCACTGCTCGAGCCGCATCGATTTCCGCAACACCGCATCGCTCGCCTTCGCCCCCGCATACGACGGAACCGCTCCATGCATGCCGTTCAGATCCTCGATCACCGCCGGCGACAGCGCCCGGTCCAACGGCCGGACTTGCGGTCGCTCCGATACCGCAGCCTGCTCCGTCTGCTCCGACACCGCAGCCCGCTCCTTCTCCACGCGATCGCGCTCGACCAACCGCCCCTGCTTCGCCCCCCTCCCGAAGCCGCGGGTCCCCGCATCGCACGATCCCGAAGCCACGATCAACGCCGAGATTGAAATCGTTATGGATCTAATAATAAACAGGTTGTGCGGATAGTTCACGCGCAGAGGAAGGTTACGAACGACAAAGATACAGTAAATTATAACCAATTTCCATAATTTTCATACTTGAGCGTCATCGTCTTTTTATTGCCCCGCATGCGCCCGCCTGCGAGCGGTTCGTCCCCGCCCTCTCCCGCCCCAATGCTCGATTTCGCCGACTTGCCCTACGAGTTCGTCTCGCCGCGCCCCAATGCTTTGGTCATCGCGCTGTGCCGTTGGGCGAATCGCACCTTCGCTCTCCCCGGCAAAAATCACCGCATCGCGGGGATCGAACTGTGGGGAGCCGACCGTTTCTCCACCGCCAGAGCAACTCCCGCTGCACGCTTTGTCCTGCTGCCCAACCACCCGACGCACAGCGACCCCCAACTCCTGACCGAGGTGTGTCGGCGGCTGCGGGTCAAACCGGCCTTCATGGCCGCCTACGACGTGTTCGCCCGCTCGAAACTCAACCGCTGGGTCATGCGCCGCACCGGAGCCTTCAGCGTCGATCGCGAGGGCAGCGATCGCGCCGCGATGAAATGCGCCGGCGAGATCCTCGCCTCTGGCCGGCAAGCGCTGGTGGTCTTCCCCGAGGGCAACGTCTACCTGTGCAACGATCGCGTCACGCCCTTCAACGAGGGCGCGGCGTACATCGCGCTGCGCTCCCAAAAAGCGCTCGGCGCGGAGGTGCCGGTCTTCGCCGTCCCGGTCGCCCTCAAGTACTCCCACACGGACGATGTCCGCGACCCCGTGCGCACCGCGTTCTCGTCGCTCGCCGATCTGACCGGAACCCCGATGGCCGCAGGAGCGCCCTTCGTCGACGAGATCAAACGGGTCGGCACCGCCGCCCTCGCCCGCCGCCTCACCCAACGCGGCTACGTACCCGCCGCCGACGCCGACGCCCCGGCCGACCTGCAGATCGACCACGCCGCGCGGCAGCTGATCGAGGGCTTGGAGCGGAAGATCGGCCTCTCACCCCGCCCCGCGGACACCCTCGCCACCCGCGTCCGCAAGGCGCGCGCCGCCATTCACGCCGTGCGCACCGACCCCGGACGCGAGATCGACCACCGGCCCGCGGCGAGCTGGGCCGACGAGGCGATCCTCGCCCTGCGCATCCTCGGCTACGCGGGGGGCTACGCCTCCGAGCGCCCCAGCCTCGACCGCATCGCCGAGACGGTCGCCCGCCTCCGCGAAGACCTCACCTCGCGGCTCCACCCGCCCGACGGCACCCGGCGCGCCCTCGTCGAGATCGGCACCCCGATCGATCTGCGATCGCGCCTCGATGCCTTCGCCGCCGAGGCCCGCGAGGCCGTGCGCGAGCTGACCGGCGATTGTGAGGCCGCCGTCCAAGCGGGCGTCGACAGGCTCAATCAGGACAATGCCCTCCCCGGGGCGGAGTTCTTCTAGGCCGGATCGATCATCACCTCTGCAGGCGAGGCGCGTCCCAGTCGGGCAGGCGGCCGCTGCCCCCTTGCGCGATCGCCGATCCCGCAAAACGGTGGTTCCGACATGGTCGCCCCCAGAGACCCCCCACTGCCGCCCAACCGCCTCTTCCGCGAGTTCGAGAGCGGGCGCATGCCGCGCGCCGAGTTCCAGCGTGCCATGGCCGTCCACGCCCGCGAACTGATCGCCGAGATGGAGGAGGAACGCCGCAACCCGGTCGCCGCCTTCGTCGAGCACATCCGCAACCGGCGCGCCGCCACACGCCTCGCCAAAGCCCACGGCGAGGCGGCGGTGCGTGAGGTCTTCGCCACCCTCGCCGAGTTGCGCGACTTCCCCCCGGCCTCGCTGCTCTGGAATGCTAGCCACCGGCACGTCCCGCTCTACTGCTTCCTGCGCATGACCGTCGAGCCGCTGTTCCGCGTCCTGCACCTGCGGAGGGACGAGCGCGACACGCACATCGAGATCGAGCACCGCTTCTTCGGCAGCCAACAGTCCACCCGGGAACTCATCACCCTGCGCCGCGGTTGGCACGGCAACCTGTACCCGGTCGCGAGGCGCCGAATCTGAGGCGCCGGCGCGCGCTCACCACAGCGCCCCCCACGCCGCCTTCACCATCAGGCGCTTCACCTCCGAGCGCGGCACCTTGACCCCGGCGCGGAGCGCCTCCCACGACGACGCCTCCAAGCGCGCGAGGGTGCGCTCGCCGATCAACACCGGCAATGCGGTCGCGAACCGCAGCCGCCGCGAGCCGCGCAGCGCGGCCAAGTACTCGCGCCCCGCACCCAGGAGTTCGCCACAGCGGCGCCGCCACCGCACCGCCTCCCCCTCCCACAGCTCGGCCCCCCCGGCGCCGCCCCCTCCCGGCAGGTAGCAACGTCCGGCCGCCAGGTCTTCCGGTAGATCCCGCAAAATGTTCAGCAGCTGCAGGCCCTTCCCATAGTCCGCGCCCAACCGCTCCATCTCCCCGGGGGGCAGCTTGGCGAAGCCGGAGCCGAACGCTTCGAAGCCCAGCTCGGTCCAAAACACCCCCACACAACCCGCCACATCGAACGCGTACTCTTCGAGCTCCGCATCGCTCGCCAAAGTCGACACCGCGCCCGTCCCGCGCCCGGCGCCGAATCGCCGCAGATCGTCGCTCTGCCCTTTCACGATCTGCCCCAGCACCCGCCGCACGGGGTCGCGCTGCCCAGCGGGCAACCCGCCGAGCCACGCCAGGCAATCGCCGAAGCGCCCCAGCAGGGCCACCTCGCCAGGCTTCGCCGCACCTCGATAGTCGTCCAGCTCCGGCGCCGGCCCGCCCCCCTCCACCGCACGCCCCATCGCCGCGAGCACCGCAAGGCGCTCCCCCGCCGGCACCGCCTCGGTGTCGGCCACCGTATCGGTCGCCCGAGCCAACAGGTAACCGAGGCTCGCCGCCCCACGCATGCGCCGCGGCAGGAAGCGGAGCGAGAGGTAGAAACTGCGCGACACGGAGCGCAACAGCGCCCCGCCCAACTCGCGTTCGTGGGCGGCGGAAGTCATTGATCGGAGGGTAGGACGATTGGATGGTCGCCCGCGCCCGTGCGCAAGCGAAGACTCTTGCCGCCCCACCTCTACATCCACATCCCCTACTGCCACCGCATTTGCCCCTATTGCGGTTTCTACAAGCACACGCCCGCGGGCACCGACCACCGCGCCTTCGTCCGGGCGCTCCTCGGCGAGCTCGATCACCACCTCGCCTCGCTCGCCGCTCCCGGCTCCCCACCCTCCCCCCTCGAGACGATCTCCCTCGGCGGCGGAACGCCGACCGCGCTCTCGCCGGCCCACCTCGGGGAACTCCTCGCAGGCCTCGGCGCCCGCCTCGACCTCGCGGCCCTCGAGGAGTTCGGCATCGAGGCCAACCCGGCGACCTTCGACCGCCACAAAGCCGAGCTCATGCGGAGCGGCGGCATCACCCGCGCCTCCCTGGGCGTGCAATCGTGGACCCCGGCCACCCTCACCACGCTCGGTCGCGACCACTCCCCCGCCGACGCCGAGCGCGCGTTCGGCGACCTCCGCGCCGCCGGCTTCCGCTCGATCAACATCGACCTCATGTTCTCCGTCCCCGGTCAAAGCGCCGCCTCGTGGGGCGGCGACCTCGCGCGCACGCTGGCGCTCGAACCGGACCACATCTCCGCCTACAACCTCACCTACGAAGAGGACACCGAGTTCTTGGAGCGCCACCGCGGGGGGGAGCTCGACGCCTCCCCCGAACGCGACGCGGACCTTTTTTATGCTGCCGTCGATTTGCTAGAAGAGAGCGGCTACGAACACTACGAGATCTCCAACTACGCCCGCCCCGGCCACCGGTCCGCGCACAACGCCGGCTACTGGGCGGGCCGCGACTACCTCGGCCTCGGCCCAGGGGCCTTCTCCACGGTCTGCGGCGAACGGTGGAAGAACCTCGCCGACACGGCCGCCTACATCCGCGCGGTGGAGGCCGGCGCCTTCCGGCAGCTCGTCACCGACCACGAGACCCTCCGTGCAGAAGACCGGCGCACGGAGCGCATCGGCCTCGGCCTCCGCACCGCCGGGGGCGTCCCGCGGCGGCTGCTGGCCGGGCGCGAGGCGCAACTCGCCACCCTCCTGGAGCATGGCCTGGTCGCCTGGCACGGCGACCGGCTGGTGCTGACCCGGCAGGGCAAAGGGCTCGCCGACCCGATCGCGGCCGAACTGCTCTGACGGTCCTGCCGCAGGCTGCGGTTCGGTCCGCGCCGGGAGCACCGTCGCGCCCCCGCATGCCGTCGATCGAGGCACCCATCCGCACCGCCGCTCGATGCCGCCCGCGCTTGACGCCGCCCGCCTGCCCGCCCACCGTCCCGCACCTTGGAAACTGAGACCGCTACCTTCTATTTCGGCGACCGCAGCGACAGAGCTGCGGTCGAGACCGGCTCCGCCTTCGCACCCAAATTCGGCGACGACGGCCTCATCCCCGTGGTCACCCAAGACGCGGCCTCCGGCTCCGTCCTGATGGTCGCCTACATGAACGAGGAGGCGCTGTCGAAGACCCTCGAGTGTGGCGAGGCGGTTTACTACAGCCGGAGCCGACAGTGCTTGTGGCACAAAGGCGCCACCAGCGGCCACGTGCAGCGGGTGGTCGAGGCGCGCACCGACTGCGATCAGGACGTGCTGCTGCTGCGGGTCGAACAGATCGGGCCCGGCTGCTGCCACGCCGGCTACCGCAGTTGCTTCTACCGGCAGGTCCCCCTCGGCGAGGACGTCGTCCGCACCGCGGATGACGACGGCGTGGTCCAGCTCCAGTTCGCTGACGAACGCAGCTACGACCCGGGCGCCGTGTATTCGAAACACTGACCCGATGCTCGACGACCTCAAGGCCACCGTCTGCGAGACCAACCGCGCCCTCCCGGGCACCGGCCTCGTCCAGCTCACTTGGGGGAACGTCAGCGGCATCGACCGCGACCGTGGGATCTTCGCCATCAAACCCAGCGGCGTCGATTACGGGGAGTTGAAACCCGGGCACATGGTGCTCGTGGACCTCGAGGGGAAAGTGGTCGAGGGCGAACTCAAACCCAGCTCCGACACCAAGACCCACCTCGAGCTCTACCGCGCCTGGCCAGGCGTCGGCGGCGTCTGCCACACGCACAGCCCCGCGGCCACCGCCCTCTCGCAAGCCGGTCGCGAACTCCCCGCCTTCGGCACCACCCACGCCGACCACTTTTACGGCACGGTCCCGGTCTGCCGCGCCCTGCGACCCGAAGAAGTCGCCGACGACTACGAGCGGGAGACCGGGCTCGCCATCGTCGCCCACTTCGCCGACCACCAGATCGACCCGCTCGCCGTCCCCGCCGTCCTGCAGCATTTCCATGCGCCCTTCACCTGGGGCAAGCATGCGCGCTCCGCGCTCGACAACAGCGTCGCGCTCGAAATGTGCGCCCGCATGGCGCTCGACGCCTGGGCGATCGCGCCGAGCACCCCGGCTCTCCCCGAGCATCTCCTCGACAAGCACTTCCTCCGCAAACACGGCCCCGGCGCCTACTACGGGCAGAAGTGAGCCGCCCGCAGAAGGAAAAGACAAGCGTCCCGCGTGCCACCAAGGCTGGAGGGCGGAGCTCCGCCCCCGCCGTCCCCGACCGAAAGCGTCCACCGCCAACTCACCCCCCTCGAAAGGCGAACCAAAACGCCCCGAAAACGCCCCATCCGTCCACGCGGACCATCACCAAACTCCGCGATCGCTTTCCCGTGCCGAGAAAAGAGGTGACGCCAGCCAGGAACCTCAACCCCTGAAAATGCTGGCGTCACCCCATATCCCCTCAACACAAACAAAGAGATGCGAACAAGCAGCCCTTTGTTTTATTGAGCCAAAATATAAAGCAAACTTAAATAGTTGCGCAACTAGTTTTGGTTTCTTTTTCTTTCTATAGTTTTTGCGGGCGATGCGCGACCGCCCGCAGCCGCGACGATGATTCTCCCGGATCTCCACCTTCTCACCGACCCGGAACCCGCCCGCCCAGGAGGGCTCAACATGGCCTTGGACGTCGTTTTGCTGGAGCAAGCAGCGCGCCCTTGGCTGCGGTTCTACCGGTGGGATCAGCGATCGCGCACCATCGGCTACTTCGAGCGGCCGTCCGGCCACACCGATTGCCCGGTGTTCCGCCGCCCCACCGGGGGCGGGACCGTCCTCCATGGCGGCGCGAATGACACCACCTTCGCCCTCGGGGTGCCGCGCCGGTGCGATTTCGCCAAGCTGCGACCGGCGACCACCTACACCCAGATCCACGCCGCCCTGCAGGCCGCCCTCGAAGAGATCGGGATTTCGGTTTCGTTGGCTCGAGCCGATCCACGACAGGAAGACGAGGCAGCGGAAGACCACGCTCAGCGGTCGGGAAAAAAGACGGCCGGAGGAGCTCGCCGCCCCATCGATGCCGCCGGGGTGACGCCACCCACGCCAGATCCTGGGGAGAGAGATCCCGCCCCCGGCGAGCGCACCCCGCACACGGCCGGTGGCTGTTTTCAAAACCCGGTGCAATCCGACCTGCTCGCCGCGGACGGGGGAAAGATCGCCGGTGGGGCGCAACGCCGCAACCGCCACGGTCTCCTCCACCAGGGCAGTATCAAAGCCGGACTGAGCGGCGGCTTCCCCGAGCGCTTCGCGACCGCACTCTGCCCGCGTTGGCAGTCGGCTCCGCTGCCCCGAACCGCCGTCGCCGCCGCACGCGAGCTCGCCCCGCGGCGCTTCCCCGATCTACGCGAAACCTGAATGGACCCGCCCCCTATTCCGGCCCGTACTCTTGGAGAAACTCCGCCTCGATCCGCGCTTCTGTCTCCGCCCTCTCTTGTTGAAGTTCAGCCAACTGACGGGCAAAAGCGCGCTGCCTCGCACCTTGAGAACTGCTTGCTTCCTCCCCGGTGTCTACGATTCGCGCGTCGAGAATCTCCAAATCGCGCCTCAGTGCTTTGATGCGTTCGGTGTCCGGCCGCCATTGTCCCAGCGGAAGCTGCGACAGGGAAGAGAACCCATCGGCGGTGACATCGCCGAGCGGCACGCGGTACCTCTTCGGCTCGCCCCGCCGCTGGAAGATGAGCTCTGACGAGGTTCTCCCGACAATGACCGCATCAATCTCGACACCCCCTTTGTTCACCAATCGCGCCTCGAAGGGGTAAGCCTTCGCCTCGGAATCGCCCCCGCCGCCGCCGCCTGGAGGCGAGGCTTTGAAAACTTTCGGCGCCTCCCCTTTGTCGGGGTCGCCGCAACCGGCGAGCACGGCGAAAAGAGCTGCAGACAACAGGAATGGGGCTCTGGAGGTCGTCATACTTCGCGTTCAGATACTGCCATACGCTACTCGTAGTTTTACCGATCCCGCAAGTGATGTCACCGGCGGATCGCGAGGATGCACGCCGCATCGTTTTCTCACTTGGCCTCAGGCGACCGTTGCCGGACAATCCATGCATGGCGTCCGCCCCGCCCCGCCCCCTCCGCCCGATCTTGGCCGTCGCGCTTCTGGGCATCGGCGGTGTCTCTTCAACCCCCGCGCAGGATCCCCCGCCGAGGCTCTCCAGCTGGAGCGAGACGGCCCAGCTCGAGTGGTGGCGCGACCACCCGGAGCCGGCGTCCCAACACGGCGGGCTCGCGACCTTGTGCGCCTCCCTGCGCCGCGCCCAAGAGCAACACGGCCTCGAGCGCGCGTTCGCCAACCGCCACTTCACCCGCTGGCTCACCCACGCGCTGTGGCTGTCGCTCTACCCGGCGCCCGCGGAGGCGGATCCCTACTTCGGCACCGCCGAAGCCCACGACGCCTTCCGCCGGGCCTCTGCGATCCCCGGCCTCGCCGCGCTGACGGTGCGCTCGATGAGCACCCGCGACGCCCGCCCGCGCGCGCTCGAAGTGCTCTGCCGCATCGCCGCCGACCACCCCGGAGACCTCGCCGCCTACCCCGAGCTCGCGGTCGCCTTCGCCCTCGTGTGGGACCAACCGTTCCCCGAAGGGTGGCCGCACGCCAACGTCGGGATCGACGCCGTCCCCGCGGGCGACCCGGATCCGGCTGGACGCTTCGCCTTCACCGTCGCCAGCCACCGGGAAGACAAGCTCCTCCTCGACCCGCGCTCGCTATCGGTGCGCGAGCTCACCTTCGCCGTCGACACCCCGGTCGAGCTGCGCGAACTCGCCTACGTCCAGCAGGTCGAGATCGCCACCATCGCCAAGCTCGAGGGGCTCTACCGCGCCGTGCCCTACGACCACGGGCGCATCGCCGCCGAAAGCTATGGCTGGCCACACGGCCGCTACCGGCTCATCGACATCGGCAAGAAGGGCGGCATCTGCATGGACCAAGCCTACTTCGTCGCCCACACGGGCAAGGCCAAGGGGGTGCCCACCGTGCTGTTCACCGGCCAGGGCCGCTCCGGCGACCACGCCTGGCTCGGCTACCTGACGGGGCGCGGCCGATGGACGCTCGACGCCGCCAAGTGGCGCGGCGAAAACTACCCGACAGGCCACGCCTTCGACCCGCAGACCTGGCGCCGCTTCACCGACGCGCAGATGGAGTACGCGGTCAAGGGATCCTCCGACAGCCCCTCCGCCGCCCGTGGCAAACTGATCCTCGGCTGGGCGGCGCTCAATGCCGGCCAACCCTTCTACCGCGACCTCCTGCGGGCCGCCCAGGCCGCCATGCCCCGCGGGTTCGAGGCCTGGGAACTGGAGGCCGAACTCCTCGTCAAAGCCGGTGCCGCCCCTGAGGAGAGGCGCGCCTTCTGGCAGCGCTGGGTGGCGAATTTCGCGGGCGAGCGCGACATGAAAGCGAAGGGGCAACGCGCCCTCCTCCGCGTGCTGCGCGAACTGGGTGACGACGACGCCGCCGACCGGCTCGGGAGACAGATCGTCGCCGAGAACAAGTCGTCGCGCTTCGACCTCGGCATCGCGGTCGCCGCCGACGAGGTGTTCGCCCTCCAGGCGCGCGGCGAACATGAGGAGGCGGCGAAGGAATACGGCCGCGTGATGCGGCGCTTCAAGCGCGACGCCGGCGGCCATCTGTTCTACAACCTCGTCGAGCCCTACACCCGCGCCTGCCTCAGCGCCGCCCGGCGCGACGACGCCCAGGAAGCGGTCGCCATCGCCGGCGAGGTCCTCACCCCGCAGCCCGGCTCGATCCTCGACAACGATTTTAGGGCGCTCCACGCCGAGGTCGATAGCCCATAGCGGCCCCTGGCAAGCCGAGCGCTTCCCCGCTACCCCCCGTTCACCGCCTTCTCGAGCGCGGCGATGAACTTCGCCTTGGCCGCTTCGGGAGCGATCGCCGGCGGCGACAGCTGCGTCGGCAGCTCCACCACCTTGCCACCCTGCGATCCGAGGATCAGCGGGTAGTAGGGGATGTTGGGCTGTTTCAACGCGTCGAGGAACTCGCTGTAGACCCAGACATCATCGGTTTGGTCGGCGACCATCGCGACGACGTCGAGCTCTTTGAGCTTGTTGGAAATCTCTTCGGTGTGCAGAACAAACTGTTCATTGGTCTGGCAGGTCAGTCACCACACCGCCGTGTAGTCGATGTAGACGTCCCGGCCGTTGCGCACGTACTCGAGCGCCTTCACCGGGTCGAAGGGTTCGTAGGTCAAGCCCTCGACGACCTTCGGCTCCAGCACGCCAGCCGCCGCCTCCCTGCCCCCGGCCACCTTGCCACCAAACCACACGAACACACCGAGGCAACCCAGCGCCGCCAGCCGCCCGACCCAGCGCGTCGCCGGTTTCTTGACCGGCGTCGCGTAGCGACCGTAGATCCAGAGGCCGAACCCGAGCACCACCAGACCGAACAGCACCCAGTAGATCGCCCCCGCTTCGGTCACCTTGCCCAGCACCGCCAGCAGCCAGACCACCGTCGCGAACAAGGGGAACGACATGAACTGCTTGAACGACTCCATCCACGGCCCCGGACGGGGCAGCTTCTGGATCAGCGCCGGGAAGTAAGACAGCAACACGTAGGGCAGGGCCAAGCCCGCCCCGAGCGCGGTGAAGATGGCGAACGCGACCACCGGCGAGCCCGTCAGGGCGAAGCCGAGCGCCGGCCCCATGAACGGCCCGGTGCAGGGCGTGGCGACCAACACCGCCAACACCCCTGAAAAAAATGACCCGCTGTAGCCGTGCTTCGCCTGCAGGCCACTGCCGGCCCCGGTGAGCGAGGTCCCCAGCTCGAAAACCCCTGCGAGGTTGAGCGCGAAGACGAACATCACCGCGATCAGGAAGATGAGGAACCAGGGCTCCTGAAGCTGGAACCCCCAGCCCGCGCTGGCGCCCGCCGCGCGGATCATGAGCAACACCGCCACCAACAGCCACAGCGACAGCACCACCCCGGCGGCGAACACCCAACCGTGCCGCCGGATCTTCGCCCGATCGCTGCCCGCCTGCTGCACGAAGCCGAGGATCTTGATCCCGAGCACCGGGAACACACAGGGCATGAGGTTCAAGATGAGCCCGCCGAGGAACACCGCGCCGATCAGGAGGAGCAGCGGGAAACGCTGCTTCTCCAGGCCGCCGGCGAGTTCGGCGATCGCCTCGCGCACCTGGTCTGCGGCCGGCCCTTCCTTCGCCGGGTAGCGATACCCCCCCTCCGCGACGGCCGCCAGCGGTTCGCCCGGCGGCGCCCCCGGCGGAGGATCGATCTCGCCGCCCGCCGCCGCAGCGAGGCTCATGGCATCGATCCGCAGCGGGGTCACCCCTTCGCCGACGATAAACCCGCTCACCGTGTCCGGGATGCCGGAAGCCTCCTTGTGGTAGTCCAAGATGAGACTGAGCACCCCGTCCTCCAGCGCGGCGATCGGCTCGGGACCGGCGGCGGCCAGCCCGGGGAGATCGGGCAGGAAATAGACCTCGCCATTGTACTGGCCCGCATCGTCTTCGGGCACCTTGACTTGCAGGACGAGCAGCCCCTCGTCGTCAGCGATCGTGGCTTCGGCGGAGGCGATCCCTCCCGCCCCCGCCGCGAACGCCGCCTCCAACGCCGCGGCATCTCCGCTCGGGGCGACCGCGTCCGCGACCGGGAGCGACAGGGGCGCGACTTCGGTGGTGTTCGGGGGCGTGCAACCGTTCTCGTCGCAGGCCATCCAGTTGACCGAAGCGGAAAACGCCAGCGGACCGCCCTGGGGAAGGTCGTCCGGCGCCGTCACCTCAGCGATGAGGTACACCTCGCCCTCGTAGGTGTGGGAGACCATCGAGAAGGTCTCGGTGAATTTCTGCACATACCGGTGCGGCACCGGGTAGAGGGTCTCGCTCACGGCGAAACCCGCAGGGGCGGTCCAGTCCACCGTCGTCGGCTGCCCGGTCTCCCCCGGATTCGTCCAGTAGATGTGATACCCGGAGGCGATCTGCGCTTTGACCGCGATCTTGAACGCCGAACCCGGCGCCACCGATGCGACGTCGGAGAGCAGTTCGAAGCGCACCGGATCCTGGGCGGGCGCGACCCTCCCCGCGACGAGGGCAAAAAACGCTGCGAGCGCGATCGACAGCAGGCGGGCCGGGGGGCGGGTCATCGCGAGGCAAGAGGGGCGGGCGCCCCGGATCATTCCCGGCCGGTGGAAAAACTTAGCCGATGGCCTTGTGCGAGCCATCGCAGAACGCGCCGTCGCCGGAGCGTTTGCAGGCGCAGAACGCCACCGTCTTCTTCTCCTCGATCGTCACCTTCTGCGGGCCGAACCCCGTCCCTTTGTGGCTGCCGTCACAGAAAGGTTGATCGGCGGAGAGCCCGCAGGAACACCACCAGTAGTCCCCCGGTTCGACCTCGATCACGCAGGGCTTGGTATCGGCAATTTTCGGTTCGTCCATGGATTCGTGGGGTTGGAGGGTCAGCCGGTGCGCCCGTGGCAGGCTTTGTACTTCTTACCGCTACCGCAGGGGCACGGATCGTTGCGCCCGACCTTCTCGACCTGCGGTGCCTTCTTCGACGGGATGCGGATCTTGGGCGCTTTCTCCGGGTCGAGCGCCGGACCGGCCGCCGCCGCCGGGGCGGCGCCGGGGGCACCACCCCCACCCTGCGGGGGGGCGCCGCCACCGGCGAAGACCGACTGCAGGAACTGCTGGTAGTTGGGGTTCGTCGTGCGCCGGAACATGCCGACCAACACCTCCCCCTTGATGTTCACCATCAGATCTTGGAAGATCGTGTAGGCTTCCCGCTTGTACTCGACCAGCGGGTCCTTCTGCGCATGGCGCCACTGGCTGATGCCATCGCGCAGCGAGTCCATGCTGTAGAGGTGTTCCTTCCACAGGTGGTCGACGGCGCCGAGGATGATGGTGCGCTCCAGGGCGTCGAGGTGCTCGGGCATCTCGTGCTCCGTCTTCAGCTCGTAGAGTTCCCGCACCCGCTCCACCGCGGCCGCCGACACCTCCTCGACCGAACCGCCCTCGATCTTCGCCTCCTCCGCGCTCATGCCGAGCGGGAAGGTGGAGTTCAACCAGTTGAGGAAGCCCTCGCCGTCCGGCTCGAAATCGGGGTCCGGCGACTCGAGGAACTCCGCGGCCTTGGCGGGCAGCACCTCCTCGAGCGCCTCGTAGATCAGCTCGCGCGGGTTCGCCGTCTCGATCACCTCGTTGCGGTACCCATAGACCACCTCGCGCTGCTTGTTCATCACGTCGTCGAACTCGAGGACGTGTTTGCGCATCTGGTAGTTGCGCTGCTCGACGCGTTTCTGCGCGGTCTCGACCGAGCGGTTGAGCCACTTGTGCTGCAGCTCCTGCCCCTCTTCGAGGCCGAATCGGTCCATCATGCGCGTCATCCGCTCGGCGGCGCCGAAGTTGCGCATGAGGTCGTCCTCGAAGCTGATGTAGAAGATCGACTCGCCGGGGTCGCCCTGGCGGGCGCAACGCCCGCGCAGCTGCCGGTCGATGCGGCGCGACTCGTGGCGCTCGGTGCCGAGCACCAGCAGGCCGCCGAGCTCCGCCACGCCCTCGCCGAGTTTGATGTCCGTGCCCCGTCCGGCCATGTTCGTCGAGACGGTGACCGCCCCGCGCTGGCCGGCACGCTGTACGATCTCCGCCTCCTGGCGGTGGTACTTCGCATTGAGCACCGAGTGGGCGATCTTCTCGCGCTTCAGCATCCTCGCCAGCGTCTCCGAGGTATCGACGCTCGCCGTGCCGACCAGGATCGGCTGGCCCTTGGCGTGCCGCTCTTTGATCAGCTCGATGACCGCGTTGAACTTCTCGCGGCGCGTCTTGTAGATGTGGTCGTTGTTGTCGATCCGCTGCACCGGGCGGTTGGTCGGGATCGGCAGGACATCGAGCCCGTAGATATCCTGGAACTCGGCCGCCTCGGTCTCCGCGGTGCCGGTCATGCCGCCCAGCTTCTCGTAGAGGCGGAAGTAGTTCTGCACGGTGACGGTCGCGAAGGTCTGCGTCTCCGCCTCCATCGTCACGCCCTCCTTCGCCTCGACCGCCTGGTGCAGGCCGTCGCTCCAGCGCCGCCCGGGCATCTCGCGGCCGGTGTTGGTGTCGACGATGATCACCTTGTTGTTGGTGACCACGTAATCGACGTCCTTCTCGTAGAGGGTGTAGGCCTTGAGAAGCTGGCCGATGCAGTGGATGCGCTCGCCCCCCGTATCCATGCGGCGCTGCACTTCCGCCTTGCGCTTCTCCTTGTCCGCCGCCGACAGCGAACCGTCGTTCTCGATGTCGGCGTACTCCGCCCCCATGTCGGGTAACACGAAGGCGTCCGGGTCGTCCGGGTTCAAAAACTCGCGCCCCTTCTCGGTGAGGTCGGACTCGTGCGAGCGCTCCTCGACGGTGTAGTAGAGCTCATCCTTCAGCTCGAAGAGCGCGCGCTTCTGCGGGTCCTGGTAGAGCGATAGCTCCGCCTTCTCCATCGCCTTGCGGCGGTCCGGGTCCTCCATCAGCCGCAGCAGGCCGCGGTTCCTCGGCGCGCCGAATTTCACCTTGACCATCGCCCGGCCACCCGCCAGCTCGTCGTCCTCTTCGAAGGCCTTCTTGGCCTCGGCGATCGACTCGTTGCAGAGCAGGGTCTGGCGCTTCACCAGCTGGTCCACCAGCGGCTTGAACTGCCCGTACTGCCCCGTCATCTGCACCATCGACGGCCCGGAGATGATGAGCGGGGTGCGCGCCTCGTCGATGAGCACGGAGTCGACCTCGTCGATGATCGCGAAGTAGTGCCCGCGCTGGACCTGCGCCTCCTTCTCGTGCGCCATGCCGTTGTCGCGCAGGTAGTCGAAGCCGAACTCGCTGTTGGTGCCGTAGGTGACGTCGCAGTTGTAGGCCTCCCGCCGCTCGGGCGGAGGCATCTGGTTCTGGATGCAGCCGACCGTCAGGCCGAGGAACTTCAACAGCTCGCCGGTCCACTCCGAGTCACGCCGGGCGAGGTAGTCGTTCACCGTGATCAGGTGCACGCCGCGCCCGGTGAGGCCGTTGAGGTAGAGCGGCAGGGTCGCGACCAGGGTCTTGCCCTCGCCGGTGGCCATCTCGGCGATCGTCCCGCGGTGCAGGGCGATGCCGCCGATGAGCTGCACGTCGAAGTGCACCATCTCCCAGGTCATGGGCTGGTCGCAGACGGTGTAGGTGTGCCCCATCATCCGCCGCGCGCCGTTCTTCACCACCGCGTAGGCCTCCGGCAGGATCTTGTCGAGGTAGGCCGCCTGCTCGTCGAAGATGTCGGGCATCCCGTCCAACTTCCGCCGCCGCGCGCGCTCGTCGAGATCGCGCACCGCCTGCGGGTCATCGGCGTCGATGCCCGCCAACTCACCCCGCTTCCAGGTTTCGACCTCCTCGTCCAGCCGCTCTTCGAAGGCCTTCAGCTCCGCCTGCCACCCGGCGGTCTTGGCGCGCAGCTCGTCGTCGCTCAGCGACTGCAGCCCCGCCTCGATCTCGTTGATCTTCTTGACCACCGGCCACAGCCGTTTCAGCTCGCGCTGGTTCTTCGAGCCGACGATTTTTCTAAGCAGCCAACGGACCATGGTGGGTGGGCGGGAAAGGGGTCTCCTTCTGGGGTGAACGGTTCGGGTTGAATCCCTCTGGCCGCCGCGAAGCCGGGGCGAAAAGGGGACGCATCTAACAGCGGGATGCGGGGCTCCGCAAGCTGCCGTCGCGGTTTCCCGGAAACGGGCGAACGACCATCGATCGCCGGCGGCCGCTGGGCGCCGGCGTCGGGGCCCGGGGCGGAGGAACCCCCACCACTACCTCCTCCCGGAGGTTCGGCCGAGCGTCTTCGGCAGCCGCCGCCGCGGCTCGTCGCTCACCTCGAAGGTCTCCTCGCCCCGGAACAGACGCCCGACCCCCTCGCCGATCCCCTGGAAACCCTCCTTCACCCGGTCGGCCGCCCCGCCGACCCGCTCCCCGATCGCGGGGCCACCCACCACACCGCCGTCGCCGGGCACCGCGCGGACCGCGCGCCGCCCCGGATCGGCCGGCGGCACCACCGGCTCGCGGTTGCCGTCGCGCGGGTGATACCACGACTGACGCACCACGCTGCCGTCTTCGCCCGAAACCTCGACCTCGCCCACATCGCGCCCGGCGCCGTCGCGGAGATAGAGGATCCAGAGCGGCGAGTTCCCCAGCGCCCCGGCGGCGAGCTGGTAGTCGATGGAGTCAAAACCCACCTTCGCCGCCGTCGCCACCCGGTTGGCGATGTTGAACGCCTCGCCGGAATCGACCCGCAAGCGCCGCATGTCGACCGGCACCCCGCCGCCAGCAGAATAGACCGTGTCGGCGACGATCCGGCCGTCGCGGACGACGAAGACCCGTTCGCCGTCCGCGACCCGGGTCGAAACTTCCCAAGCCTGTGGCTGATCCTGCCCCGACTCCCCACGCACCTGCGTCACCTGCTGCACCAGCGCGGCTCCGCGGCTCGCCTTCAGCGCATCCAGCGCCTGCCACGCCGTCGAAGGGGTTTGGGCGGGAGCCTGCGAGAGCGCAAAAAGGATCGCAGCCAACAAGAACCAAGGGAGGAACTTCGAGCGTTTCATTATTAAAAAACTCTCTTAATTTTTGATAAAAATTAAGATCTGCAAGATATTTTTGATTCTTAATCAAAATTTTCACCGATTCCGGGTCAGGAAGGGGAAACGCGGACAAGCGAGCTAAAAACTCTCGCCTCTGCCGTGGATCGCGGATCCGGGTAACTACGAATGGCGCTCGTTTAAGCCTGATCATCGGCGGGGCGATTTGGGCAATTTGTAAAACGATTCGCGCCGGAACGGGTCAGTTCGACGGGCTCCTAGCCCGGATCGATCACCACATTCGCAGGCGAGGCGCTGCCATTCGTTGACGCTGAGTAGGCGGCGGCAGGGATCGGCGAAGCGGCTGGGTGAACACCCTGCCCGAGCCGTTCCCAACGGCAACACCCTCGCGATCGAACTCAGCCCGATGACCGACGGAGCCGATCAGTGGGCATGCTCGCCAGCCTGATTGAACCGACGAAGGGATGGATCGCCGAGGAACCCCGACGAAACCTGCGGCGCCTACTCGCCCCCGTCGTAGTTTTCGACCGCCTGCTTCAGTTCCGAAAAGGCTTTGTCCAGATCGTCTTGCTCGATGTTCTGCAGCGCCTCGGAGACGAGATCGCCCCCTTCGGCGGCGTTCTCCTTGCGCCGGTTCAGCTCCTTCTCCGCCGCGTCGATGATCTCCGAGCGGTCTTCCTCCGACACCTCAGACACGCGGCTCGCGACCGAGCGCGTGCCGCCGGGGGCGACGATCATGGATCCGTCTTGTGGCTGTGGTGGCGGGGCTGGGCGGCTCGGGCGGGTCGGGCGCGGACCGCTGGCCTCCGGTTTCGGCTGCGGGGTTTCGGCGACGGCGGGTTCCGGCTCCGGCTCCTTTCGCGTGGCGCATGAGCTGAGCGCCGCGATCGCCAGAGTGGAGCTGAGGGCGAGTGGCAGGAGGGAGCGCATCGTGACGTGTGAATAGTTAAGGCGTATTGATTAGCACGGATCGTCGGCGGCGACCACTGCAAACCTCCGCCTTCACCTCGCGCTCGGGCGGGCCGGGAATCCGGCCGGCGCCCCTATGCCAAGATCTCGCGCACCACGTGCCCGTGCACATCCGTCAGGCGCATGTCGCGGCCGCTGAAGCGGTAGGTGCTGCGCTCGTGGTCGACGCCCAGCAGGTGCAGCATGGTCGCGTGCATGTCGTGCATCTCGAGCTTCCCCTCGACGACGCGGTAGCCGAACTCATCGGTCTGGCCGTAGATCGTGCCGCCTCTGACCCCGCCGCCTGCCATCCAGATCGAGTAGGCGAAGGGGTTGTGGTCGCGGCCGTTGCTGCCCTGCGCGAAAGGCGTGCGCCCGAACTCGCCGGCCCAAACAACGAGCGTCTCGTCGAGCATCCCGCGCTGCTCGAGGTCCGTCAGCAGCGCGCCGATGGGCTGGTCGACGGCGAGCGCGTTGTTGGTGTGGTTCGCCTTGAGGTTGTTGTGCGCATCCCAGCGGTCGCCGCCGCTGTCAGGGCAGGTCAGCTCGATGAAGCGCACGCCGCGCTCGACCAAGCGGCGCGCCATCAGGCACTCGGCGCCGTAGATCTGTGTCTGTTTGTTCGGGTGGTTGAGCCCGTACATTTCGCGGATGTGCTCGGGCTCGCCGGAGAGGTCGGTGAGTTCGGGCACCGAACTCTGCATGCGGTAGGCCATCTCGGAGTTGGCGATCGCCGACTCGATCGCGTCCTGGCCACCGGTGCGATCGAGGTGGATGGCGTCGAGCTTCGCCAGCAGGTCGAGCTTGCGCCGCTGGGCGGCGTCGTCGCGCTCGCGGCGGGCGATGTTCGCCACCGGCGCCCCCTGCGGGCGGAAGGTGGAGCCTTGGAACGCGGCGGGCAGGAAGCCGCTGTTGAAGTTGTCGAAGCCCCCCGGCGGCGTCAGGCCGCCGTTGATGACGACGAAGCCGGGCAAGTTCTCGCAGACGCTGCCCAGGCCGTAGGTGACCCAGGCGCCCATGCTCGGGCGCCCCTGCAGGCCGCTGCCGGTGTGCAGGAAGTAGTTGGCGTTGGTGTGCTCGGAGAACTTGGAGGTCATCGAGCGCACCACCGCCATCTTGTCGACGTGCTGCGCGCAGTGCGGGAAGAGGTCGCTGACCGGGATGCCGCTCTGCCCATGCGGTCTGAAGTCCCAAAGGCTGCCCAACATCTTGCCGTTGTTGTTGAACTGGGTGGGCGCGACTTTGAAGAACTGGCCGGGGTCTTTGCCGTTGTGCTCCCTCAGCAGGGGCTTGGGATCGAAGGAATCGACCTGCGAGACACCGCCGTCCATGTAGAGGAAGATGACGCTCTTCGCTTTTGGCGGGTGGTGCAAACCGGGGCCGAGCCCGAGTTCGACCGGGTCGCCGACGGCGGCGCCGGCGCGGCCGAGCAGGGCGTCGAAGGCGAACGCCCCGAAGCCGAAGCCGGAGGCCTTGAGGAGTTCGCGGCGGCTGATTGGGGCTTGGCGGTAGCGTCGGCAATGCATGGTGGGGCGTCGGGGGCTGGCTTGTGGGAAAAACGGTGAGCCGCTCGGAGATCTTACCCACGCAACGGCAGATTTCGCCCGCATTTGGGATCGGGCAGCCGGGACACGGCGCGCGTCAGCGGGAATATTTGCCCGCGAATGGATGCGGCGATGCGCGAATGGTTTGGGTGGCGGTGTGCGCGGTGGCGGAACGGTTTGCCCGTGGCGCGGGTGGATTTGCGGCAGCGCATCGGCGGCACGCGGGGACGCGTGCCCTCCGGCGCGGAGGCGGCCTCATCGGGGCCGCCCAACCGGGCCCGTGGGGCCATCGGGAAAATCGCGCGGCAGCGCGGGTAGGGCGCTCTCGCCGAGAGCACCGTCGGGCTTTGCCCGCGAGTCGCCTACGGCGGAGACGGAGCTCCGCCCTCCAGTGGGAAAGGGCGCTGCCGCGCGACCGTGGCATCGGCGTCCCGCCGATGTCCGTGCCGGAGGCGTCCCGCCTCCGCGCCCGTGCAGCCCCTGGCCCGGATCGATCACCACATTCGCAGGCGAGGCGCTGCCATTCGTTGACGCTGAGTAGGCGGCGGCAGGGATCGGTGAAGCGGCTGGGTGAACACCCTGCCCGAGCCGGTCACCACGCCAACGCCCTCAGCGTCAACGAGAACAAGCCGTAGCCCGGAGCTTGGTGATCGATTCGGGCTGGCCTCCCTCGCTCTGCTACCTCTCGCCGGACTCGAACACCCTCCCTCCAGAACGGAGCCCGTCCAGCCAAAGCATGCACGCCGATCCCATCCGACCATCCGCCCCCTGTCTCTCACTCCCTCTCCACCTCCGAAAACAGACTGGCGGTCGCTTTGGTGTAGATCCCGTAGTGGCGCACCTCCTTCAGGCCGGCCGGCAGCGGGCGCTTCAGGGTCTGGCCGCCGACCTCTAGCAAAACTTCACCCGCGCCGAGGTCGACCGTCACCCGAGCGGTGAAGCTGTCGTCGATCTCGAAGTGCCCCGGCGCGGCTTCCCCCGCTGCGAGGTTCGCCCAACCGCCATCGAAGAGCACGTGCTGGTTCATGCCGATGGCGGTGCCCGCTTTGACGAGCCCGTCGTTGGTCGGGTCGGCGCCGAAGCAGAACATCGCGTTGCGCGTCCGGTCGGCGGCTGCGGAGCGGTATCGCACGCGGAAGGTCGCCTTCGCGTCGCCGGTGAGCGGCGGGTCGAGCGGGCGCAGGGCGAAGGCCTCGCCCGCGGACTCCAGGTGGGACATGCCGCCCGGCCCCTCGGTCACGGTGCCGCCGCGGACGAGCGGCCATTTGCCCGTTTTGTCCTCGCCATCGCCGAGCGGCGCGGCTTTGACCTTCGCCCGGGGGGCGCTGCGCCCGCGCTCGGGCTCGCTCTCCCACCACTCGCGCGGCCCCTCGGACTCGATGCCGCGCCACACCTCCATGAACTGCGCCCGCATCGCCTCGACCTTGTCCGGCAGCGCGGCGGCGAGGTCGCGCTCCTCGAAGGGGTCTTTCTCGATCTCGTAGAGCTGGAACTCGGTGAAGCTCTTGTCGGCGACGAGCTTCCAGTCGCCGACCCGCATCGCCGCGTGGCTCTTGTCCGGCGCGATGTGCGTGCGCCAGAACAGTGGCACCGCGCGCTCGACGCCCTCGCCGCGGAAGGCGGGGCGGATGTCGGTGCCGTCGATGGTGCGGTCGGCGGGGGCGTCGATGCCGGCGATCGCCAGCACGGTGCTGAAGATGTCCGAGCCGATCACCGGCACCTTGCTCACCGTCCCCGGCTCGATGTGACCGGGCCAGCGCACCATGCCGGGCACGCGGATGCCGCCCTCGTGCGAGTCGCGCTTGCGGCCGCGCAGGCCGCCGGTGGAGCCGCGCGTGCGCCCCTTGTCGGCGGTCCTGCCCTCGGGCCCGTTGTCGCTGGTGAAGAACACGATCGTGTCCCCGCTCAGGCCGAGCTCGTCCAGCGCCGCCATCAGCGCGCCGAAGGCGTGATCGATCTGGGTGATGTTGCCGTGGTGCTGGCGGATGCCCTCGTCGTCGATGTCCGCGTAGGGCGCCATGAACGCCTCCGCCGACTCGATCGGCAGGTGCGGCTCGTGCGTCCACACCGAGAGCAGGAAGGGCTTCTCCTTGTCGCGGATCTCGCGCAGCCAACGCGTCGCCTCCGCGACGACGAGCGGCGCCGAGAAGCCCTCCAGCTCGCCGACCTCCTCGCCGTTGCGCACGAAGTTGCGCGGGTTCTTGTGGCTCGGCGCGGCGTTGTTCTGAGTCGCCATCCAGTGCTCGTAGCCGTGGTCGTCGGGCTGCGGTTGGCGCTCGTCGTTGAAGTGGCCGTTGAGGTGCCATTTGCCGACGTGGCAGGTCGCGTAACCCGCCCCTTTCAGAAGTTCGGGCAGCGTGACCTCGCTCTCGCGCAGGTGGGTCGGGTGCCCGCCGGGGATCCAACGCCAGACCCCGTTCCGGTAGGGCGTGCGCCCGGTGAGGATGGAGGACCGCGACGGCGAACAGACGCCGCAGGCGGAGTAGCACTGCGTGAAGCGCACCCCCTCGGCGGCGAACCGGTCGAGGTTGGGCGATTGGATCAAAGGGTGACCGTAGCAGCCGAGGTCGCCCCATCCCATGTCGTCGACGAGGAAGACCACGACGTTCGGCCGGTCGGCGGCGTTGGCAGGGACTGTCGCGAAGCAAAGGGCGAGCAGGGCGGCGGCGAGAGCGGTGACGGGCTTCATGCACCGGGAGCCTCCACCCACCGCGCGGGCGGCGCAAGGACGGCGCCACCCCCGCTCTTGGAGATCCGGGCGGCGGCGGGCCGAGCGGGCGGGCCGGATGGAACCTGCAGCGAACGGGTTCCAGGTTCGAGGAGCCCAGCAGGCCCCTGGCCCGAATCGCTACGGCCGCAACTGCGGCAACGGTTTGGCCACCGGCCGCAACAGTTCAGGGCCGCCGAGCTTCACCTTTGCGGTCTCGCCCGGCTCGACCACCACGTGGGTGTACGCGCTCTCTGGGGTCGGGACCCGGAAGCCCCGCCCCCCACCATCCTGCGGGAAGAACTGAAACAGCGACACTTGAACCGTGCCCGGCACGACCTTCTCGAACGCGAACTTGCCGCTCGCGTCCGTCTCGACGACCCCTCCTTGGCGGAACATGTCCGGGTAGCCAAACCCGTAGTGCTGGATGCCGAAGGTGACCTCGATCCCCTCACCCGGCTTCTCACCGAGCGCCACCTCGCCCTCGATGCGCCCCCACGGCTCCAACTCGATCTCGGGATCCGCCGCGAAGTCTGCATAGAACAGCGACGCCACCCCGCTTTCGTGCGCCACCACCACCGCGGCCGCGGGATCGGTCTCGCCCGGCAACTCGAACCGGCCCCCGGCGTCCGCCGCCACCATCGTCGGGCGCCGCCAAGCATCGCCCAGCTTGGCGGGCATCGGCTCGCCGAACCCCTCCAAGGCCCCGCCCTCCTCGAGCCGCACGTTGCGCTGCACCAACGCGACCCCGACCTGCGCCCCCGCCGCCGGTGTCCCGTCGGCGAGCAACACCCGACCTTTGCGCCGCGCATCCTTCTTCAGCTCGAACACCAACTCCTGCGAGCCCTTCCCCTTGTCGACCCAGAGGTGGCGATCCGGCACATAGCCATCCGCCTCCACCCGCAGCGCCAGCGGATTGTAGGCACGCGCGAGCGGCTTGTCCCACACCCCCGCCACCGAAGCGGCCGCCGTATGCGGCTGCCACACCACGATCTCTTCGCCCGGGTGGCGCTCGGCAAACGACGGCTCCACCAGGATCCGGATCTCAACGCCAGAGATCACCCGGAAATCGGAGATCGGCTCGCCGCTCCCGGCATCGAGGCAGCGCACGCGCAGCAGCGCCCCACCATCGTCCGCCTCGGCGTCGAGCTCAGACAACTCCCCAGCTGCGGGAGAGGCCACACTTTGGATCCAACACAACGCTAGCGGGAGAAATGGAGACGCAAGTTTCATGCCCCTACGACGCGCAGGCCGCCCCACCCTTAGAAGACGGTCGGAAAAGACATCGCGAGCGCCATGGCGGCGGGCGTCCGCCGCAGGCTCCCCCGACCTCAAAACTTAAGCCCGCCACTTGGGGAATTTTCATAACGACCATATTACAAACTTCTCGAAGCAATCGTTTCTCGGCCATCATCAATGCCTTCAAACGAACCCATCCCCACAAACAACCTATTTACCAACAACAATTTACGAGCATGGGAATAAGTTTTTCAGATTAAATTTTTTGGGATCCTTGACTATCGCGTCAGCATTCCTCAGCCTTGGCAAAATTAAGTAATTTTAAGGAACCTCAACACCCCCTTTGCAGCCAACCAACCAACCATGAGCCTGCGCGAGCACCTACGAAAAGTACTTCCCGACATCCTCCCCCCCGATCCAAAAGATGCCGTCAAGGGCACCGAACTGATCGAGCTGGTGAAACGCAAACTGGAGCAGAAATACAGCGACGCCACGTTGCGCTATCACTTCTCCATCATGTCGTGTGACCCCAGCGCCCCGATCGCCAAAGTGGAGCATGGGCAGGGATATTACCTACGCACCAACACGCTCACGGCGATGAAGAGCGCGCGCCACATGATCTCGCCCTCGCAGGCGACTTTCGGCGACGCCTTCGGCTACACGACCTCAAACGAGGCCTTGCTGCGGGCGAACAAATTCCGCGCCGTCGTCGCCCGCTGCGCCGAGGCCGAGGGCAAGTTCCCCTTCATCTTGGAGAACACCTTCGGCGAGGACGCGCAGTACGAGGATCTCTGGAAGTATCCCGATGTGATCTCGGTCACTTGGCAGATCGGTCAGCGCGCCGCCAACGGCGTGCAGTTCGACCGCGACATGCTGCAACTGCAACGCAGCTTCGGATCGCAACCCTTCACGCTCCGCAGCATGAAGATGAAGCTGGAGGCGCGGCCGGACACCTACCGCGAGGACTTCTTCCAATGCCTCTCGAATTCGCGCTGGGCCCATTATGGTGAGCTGATCGTCGCCGAACCCATCGAGGGCGCCTCCCTCGTCGATGGCCTGAGGGCCCTGGGTGTCGAGTATGGAATCGGCGTCACCAGCTTCGGCCTCACCGCTGAGGCGCTGGACGAACTGCCCGAACCGGGCGCCATCCGCCACTTCGGCGAGCGCGAGATGGAGGGGTTGAACAAACGCATCCGCCTCCAGCGCATCTCCGAGTCGCGCCCCCGCAGCGAACTCGGCTGGGCGCAGGTTCGCGAACTGCGCGAGAGCAACGAAGAGATCGAATCCATGTTCGAGTGGCTCTCGCACAGCCTCGACCACGGCCAAGCTCAGCCCTTCGCCAATTTCCGTCCCTCCGGCAGCATCGCCGCCGCCGAACCGGTGGAGGCATAGGCATCCAGACCCGCGGATTGCACAGGCTCCGGCACCGCGACGACGGACGCATTCAGACGGACGCATTCAGCGGCCCAGCAAAGCCACCCTCCGGACAGCGCCGAGCCCATCCACTTACCTCCCTCCAACCAACCTCCCCCACACCGCGACTCAGCGGTGTGGGGTTTTTTCTTGGCGGGGACCACCCGCGCCGCGGTCGGCGCCGCCCCCACCGCGTTGACTTCACCTCACAACGACCGCATACTCTGACCCGAAACGCCCTCACGAACACGAACACCCTGATCCCGATGCGCCTCCCGATCCTTTTGGCCGCCGCCTCCCTCACCACCCTGCCGATCGCCCGCGCGCAGGATGCGCCCCCCGTCGACGAGCCGACCCTGACCATCGACGCCGTCGGCGGCGATGACGAGGACGCCATCAAACTGATCGAGGAGAGCGAGCTCGATGTCCCGGGCGGTGACGTCGCACCGGCGGCGCCCGGCGGCGCCCCGCCCCCGCCCACCGGCGTCGGGTTGAACGGCCAGAATCAACGCGACCTCCCCGCCTCGCTCAAGGCGATGAACGAGGAGCAACGCCAGAAGCTCAACAGCCTGCTGCAGGACGCCTCCACCTTCCTCGGCGGCATCCGGGTCCAAGAGGCGTTCGAGAAGATCGTCGAGGCCGAAGCTATGGCCCCGGACTTCGCCCCGGTCTACAATCTGAAGGGTGCCGCCTACACCAAGGTGCGCGACTTCGAGAAGGCCGGGATCGCGTTCGCCAAAGCGCTCGAGCTCGACCCGACCGCGTTCATGTCGCGCTTCAACCTGACCGAGATCCATTTCGTGTCCGGCAACTTCGCCGGCGCCGAGAAGTCGTTCGTCGAGATGCTCAAAATGAACCCCGCCATGCCGGAGGGCACGCGGGCGCTCATCGAATTCAAAATCCTCATCTGCAGGCTCAAGCTCGGCAACCCCGCCGGCGCCGAGGAGGTGCTGCAGAAGTTCGACCGCCTCGACGACCATCCCGGGTTCTATTTCGGCCACGCCGCGATCGAGTTTCACAACGAGAACGAGGACAAGGCGAAGGCCTGGATCGCCGCGGCCGGCAAGTGCTACCCGCCGAGCCAGATCGACGTCTACACCGACTCGTTCATCGAGGTCGGCTGGATCGAAAATCTCCAATAAGGCCGCGTGGCCACCGCGGATTCCCGCACCCCCGCCCGCCCCTGGCAGATCTCCGTCGATACCGGCGGCACGTTCACCGACGCCTTCGGCATCGCCCCGGATGGGGCACGGTCGCAGGTCAAGGTCCTCTCCTCAGGCAAGCTCCGCGCCGCGGTCGTCGGCGCCGACGGGAAGAGCGTCACCATCGACCGCGATTTCGGCGCCCCGGAGAATCTGTTCTCCGGCTTTCAGCTATCGACCGCCCACCCCAGCGGGTCCCCACCCTATACGGTCACCGCATGGGATCCGGCCCCGAGGGAACTGCTGCTCGACCGCGAGTTCCGCGCCACCGCCGGCGCGGCGGTCGACCTCTCCACCGGCGAGGAAGTCCCGGTCATCGCCGCCCGCCTGCTCACCGGCACGCCGCCCGGCAGGCCTTTCCCGGACATCGCCGTCCGGCTGGCCACCACCCGTGCCACCAACGCATTGTTAGAGGGCAAGGGCACGCCACCGCTGCTCCTGCTGCCCGAAGGCCTCGGCGACCTGCTGGAGATCGGCGACCAGCGCCGGCCCGCCCTCTTCGCGCTGCGCCACGAGAAACGCCGGCTGCCGCTCGCAGCCACGGTTGAAGTCCCCGGCCGGCTCGATCGCGACGGCATCGAAGTGGAGCCTCCGGAGCCGGCAGAGCTCGCGGCGCGGCTCCGCGAACTGGATCTGCCGCCCGCGACCACACCCGCAGCGGTCGCCCTTCTGCACAGCTACCGGAACCCCTCCCACGAGGAAGCCGCGGCGGCGGCGCTGCGGGCGGCCGGCTTCCGAACAATCTCCATCTCCGCCCAGCTTTCCGACGCGCCCCGACTCCTGCCTCGCGCCGAGACGGCCGCCGCAGACGCCTACCTCTCGCCCGTGATGACACGCTTCAGCGAGGGGGTCCGCGCCGCGATCGGCAGCGGGACGCTGTCCATGATGACCAGCTCGGGTGGCCTCTCGCCCGCGGCGGAGTTCCGCCCCAAAGACTCCCTGCTCAGCGGCCCCGCAGGCGGCCTGGTCGGCGCGCTCGCCGCCGCCGAGGCCGCCGGGATCGACGCCGACCTGATCACCTTCGACATGGGCGGCACCAGCACCGATGTGGCGCGGACCGGCGGCGGCAGACTCCCCTACCGCTTCGAGGGCAAGGTCGGCGCCGCCACCGTGCTCGCCCCCTCCCTGCGCATCGAGACCGTCGCCGCTGGCGGCGGCTCCATCTGCTCTCTGAAGGCGGAGGGGCTGAGCGTCGGGCCCGAGAGCGCCGGCGCAGACCCCGGGCCTGCCTGCTACGGGCGCGGCGGCCCCCTCACCGTGACCGATGTCAACCTGCTGCTCGGCCGCATCGACCCCGACCGGGCCGGCTTGCCCCTCGACCCGGACGCCTCCCGACGACAGCTCGACGCGCTCGCCGGATCCATGCGCGCCGCGGGCATCGAGGTCCCACCGGACGACGCGCTGCTGCATGGCCTGTTGCAGATCGCGGTCGAACGGATGGCGGAGGCGATCCGGACGATCTCCGTCCGCGAGGGCTACGACCCCGCCGAACACGTCCTCGTCGCCTTCGGCGGCGCAGGTCCGGGTCACGCATGCGCTGTCGCCGAAGCGCTGGGCATGCGCCAGATCCTGGTGCCCGGCGAAGCCGGTCTCCTGAGCGCTGCCGGCGTGGCCGCCGCCTGCCCCGAGCGCTTCGCCTCGCTCACCGTCCTCCGCCCCTTGGCGGCTGAACTCCCGAGGCTGCCCGACCGCCTGCGGGAACTGGAGGCCGCCGCCCTCCGCCAACTCGGTGCCGGCGGCGGGGTCGCCCGCCGCATCGCCGAACTCCGCATCGCCGGCCAGGAGTCGACCCTCGAGTTCGAGGTCGGCGCCCCCGGCGACCTTCCACAGCAGTTCGCAACGCGCTTCAGGGAACTGTTCGGCTACCCGCCACCGGCGCGGAAGGAAGTCGAGCTCGTCGCCCTCCGCGTCTCCGCCCGCGCCCCGCGGGACGCCCCGGCCGCCCTCCGTTTCGGCCCTCCGGAGCCCCCTCCCAGCCGCCACCGGGTCGAGGCCGCGCCCTTCGCCACCCTCGTCATCGCCCCGGGGTGGTCGGCGTGCCGATCGGAAGATGGCAGCATTTGGTTAGAACAGGTGGCGGACGCCGCGGGATCTGCATCCCTGCCCGAGGGCCGGGAACGCGCCGCCAGCCCGCTCGCGCTCGACCTCGCCCGCGGGCGCCTCGGCGCCATCGTCGATGACATGGGCGCGCTGCTCAAACGCTGCGCCCTCTCCACCAACATCCGCGAACGCGAGGACTACTCCTGCGCCGTCCTCGACGCCGACGGCCGACTGGCGATCAACGCGCCGCACATCCCGGTCCACCTCGGCGCCCTCGGCCTCTGCGTCCGGCGGGTCGCCGGCGAGCTCCCGCTCGGCCCCGGCGACATCGCCATCACCAACCACCCCGGATTCGGCGGCTCGCACCTCCCCGATATCACCGTCGTCGCCGCCGCCTTCGACCGCGACGGCCGCCGGGTCGCCTACCTCGCCAACCGCGCCCACCACGCCGAGATCGGCGGCATCGCCCCCGGCTCCATGCCGCCGTCGGCGCGCTCGCTGGCGCAGGAGGGGGCGGTCATCCGCCCGGCGTACCTCTACCGGAACGGCGTCGCCGCCTTCGAGACCATCTCCGCCCTCCTCTCCACCGGGTCCCACCCGACCCGCAACCTCGACGACAACCTCGCCGACCTCGGCGCCCAAGCTGCCGCCCTCCGCGGCGCCGTCCGCGCCGTCGAGGCCATCGACGGAGACCTCGTCCGGGCATCCCTCGCCCGGCTCCTGGCGCGCTCCGCCGAGCTCACCGCACGCCGCATCGGAGCGCTGCCGTTCACCGCCCGACACGCGGTCGAATCCCTCGACAGCGGCGCCCAACTGCACGTGACCTTGCGCCGCGACCGCCGCTCGCTGTCGGTCGATTTCACCGGCACATCACCGACGCTCGGCGACAACCTCAACGCCACCCCCGCCATCGTCCGCAGCACCGTCCTCTATGTCCTGCGCCTGCTCCTCGACGACGACCTGCCCCTCAACGAGGGCCTGCTGCACCCGGTCGAGATCACCCTCCCCGAATGCCTGCTCAACCCCAGTTTCGGCGATGATCCCGAGAGCTGCCCGCCGGTCGTCGGCGGCAACGTCGAGACCAGCCAGCGCCTCGCCGACGTGCTGATCAAGGCGCTGGAACTCCAAGCCGGTTCCCAGGGGACGATGAACAACTTCCTGTTCGGTGACGCGACCTTCGGTTACTACGAGACGGTCTGCGGGGGCGCCGGCGCCGGCCCGGGCTACGCTGGCGCCAGCGCCCTCCACACCCACATGACCAACACCGCGATCACCGACCCGGAGGTGCTCGAGTGGCGCTACCCCGTGCGGTTGCGCCGTTTCTCAGTGCGGCGTGGCTCCGGAGGCGAAGGGCGCTACCGCGGCGGAGACGGGGTCGTCCGCGAGTTCGAACTGCTCGCCCCGCTCACGGTTTCCATTCTCGCCGAACACCGCCGCGAGCGCCCGTTCGGGCTCGCAGGCGGCGCGCCGGGAGCGACCGGGGAGCAAAGCTGGACCGCCCCCGACGGGACCGTTCATCCCCTCCCGGCACGCTTTTCAGGGGAGCTCCCAAAGGGCGCCAAGGTGCGGTTGGAGACCCCGGGCGGCGGCGGCTACGGCCCAGGCTGAGAGCCGGGGCGGAGCGAGAACGAACGCCGCCGGAGGGCGGGGCTCCGTCTCCGCCGCGACTGGCCATTTGGAGAGGGCAAGCAACGCGTGGTGGAGCGCCGGCGGGACCCCGCGTTCCGCAGCCGAGGGATTCCTCCTCGGCAGGCGAGCTTACCGCGCCTTCCACAGCTTCCAGCACTCGAGGAAACCGGTCGCGAAGTCGCCGGGGCGACCGGCGACCCACTTGTCGATCACCTCTTCCGAAAAGAACTCCCCGGTCTCGATCTCGCTGGCCGGCCAGCGGAACGGCCCGCGGTGTTCGGCCCGGTAGAGGCGGACAAACTCCCACCCCGTCCCCTCGCAGGGCGCGATCCTGCCCACTTCCTCCACCGCCGCCTCCACGCCGAGCTCCTCGCCCAGCTCCCGCTCGGCGCAGGTCGCGTAAGCCTCACCGGCATCGAGGTGCCCGGCCGCGCTGGAGTCCCACCGCCCCGGCGCCGTGTCTTTGAGCCGCGACCGCTTCTGCAAGAATACCTCCCCGCGGCGGTTCAGGACAAAGAGGTGGACGGCGCGATGCTTGAGTTTCCCGGCGTGGACCTCGGCGCGGGTCGCCTGGCCGACCACCTCGTCGCGGTCGTCGACCACATCGAAGATCTCCTCGGCGCGCTGCGGCAGGTCCTTGAGCGGATGGGGGTCGACCGCGCGCGCGAGCGCCATCCAGTCGGCCAATGATAGCTCCTCGGCACGGGCCGTGGGCGATAGCGCAAGCTCCTCACACAAGTCCCCCCAACCCCGCCCCTCCAGGGGCAGGCGGCGCCCCATCTGCTTGCGGCGCTCGCCGAACCCGACCCGCACCAAGCGGTCGAAGGTCCTCCAATCGAACGGCGCGACACCCCCGGCATCACGGCGCCTCAACCGCACCACGGACGAGTCGACCTTCGGCCGCGGGTGGAAGGGCTCGGGGGGCAGCGTACGCACCATCTCGACGTCCCACCACGCCCCGACGCGCAGGGTCAGCGGCCCGTAGCTCTTCGACCGCGGCCGCGCCAACAAGCGCTCGGCGACCTCGCGCTGCAACATCAACACCGCCTCCGCGACCGGCGTCGGCGGGTCGAGGAACCGCTTCATGATCGCCCCGCCGCTCGAGTAGGGAAGGTTGCCGATGAACTTGACCGGCCCCTCGGCGTACAGCGGGCGCAGGTCGTGGCGCGCCGCGTCGGCGTGGACGACCTCGACCCCGCCCTCGCCGGCGAACCGCTCGCGCAGATAGCCGGCCAACTTCTGATCGAACTCCACCAACACGAGCTTGCGGACGTTGCCCGCAAGGTGCTCGCTCAGGGCTCCGGTGCCCGGCCCGACCTCCACCACCACATCGTCGGGGCCGGCGCCGAGGTCGGCGACGATCGCGGCGGCGGCGGCCGGATCGGTGAGGAAATTCTGCCCAAGCGCCTTGTTCGGCTGCACGCCGAGGCGCTCGAGCAACGCTTTGAGCCCAGCTGACATCGGCGCACCCTTCGCGCCTCCGGCGGCACCGATCAAGCCGCTGCGACCGCGCTCGATTCACGGCGCGGGGGCGCCCGGCTTGCGCTACAGTGGCGCGCTGATGACGCTCGCGACGAAGATCACCGTGTTCCGGCTGGCGATGGTCCCGGTCTTCGTCGCCGCCTGCCTGCGCTATGCCGCGACGGTTTCGGCAGGGGCCCCGGTCCCGTTCTGGCGCTGGTTCGCCGTCGTCGCCTTCGCCTCCGCGGCACTCAGCGACGCCCTCGATGGCTACATCGCACGCCGCTACCACCAGCGCAGCCGCCTCGGCACCTTCCTCGATCCCATCGCCGACAAGGCGCTCATGCTGTCGGCCCTGCTGGCCCTCAGCTTCGCCGACTGGGGCGTGAACCTGCCGCTCTGGTACGCGGCGCTGGTGATCGCCCGCGACCTGATCCAGGTCTCCGGCGCCATCGCCGTCGGCCGCATCGCCGGCGACATCCGCGTCGTCCCCCACTGGACCGGCAAGCTCGCCACCGGCCTACAGATCCTCGCCATCAGCGCCGCCCTCCTCATGTTCCCCGCCGCGGCGGTGGGCGGCGCCGCGGCGGCCGCCGCGATCTTCACCACCTGGTCGGCCGTGCTCTACATCGGCGCCGGTCTCACCCAGCTGCCGGAACCGCTGCCCGCCGAGCCCTGAGCGATCTTCCCCTTGATCTCGGCGGCGCACGCCGCTTGATACCGGCTCCCCACCGACGCCCCCCCTCGCCCCGCATCCACAACCCGCCCCGACTTTGCCCGCCCGCCTCCACAACCGCACCGTCGCCATCGTCGGCCGCCCGAACGTCGGCAAGTCCGCCCTCTTCAACGCGCTCGCCGGACGACGGATCTCCATCGTACACGACCAACCCGGGGTCACCCGCGACCGCATCACCGCCGAGTGCAAGCTCGCCGGCGCCCCCTTCACCATCATCGACACCGGCGGCATCGGCGCCAACCCCGACGACACCTTCGGCTCGGCGATCGAACAGGAGGCCGACATCGCCGTCACCGCCGCCGAGCTGATCCTCTTCGTCGTCGACGCCCACGAGGGCCTCACCCCCGTCGACCGCGAACTGGCCTCCTACCTCCGCCGCGCCGACAAAGACGTTTGGCTGGTCGTCAACAAGGTGGACGAGGACAAACACCGCGCCCTCGCCGACGAGTTCGCCGAGCTCGGATTCGGTGACTTGCTCGCCGTCAGCGCGGCGCACAAACGCGGCATCGGCGACTTGGCGAAAACCGTCGCCGACGCCCTGCCGGAACCCGGGGGCGACGCCGACGCGGCCGAACTCCTCAAACGGCCGATCCGCATCGCCCTCGTCGGCCGCCCGAACGTCGGCAAGTCGTCGCTCGTCAACGCCCTCCTCGAAGACGAGCGCACCATCGTCAGCGACGTCGCCGGCACCACGCGCGACGCCGTCGATGTGCCCTTCTCCCACGGCGGCCTGGACTACGTCTTCATCGACACCGCCGGCCTGCGCTCGCGCAACAAGCAAGACACCTCGGTCGAGATCTTCAGCGGCATGCGATCCAAAGCGGGCATCCGCCGCGCCGACCTCTGCGCCCTGGTCATCGACGCCTCCCAAGGGCCGACGGGGCAGGACCGCAAGATCGCCGGCATGATCGCCGACGCGGGCAAACCCTGCCTCGTCATCGTCAACAAGTTCGACCTCTACCACCCGGACGCCCCGAAGTCGGAGCGGCTCGCCGCCGTCGCCGAGGAGGTCGCCGACGGCCTGTTCTTCATCCCCTACGCCCCGGTCGTCGCCGCCTCCGCGAAGACCGGCGAATCGGTCCGCCGCCTGTTCTTCGCCGTCGAGCAGATCCGCAAGGCCTCGTGGGACGGGCTCGGCACCGGCGCGCTCAACCGCCTGCTGCAGGAGGCCCTCGTCCGCAACCCGCCACCGGCGGGCAAGGGCGGCCGCCGCTTCAAGCTCCTCTACGCGACCATGGCGCAAGTGCCCGACCCCGACCGCCCCGTCCCCGTCGCCGACTTCATCCTCTTCTGCAACAAGGCCTCGCTGCTGCCGCAGTCGTACGAGCGCTACCTCGAAGCCCGCATCCGCGCCGCATGCCCCTACACCGGCATCCCCGTCCGCTTCGTGTTCCGCGAACGCGCGCCGAAGAAGAAGGGCTGAGGCCGCCCCTAGCCCACTGTCGCGGGTTCATCCGCCGCAGGGCCGGGAGCGCCCCCCCGCGGCCCGCCCTGCCGAACCGGGGCCGATAATCTCGCGTTCAGCTTGTTGCGGGTTCGATGGATTCCCCCCCCCGACCATGCGCATCCTCCTCATCGAAGACTACGGCCCGCTGCGGCTCTCGGTCGCCCAGACCTTGCGCGAAGAGAACTTCGCCGTCGATGACACCGCCGACGGCGAGGAGGGGCTTTGGCTGGCCGAGACGAACGCGTACGCGCTTTTGGTCCTCGACCTGACGCTGCCGAAGATCGACGGCATGGAGATCCTTCGGCGGCGGCGCGCGGCTGGGGACAAGACCCCCGTGTTGGTAATGACCTCGCGAGACGCCGTCCCGGACCGGGTCGAGGGCCTCCGCACCGGCGCCGACGACTACCTCGTGAAGCCGTTCGCCATCGAGGAGTTCGTCGCCCGTGTCCACGCCTTGGTGCGCCGCTCCCACAAGCGCGCCGCACCGCTGATCCGGGTGGGCGAGGTCGAGGTGGACACCTCGTCCCGCTGCGCGCGGCTCGGCGGCGAGCCGATGGACCTCACCGCCAAAGAGTTCGCGCTGCTGGAGATGCTGGCACAGCGGCCGGGCCGGGTGTTCAGCCGCGAGCAGCTCACCGAGGGCCTCTACGATTTCGCGCACGAGGTCGAGAGCAACGTGCTGGAGGTGTTCGTGGCGCGGCTGCGCAAAAAGACCGAGGCTGGGGGGCGCCCGCGCCTGATCCACACCCGCCGCGGGGAGGGCTACCTGATGAAACCGCCGAACAGCTAGCAACTTGCTGGATGCAAAACCGCACCGCCACACGCTGCGCCGCCGCATCACCGCGACGGTCTGCCTCTGCGTGCTGGCGCTGGCGCTGGCCTCCGGCGCGCTGGGCTACGCGGTGTTCCGCTGGCACCTCTACGACGAACTCGACCACGCCCTGACGGACAAGCTCCGCTTCTTCGAGGGCGCCTGTGTGCGCAAGGCGGACGGCCGCACCGCGCTGGTGATGCCGGAGACGGTCTGGGACAGCATCAACGACCGCGCCGACCCGGAGTATTTCGTCTACCGGCTGCCCTCGGGGCGGACGTTCTACCGCTCGCGCAGCCTCGAAGGCGCGGATCTGCCAGCACTGGGCATGGGCGGCCCGGCGCCGGCCTTCGCCGATGTCGAACTCCCCGGCGGTGAACGCGGGCGCTGCGTGGGCACGATGTTCACCGTCCCCGCCGCCGACGGCGCGCCGCCGTCGGGCGCGCAGATGCACCTGGTCGTCGCCCACCCGCAGGAGCACGTGCGTGCAGCACTCGGACAGTACCTGCGCCTCGCTGCGCTGGCGATCGGCTCGGCGACGGCGCTGCTGATGCTGGCCGCGGCTTGGGCAGTACGGCGCAACCTGCACCCGCTCGACGAACTGACCCGGCAGATCGACGCCACGGGGGTGGGTGGCCCCGGCGGGCGACGCTTCGACCTGCCCGGCGCCCCGGGTGAACTGGCACCGGTCGTGGGGCGCCTCAACCTCCTCATGGACCGGGTCGATGCCGCGATGCGGCGCGAACGCGAGTTCACCTCCGACGCCGCCCACGAGCTCCGCAACCCGGTCGCCGCGATCCGCACCCAGCTGGAGCTCGCCCTGCGTCGCGAACGTTCGCCCGAAGACTACCGCGCGACGATCCGTTCCGTCCTGGAGGTCGACGTCCAACTCGGTCACCTGGTCGACAGATTGTTGCTTCTCGCGCGGCTCGAATCCGGCGAGGCAGCCGGCGGGACGGAACGCGAGGAGGTCGACCTCGAAGCGATGGCGCGCGCGTGCTGGGCAGAAGTCGCGCCGGCGGCGGAGGCGCGAGGCCTTCGTTGGCGCATCGATGTCGCACCGGGGTCCCGGCGCATCGTCTCGGCACCCGCGCTGCTCCAGATCGTCCTGCGCAACCTGTTCGACAACGCGGCCGAGTACGCGCCCGGAGGCGGCGAGGTAGCGTTCTCCGCCACCCCCGATGGCGGCGGCGTCGCCCTGCGGGTCACCAACGCCGCGCCGGACCTCGACCCCGAACGTGCCGTGGGCTTGTTCCGCCGCTTCCACCGCGAGGATCCGGCGCACGACGCCCGCCCCGGCCACACCGGCATCGGCCTCAGCCTGTGCGCGAAGATCGCCGAGGTGCTCGGCGGCCGCATCGACGCCGCCGTCGAGGGCGATCGGCTGACCGTGTGCCTCCGGCTGCCGCCCCACCCACCCGGCGGAGAGAAAGGCAGGGCAGATTCAGATTCCGTTCAGCTTCCCGGCCCACGTTCTGCGTGATCCTCGAGGCCATGCCGTCACCAACCTGCGTCCAACCTGCAGACCTCGCCCGCAAGGCGGCGGCCGCCTTGTGCATCGCCCCGCTGCTCGGGACGCCGCTGGCCGCGGACGAAGTGCGCTTCGAAGACCTCCCGACCGCGGTGCGGGACGCCGTCGTGGCCGCCGCACCCGACCTGGAGGTCGAGGAGGTGGAAACCCGTGATGGCGGCGGCTTCGAAGTCGAGGGCCGCCTGCCCAGCGGTGCGCGCGTGGAGTTGGGACTGGCGGCAGACGGAACCTTGCTCGAATGGGAGAACGACCGCGACGGCGACGGCCTATGCGACTCGGAGGAGAGCGCCCTCGGCACCGACCCCGACGACCCCGATAGCGACGGTGACCTGTTCCCAGACGGCTTCGAGACCGATCTCGGCAGCGACCCGGGTGACGCCGCAGCCCAGCCACAGATCGTCACCATCGACACCCGCCACGATCCCGGCGGGGCGCCGGTGGTCGTCATCTCAGTCCAAACCTTCGCCAGCGGCCTGTTCCAGCTTTCGCATTGCGCGGCGGACGGCTCCGATTGGACCGACGTCGGCGAACCCGAACCCGGCGACGGCGGCACCATCGAATTCGAACTGCCGCTGGGGGATGGAGCCAGCGCCGCCGGCCTGTTCCGGGTCGGCGTCGCGAGCGATCCGGCCGCGGGCGGCGGCGGTGATGGGGGCAGCGGCCAGACCGGCTGCGCTGCGCCCGAGAGCCTCGTCGGCAAGGAGATCGTGGCGGTCGATGAGAACGAGAGCCGCACCCTCTACTTCCGCGCCGGCGGCGAGGGCGAGCTGATCGAGCACGAAGGTGGCGGGATCGAGATCGTGCCGATGCGCTACTCCGTCGAACGGCTCGGCCCCTGCCAGATCCGCGTGACCCTCACCTTCCCCGACGACGACGAAGGGGACGAATACGAGGAGTTCGAGTTCACCTTCACCGAGGCCGCGCGTGGCACCTTCCGCAGCCAGGACTTCGAAGACGGCAAAGGGGAAGACCCCGAGTCCGGCTCCTTCACCCTCGCCGACGCCGGTTGATCCCGCGCCGAACGGATCCCTCCCCCCCACCAGGAGCGCCTTCGCGGTTCCCCCCGCGGGGGCGCTCCGACCACCGCAATGCCCCCGTCCGCCGACTGGCTCTTCGCGACGCTGGCGCGGCCTCTGAGGAATCGCAGCAGACGCGGCCATTTCGGTTAGACTCGTGCAGATGCCTGAAGCCAGCAGGAAACACGCGTGGATCGCGGTCGGCGCGATCATCGCGATCGCGCTCCACCTCGTCCTGCGCTACGCGCTGGGCGCTGGGGACAGCACGGCCGCCGTACCGCTCTGGGCAGCCTACGTGTTCGGCGGCGTCCCCTTGGTGTGGGGGCTGCTGGGGAACCTCCTGCGCCGCGAGTTCGGCTCGGACCTGCTGGCGGGAATGTCGATCGTCACCGCGCTTCTGCTCGGCGAACTCCTCGCCGGCGTATTGGTAGTTCTGATGCTCTCCGGCGGCGAGGCGCTCGAGGCGTATGCGGTGCGCCAAGCATCCTCGGTGCTGGAGGCGCTGGCCAAGCGCATGCCCTCGGTCGCGCACCGCGCCGCGGGTACCGCCTTCGAGGACATCGCCCTCGACGAGATCCGCGTCGGCGATGTCCTCCACGTGCTTCCCCACGAAGTCTGCCCGGTCGACGGAACGGTGACCGAGGGACACGGCGTGATGGACGAGTCCTACCTCACCGGCGAGCCCTACATGCTGTCGAAGACGCCGGGTTCCCCGGTGCTGTCGGGAGCGTTGAACGGCGAGGCCGCCCTGGTGATCCGCGCCGAAAAACTGGCCGTCGATTCGCGCTACGCCAAGATCATGGAGGTGATGCGGGCCTCCGAGGAACGCCGGCCGCGCATCCGCCGCCTCGCCGACCGGCTGGGGGCATTCTATACCCCGATCGCGCTCGCCATCGCCTTGGCAGCCTGGGGGCTCGCCGGCGACCCGGTGCGCTTCCTCGCCGTGTTGGTGGTGGCGACACCGTGCCCGCTGCTCATCGCCATCCCGGTGGCCATCATCGGTTCCATCTCGCTGGCCGCGAAGCGGGCGATCATCCTTCGCGACCCCGCCGCCCTGGAGGCGCTCGACCGCTGCCGTGCGGTGATTTTCGACAAGACGGGGACGCTGACGTACGGGCGGCCGGAACTGATCCAACAGGTCACCGCTCCGGGCGCCCCCGCCCCTCCCGCAGAGGTGCTGCGCTTGGTGGCCAGCGCCGAGCGCTACTCCAAACACCCGCTCGCCGATGCCATCGTCCGCGCGGCGACCGCCGGCGGCGGCGACCTGCTCGAGGTCGGCGAGATCAGCGAACGGCCGGGCGAAGGAATGACCGCCCGCGTCGCGGGGCGGGAGGTGCGCGTCACCAGCCGCAAAAAGCTCGCCGCCGAACTCCCGGCGGCGGCGGAAGCGCTGCCGCCACAGGCCGGTGGGCTGGAGTGCGTCGTGCTGGTCGACGGCAGATTCGCGGCGACCTACCGCTTCCGCGATGCACCGCGCGAGGGGACCGAACCCTTCGTGCGACACCTCGGCGGGTTGCACGGCATCGAGGCGGTCATGTTGCTCTCCGGCGACCGCGAGTCCGAGGTGCGCTACCTCGCCGGCGAGGTCGGCATCGACGACGTGCGGGCCGACAAGTCCCCCGAGGAGAAATTGGAGATCGTGCGCGAGGAGAACACCGTCCGGCCTGTGCTCTACGTCGGCGACGGCATCAACGACGCGCCCGCCCTGACAGCGGCGACCGTCGGCGTGGCGTTCGGACAGAACAGCGACGTGACGGCGGAAGCGGCGAGTGCGGTGATCATGGACAGCAGCTTGCGCAAGGTCGACGAGCTGTTGCACATCGGTCGGCGCATGCGGCGCATCGCGCTGCAGAGCGCCGTCGGCGGCATGGCGCTCAGCATCGCCGGCATGGTCGCCGCCGCCTTCGGCTACCTGCCCCCGGTGGCCGGGGCGATCGTCCAGGAGGGGATCGACGTGCTCGCCGTGCTCAACGCCTTGCGCGCGGCCTGGCCGCCGAAGTCGCTCACCGATTACTGATCCCCCAACCCCTGGGCAAGAGTTCGCGCCATCGCCAATGCGCGGCGATCCGCGCTGGGAGGACGACCGACTTTCGGCCGCCCGTTTCAGTTTCCGTTCAGCTTCGGGGGTGAGGCTCCTCCATCGAAAACCCCCATTTTCGGGATCGGATGCCATGAACCCTCACCACCGTGCGCTCGCAGCCACCCACCCCGACCCGGAAACCACGCCCCGCCCCCCACCAGACCCCACCCCAACCATCCCATGAAGTCCACCAAACCCATCGCCGTCCTGCTCGCGCTCGCCGCCTCAGCGAGCGCCGGACACGCCAGCATCGCCTACGGCACGCTGAACAACTTCGACACCGTCAATGACACCGGGCACGAGTGCCACGGGTTCGAGATCGAGCTCGAGGACCTCCACGGCAGCGACATCGCGCACACCTACAATTACAACCACTACGGGGTCGCCAAGATCGAGGAGGACCTGTCCGACGCCGCGCACCCGGTGGCGATCGTGCGCTGGGAGAGCGCCAAGAACGCCGACGGCAGTTGGGCCGCATTCACCGCGATCCCTTCCGGCCCCATCGATCCGACCAACGGCCACCAGTTCACCAACCCGAACGTCAACTTCGGCGGCGAGCACTTCGGCGTCGGCTACCGCCAGGCGCCGACCGCCGTGCGCTACTACTGGTTGATCGACGACGGGGGCGGCAACTTGAGCCACAGCGACCCGGTACAGGTTTGCACCCCGCAATGGTACGTGAGCGGAGGCCGCGTCGGCGCCCGTGTCGAAGCCCCGGAACCACCCGAGGTCCACATCAAGGAGTTTGGGCCGGCGATCTGGGTCAAGGAGATCTGCACCACCAGCCACAACAGCCACGAGATCGAGCTGCGCGACCTCGTCTCCGACGACCCGGACGACGACGACGAGCGCAATTGGCGCAACGGCGAGCCCGATGAGGTCGAGGTCGAGTGGCACATCCTCCAGGTCGAGTACGCCGATGACGAAGGCGGCGGCAACGGCGAGTTCGACGGCGCGCCCGAAGACCTGGAGGATGGCGACGAGGTCGTCACCCGCCGCTTCGAGTTCTACGAGTACGTCGGGCCGCTCGACGTCGAATCGGGCGAAGCGAAGGCGGACAACGTCGGTGCCGACGAACTGCACGGCGACGGGGTCAAAGAGATCAACGATGTCGAGGTCGACCTGAGCGGCGTGGTCGTGGTCGGCGAGTACCTCGGCGCGCAGATGGCGGCCTTCGACGCCGAAGCCGGGCTGTCGCTGGTCGAGCAACTCCAGGCCGGCGAAGTCGGCACCGCCTACCCGAGCCGCCTCGTCGTCGTGCCCGGACCGCTCGCGTTCACCGCCGAGGTGGTCGGCGACCTTCCGGACGGGCTGAACTTCGACGACGGGAGCGGCATCCTCTCGGGCACGCCGACCACCGCGGGCGAGTTCACCTTCCGCATCGAGGCCACCGAGGACGGCGCCGACGCGCCGGTCGGGCGGAACTACACCATCGTGGTCGCCGAGGCCGGAGCCGAACTGCCCCCCCTCGGCCTGGTCGACACCAACGCCCTCCCCTACGGCGGCGGCAGCACCTCCGGCGACGGCGCCTATGCGATCGGCCAGGTCGCCCCACTCGTCGCCGAACCCGCGCCGGGCTACGAGTTCGTCGGCTGGGAGGAGAAGGGGCAAATCGTGAGCGAACAGGCGGCGCTGCTGCTGACCGTGGACGTCAACCACTCGCTGGTCGCCACCTTCGCCGTCGCCAGCTACGCCGTCACCGCCGACAGCAACGACCCCTCTGCCGGCACGGCCTCCGGCGGTGGCGACTTCGCAGACGGCGCCCCGGTCGCCCTGACCGCGGCGCCCGCCGCCGGGCAGGTCTTCGTCAACTGGACCGAGGGCGGATCCCAGGTCAGCGATGCCGCGACCTACACTTTCGACGCCGCGGCCGACCGCGTGCTCGTGGCGAACTTCATGCCCGAGGGCGGCGAGACCCGCGCCCTGAGCGTCGCAGCGCCCGCGGGAGGGGGCGGCACCGTCCTCGGCTCGGGGACCTACATTGCCGGATCGGAGGTGACCGTCCGCGCCCACCCCGAGCCTGGCTACATCTTTGTCCGCTGGCTCGCCGGCGGTTCCACCTTCAGCACGGACCCGGCACACGCCTTCGCGCTCGACGCACCGGTCGACCTGAGCGCCGAGTTCGCGCTGATCATCCCGGAGGTCGCCATGGGCCACGACCCCGCCGGCGGCATCCGGATCGAGTGGCCGGCCGACCTGCCCGGCTGGGTGCTCGAGGAGGCGACCGGCGGCCTCGACGAGTCCTCCTGGAGCGCCTCGACCGCGCCCGTGCAAACCGACGGCGCCACCCGCCGCGCCACCGTCGAGCCCGGCGCCGCGCGCGCATTCTACCGCCTGACGCACCCGTGATCCCGACCCAGCCAACCCCGCGGCCACCCGCGGTGTGGCCTGAACTCCCAATGAAACCGGCCTTCGCTCTCGCCATCTGCCTTCCCGCCGTGGCCTCGGCGGATGTCGAACGCCACAAGTCGGAGGCCGCCTACCTCGCGCGCATCGCTGAACTCGGGAGAGTGCCGCTGGCCGAAGATTTCGAGGGCCGCGACTGGGACGGCGTGCGCTCGAACTACCCGACGCTGAACTACGCGCCAGCCGTCGCCAGCAAGCGCGTTACCTGGTCCTGCGCCGGGGCCGGGCTCTGGGCGCACCCCGGCCGCAGCGCCCTCATCAGCACCAACCGGAATTGGGGCCGCGGCGGGAGCTGGGGAATCTACGACAGCTACCTCGCCGGCGCGCTGCGCGTCGCCTTCCCGGAACTCGTTTATGGCATCGGCTTCTGGGTCGACACCAACCCCGATCTGGAGGACGTGGGCGTGCTCTTCGAGGACCGCGTCACCACCGAGGATCCGGGCTACATGATGCCCGGCTACGGCGCGATGTACCCCGGCGACATCCACCCGACCGGACACGCCTTCGTCGGGTTCATCGACCCGGACGGATTCACCGAGGTCATCGTCGTCGGCACGCTGGAAATCAACGAAGAGGGCCGGCTCGAAGGCGGTACCGTGTACGGTGCCGACGACTTCACCTTCGCGGTCGGCGCCGGCTTTCTGCAGCCACCTTATGAGCGATGGCGCGGGGCGCACTTCTCCCTCGCCGAACTGGCGGACGCCGGGCTCGAGGCGAACCTCTGGGGGATCGACGCCGACCCGGACGGCGACGCTCTGGCCAACCGTACCGAGTACGCGCTCGGCACCGATCCCCGCGACGGCTCGGACGGGGGCGACGCCCTGTCGGCAGAGCGCCAAGGGGACGCGTGGCTGCTCAGCTACCGGTGCCGCAACGACGACCCGTCGGTGAGCTGCTCCCCCGAACTGAGCATCGACCTTGCCACCTGGTCCGGGGGCGGCGTTGAAATCCTGGCCTGCGTCGACGGCGGCGATGGCTACGACGCCGTCACCGCCCGCGTGAGCGGACTGTCCGCCGCGGGGCGCAGATTCGTCCGCTGCAGGGTTGCCTGGCAATAGGATCCCGCGGCTCAGCGACCTGCACCTCGCCCTTCTTCCCCCTCCGAAAGGCCAATCTCCACCCACGACGGCAGTAACCCCCCGTGAACCTTCCCCCACCGATCCTCCCCGCCGCCGTCCTCCTCACCGCCCCGGGCGCGTTCGCCCAGCACCAGACAGCAACGCTCGACGAACCCCACACCGGGGGGGCGCTGCCATACTCGATCGAGATTCGCGAGGTGTCCCTCGCGCCCGCTGCGGTGCCGAACCTCCACTCCGCGGCGGCCGCGATCTGGGAGGGGCAATGGGTGCTCCTCGCGGGCCGCACCAACGGCCTGCACGGGATGACCGGAAGGAATGCCTTCGATCCCGTGTTCGAGAACCGCGAGGTCTGGGTCATCGACCCGGAAGCCAAACAGAGCTGGAGCCGGCAGCTCGACGGGCCCGGCGGCGGCCTGACCACCGATCAGGTCGACTCGCTCAGCTCGGTGAACACGCAGTTCTACCAAGACGGCACCCGGCTGCTGGTCGTTGGCGGCTACGGTTACTCCCGCACCGCCGCCGATCACCGCACCTATGCGACGCTCACGGCGATCGACCTCCCCGGGCTGGTCGGTTGGGTCAAGGGCGACGCCTCGTCCGCCGCCGATCACGTCGAGCAGATCTCCGACAGTTTCTTCCAGGTCACCGGCGGCGGCCTCGAACGGATCGGCGACGAGTTTCAGCTCGTCTTCGGCCAGAACTACCCCGGCCGCTACCGGCCAAATTTCAACGGCACCTACACGCAGGGTGTGCGCCGGTTCAGGATCAGCGCACCGGGTGCACCGTTCGCCGTTCTGCCGGGATCGAAGCTGCAGTCCGGCGGCGACAGCGCCTACCGGAGGCGCGACCTCAATATCGCACCGATGCTGGAGTACAGCTCGCCGGCGAACGGCGCCCCGGCGATCGCCGAGGCGGCCGTCGCCCTTTCCGGTGTGTTCACGACCTCCAACGGCGTCTGGACCATCCCCGTAACGGTCCGTGGCGGCGGTTCGCTATCGATGCCGGACCCGCTCGATGCAGCGACCTTGAAACAGGCGTTCCAAATCTACCACTGCGCCAAGATCGGCCTGTTCCACCGCGCGACGGGGGAGATGCATTTCCTGCTCTTTGGCGGCATCACCGTGCTCGAGCGCGACGCCGTCTCCGGCGTCTGGAACCGCGATGACAACGCCCCGTTCACCAACCAGTGCGGCACCGTGGTGCGGCATCCCGACGGCCGGTTCGAGCAGTACTTCCTCCCCGCCCGCTTCCCGGTGATCCTGTCGGGCGGCAAGGAGCTGCGGTTCGGCGCCAACGCCGAATTCCTGCCGTCTCCGCAGGTGGGGCAACTGACCCGCAACGTGCTCGATCTCGCCGCCATCGAAGGCCGCACCGTGATCGGGCACATCTTCGGGGGCCTCGCCGCGGACGCCGGCAACGACGGCAACACCGGCTCGTCGGGGCGCGTGTTCGAGGTCGCCCTGACCCCGCTGCCCCCCGCCGCTCCCCGGCTCGACATCGCCCACGACGGCGAGGGGCTGATCTTGGTCGTCGAGCAGCCAGAGGCCGGATCCTCTTACCTGCTTGAGGAATCGCTCGACCTCGTGAACTGGGCGGCCGCCGCAACCCCGGTCGCAGCGGGCGCCGAGCCACTGAGCTGGACCGTTCCAGAACAAGGGGGACGCCGTTTCTACCGGATCCTCGCGGGCACGGTGTCGCAGCCGTGACCTCCCCGATCGGTGGCAAACGGCAAAGCCTTGCCGAATTTGGCTCCGCTCGAGCCCTAAGGGCACGACGGGCAGATGGGGCATCGACGGGGAGGCGTCTCCTCGTCCGCCCGCTCCGCACCCGGCAGGCCATCAGGGGCGTCCCGGTGGTTCGGCGCGCCGGTTTCATCGCGAGATCCTTCCGACGCTGCGCTCGTCAGGATGACACCGCACTTCCTGGGGAGGGCTGGGTGGACACCCCTGCCCGAGCCGGGCACTACACCAACACCCCTCAGCGTCAACGAAGGCAAGCCGCAGCACGGAGCTTCGTGATCGATCCGCGCTAGCTGACCGGCGCGGAGCGGCGCGAACCCACCCACAACACCGCCGCCACTACCAACACCCCAGCTGAACCGTAGGCCAGGTCGAGCATCGTCTCACGCAGCGAGTGCTGCACGTCCGTGCCGAGCAGCTCATCGGAGGCGAACTCCGCCAAATCCCAACCCAGCGCGACCGTCCACCCGCCGGTCATCGCGAGCGCTAAGCGCCAGCCACCGGAGAGCGCGCCGAGCCAGCCCGCCGCTAAGGGGAGCAATGTCCACAGGAAGTAGCAGATCGCCGCACCGCCACAGAAATGCAGCAAGCCATCGCTCTGACCCCGGAGCCCGAGCCGCATGACCAGCTTGTGCCGCACCAGCACGGCGGCCGGTGCCCACCAAGCCGTCTCGCGCAGCAGCCGCCCGAGAAGCGCCGGCACTACTCCGCGCCGATACAGTAGAGGTGGCCGTGTCCGCGCAGGAGCAGCCGGTCACCCGCCACGGCGGCCGAAGCGTCGAAGTTCTCGTCGAGTTCGTTGGTCGCCACCACCTCGAGTTGATCGCCGGACTTGATGACCACACAGTTGCCGTCGCGCCCGACCAGGTAGACATGCCCGTTCGCCCCGACCGGCGAGGCGTAAACCCCATTGATGCCTTCTACCCGCTCGCGCGAGTAGTGGACGTCCCCGGTCTTCGCATCGAGGCAGGTCAGCAGATTGGTGTTGCCTTGGAAGAAATACAACCGCCCCTCATAGAGCAGCGGCGAGGGCACGTAGGGCGTCCCCTCATCGGCCGTCCACACGACGCCCTCCCCTTCGCTGAGGTCGCCCTTCGCCCCCAGCCGGATCGCGCGCAGCTTGGCGCCGCGGAACCCGCTCATCGCGAACACCAGTTCGCCGTCGGTGACCGGCGACGGGATCACATTGCCGGTGAGCCCCTCCGTCCGCCAGATCACATCCCCCGACTTCAAATCGTAGGCGCAGACTTGCGTCTCGCTCGCCGTCACCACTTGCGTCGCCCCCTCGAACTCGACCACCAGAGGCGTGTACCAGGCCGTGGCGTTGTCGCGCTCCTTCCGCCAAAGCTCGTCGCCCGTATCCGCGTTCAAGGCGACGATGAACGAGTCGCCCTCGTGGTCCCAGGGCACCACCACCACATCCCCATGCAGCGCCGGCGAAGCGCCCTCACCGAAGCCAGCCCGGGTGCGCATATCCCCGAGGTCCCGCTCCCAAAGCTTGTTCCCTTCCATGTCGAACGCGAAGATCCCGCGCGAGCCGAAAGACACGATCAGCCGCTCCCCGTCGGTCACCGGCGAAGCCGACGCAAAACCGTGGTCGCGATGGTGCCCCTCGTGCGGCACCTCCTCCTTCGCCACCTTCCTCCACAGTTCTTCCCCGCTGCCGAGATCGTAGCAGAGCAACACAAACTGGTGCACCTCCGTCGGCTGGCCGCCTCCCCCGAATCCGCCACCGCCGCCGCCGCCACCGCGGCGCCGCCCCCCCCCACCGGAGAAGCGCTCCCGCACCGCCGCGCGCATGGCCTCCTGTTCCTCCTCATTTAACTTCCCGTCCGAATCCTTGTCGTACTCCTTCATCCAATCCGGGAGCGGGCCGTCGAAATTGAAACGCCGCCGCGGAGGGCGCCGGTCGGGATCCTCGGGTGCCGGTGCCTGCACAAATTGCGCGCCGGGTTCGAAGCCGCCCGTCGCGGCGGCGCCGGTCTCGGCTCCCGCCTCCGCGTTTCTCCCCGTATTGATCGCCGCCGCGAGATAGATCTTGCCCCCCCAGACGATGGGCGTCCCCGTCCCGCTACCCGGCGTGGCCACCTTCCACAACACGTTCTTCTCTTCCGACCACTCCGTGACCAGCTCGCCTGGAGCCACGCCGTCCGAGGCGGGCCCGCGCCACTGCGGCCAATTCGAATCCCCGGGCGAACCGCCCTCGGCGAACAGGTGACATGGGGTGATGGCGAACCCGAAGAACAACGCGGCGAAGGTGGAGCGATTCATGGCGGTAGGAGTTGGAACGATCAGCGTGGATGATGAGGTGCGGGATCCCCGATCATGGGGATCCGACGGCGAAGGTGCCCCCGCCGACCTTATCAAACGATGACCGCCGAGGAGGGATCGCCGCTATCGCTTGCCTCCACCCAACAGCATCCCGAGGCAACCGGACTTGCCGGCGCCTCCAGCGGCGCTGCCGACACCGCCTTTGAACAGCATCCCCCCCAAGTCGTCGAGAATGTTTCCGTCGCCGTCCTTGTCGAGCAAGCCGCCGATCATCCCCATCCCACCGCCGCCGCCACCGCCGCCGTCAGAACCTCCGCCCTTCTTCATCAACGCACCCAAAATCAGCGGCGCGAGCATCGGGATCAACTTCGCCCCCATCCCCGCGCTGAGACCCAGCTTCTGATCCATCAGCTGCCCGGCTTCACCGCCGCGGTCACCGAGGATCCCGCCCAGCGACGCGTCGAGCGCCCCCTCGTCCTGCTTGTCGAAGTAACCGCCCAGATCGTCGAGCGCACCCGCGTCCGCATGCTGGTTCAGCAGCTCACCGACCCGCGTCTCGCCGCCCTCGTCCGCCTGGCGCTTCAAGCCGCCGAGGATCAACGGCCCCGCCGCCTCCAAAGCCCCCTTCGCCTGCTCCGGTTTGAGCCCGAATTTGGACTGCAGTTGCTCGGCGACGCCGCCGCCGAGAGAATCTTGAAGTTCGTCGTAAAAACTAGCCATGGTCGTTGGGGTAGGATGTTGAGTTCCGTTGCGCCTCCACCGCCATGCTGGAGCGCACCGGGGAGGATGTAAATGCAAATCGACGCCCCCTCCCCCACCGCCCTTTACAAGCCGCCCTCCGCAGCTTGATTGCCCCCGTGCCCTCCCCTCTGACCATCGCCGACCGCGAGTTCCGCTCCCGACTGCTCGTCGGGACCGGCAAGTTCTCCTCCAACGAGACCATGCGCGGCGCCCTCGACGCCTCGGGCGCCGAGATCGTGACGGTCGCCCTGCGCCGCGCCGACCTCTCCGGCAAAGGGGACCCGTACGCCGACATCCTCAGCTACATCGACCGCGAGCGCTTCCTGCTGCTGCCGAACACCAGCGGCGCCAACACCGCCGAGGAGGCCGTCCGCTTGGCGCGCCTCGCCGAGGCGGCCGGGCTGCCGAAGTGGGTCAAACTGGAGATCCACCCCGACCCGCGCTACCTGCTCCCCGACCCGATCGAGACGCTCAAGGCCGCCGGGCAACTCGTCGCCGACGGCTTCACCGTGCTGCCCTACATCAACGCCGACCCCGTCCTCGCCAAACGCCTGCAAGACCTCGGCACCGCCACCGTGATGCCGCTCGGCTCCCCGATCGGCTCGAACCGGGGCCTCGACGCCCGCCGCCAGATCGAGATCATCGTCGAGCAGGCCACCGTCCCGGTCGTGGTCGATGCCGGCATCGGCGCGCCCAGCCACGCCGCCGAAGCGCGCGAGCTCGGCGCCGACGCCGTGCTGGTCAACACCGCCCTCGCCATCGCCGCCGACCCCTGCCGCATGGCAAAGGCGTTCAAAGCCGCCGTCGAAGCCGGCCGCGAAGCCTTCGAGATCGGTCTCCCCCAGCCCGGCGATACCGCTCAGGCGACCAGTCCTTTGGCGACGTTCCTCAGCGACCACTGAGCAGGCGCAGGGCGCGGCGCCGCGACGCTTGCGCAGATAGTAAAGCGATCTTAAGTAACTCCCCCCGCAACGAGATCGCCCGATGACCCCGCTTTTCCGCAAATTGCTCGGCATGCTCTGGCCGCCGGTCATCCCTGTGGTGGCGCTGCTGCTCTTCTTCGGGGTCTCCGCCATCTTCGCCGCCACCCGCCACGTCGACGACCCCGACCTGCTCGCCAAGTGGAGCGACCAGACGCGCTGGATCGGCATCGGCGTCATCTTCTACTTCGCCGCGAGCCTGATCGACTACCGCTGGATCCGCTGGGGGGCCCTGCCGATG
>JAUIGD010000238.1 GCA_030430255.1 Verrucomicrobiia bacterium
CAGCATTTCTGGCGTTACACGGCGGACGAGTACGGATGGATCCCGGAGGAGCGGATCCGCCGCGACTTCGGGCCTGCGGACCTCGCGCCGCTGATCCGCGAGGCGGGGATCGACGGCGTGGTGGCGGTGCAGGCGCGCACCGCCCCGGAGGAGAATGGGTTCCTGCTCCGGCATGCGGCGGAGCACGACTGGATCAAGGCGGTGGTCGGCTGGGTGGACCTGACGCGCGCGGACGCGGCGGAGGCCGTCGGGGCGTTGGCGGGGCGGCCGAAGCTGCGCGGGCTGCGCGAGGTGCTGCAGGGGATGGAGGATGACGCCTACTGCCTGCGCGAGGACTTCAACCGCGGCCTGCGGGCGCTGCACGAGTTCGGGCTGACCTACGACATCCTCATCTTCCACCGGCACCTGCCGAACGCGGCGGAGCTGGTCGACCGGCACCCCGGCCAGGTCTTTGTCCTCGACCACGTCGCCAAGCCGGAGATCCGCGAAGCGGTGCCGGACAAGGCCTGGACCGCGGGGATGCGGGCGCTGGGCGAGCGGGAGAACGTCTATTGCAAGATCAGCGGCATGGTGACCGAGCTGCGCGGTCGCGAAGACTGGGACGCGGCCCTGCTGCGGCCCTACTTCGACGTCGCGCTGGAGGCCTTCGGGCCGCGGCGGCTGATGTTCGGCAGCGACTGGCCGGTGTGCCTGCTGCGGTCGGGCTACGCGCGCTGGGCCGAGGCGGTGCGCGGCTTCACGGCGGAGCTGAGCGAGGACGAGCAGGCCGAGGTCTGGGGCGGCGCGGCGTGCCGGGCCTACGGGATCGAGGGGTGAAGCACGCTGCCGCCGGTCATTCGGCGAGGGGGCGGAGCGCGATCTTCAGGCGCAGGTAGCGGGCGGGGTCGGCGGGCGTGAGGAGGGCGCTCACCCAGTCGGGGGCAGCGGGTGCGGTGATGCTGAGCGCCGCGTCGATGTCGCGCCACCGGTCGAGGTCGTCGGATGCTTGGAGCGTGTAGAGGAGGTCTTCGGCGCGGGCATTGATGGGGAACCGGAGTGCGAGCGCACCGGCGGGGGAGAGGGTGGGTTGCGGGGTTGCGCCGCCCAGGGCGTAGGCGAGTAGGTCGCCGCCGGGGAAGCGGTCGGTGCCGGGCTGGCCGGGGGTCGGCGCGGCGGGGCGCCAGCTGCCCGGCTCGCTGTGGTCTGGGAGGGCGTAGGGGGCGATCAGGGCGAGCGCCGCCCCCGGGCCGTCGGCGTCGGCGGGCCAGGGCGGGGCGTCGTCGTAGCGGAAATCGCGCACGGGCACCCCGTCGGCGGAAGCGATCAGGATGCGCTCGCCGCCGTTGTCGAGGCGGTCGCCGCGTTCCCAAGTCGCCGCGACCGGCAGGCCGGCGCCGTGGCGGAAGGCGATGGCTCCCTGGTTCGCGACGACGAGCGCGACCTCGCCGGGGCGCAGGATGCCGGTGAGGGCGGCGTCGACTCCGCGGGTGAGCCGGAGGCCGTCTAACAAAAGGTCGCCGCTACCGACATTGCGCAGCTCGAGGTATTCGAAGTCGGAGGCCTCGGTGAATCCGGCGGCGATCTCGTCGGGGCCCGGGTCGGCGGGGTGGTACATGATCTCGCTGACGACGAGCGCGGCGGCGGGGTCGAGGGCGCGGAAGGCCTCCGCTTCGAGGGCGGACCACCCGCCGCCGGCGAGGGCGCGGGCTTTGAGCACCGTGTCGCCGGCGAGCGGGATCCCCTCCGCGACGAGCGCGAGTTCGAGGTCGAATCCGAGGTCGGAGGAGTTGCGGGCGTCCTGGTGGAGGGAGACGGCGAGGACGTTGTCGCCGCCGCGGACGAGCCGGCCGTCGAGCTCGAACGCGTGCCACTCCGACTCGGCGAAGCCGCTGACGGAGCCGGCCGCGAGGGTGGTGGGGTCGAGCGGGCCGGCGGGGAGGTTGGTGCGGGCGACCTCGGCGCCGTTGAGGAAGATTGCGGCGCCGTCGTCGCGGAACAGCCGCAGGAGCAGCGTGCCAGCCCCGGGCGAGGCGGCGGTGAAGCGGTGGCGGAACTGGGCGGAGGGATGCTTGGCGAGGGGGTCCGGGCCGAAGCCGATGGTCGTGGCGAGCGATGCGCCGGTCAGCGCGCCGTAGCCGAGCGGCGCCGCACCGGACGGCCACGAGGAGTCGTCGAACGCGCTGGCGGTCCAATGTGGCACCGGCGGGGCGCTGCCGTCGTCGAGGTAGCGCCAGGTGCTGCAGCGATCGATCAGGGCGGTGGTCGCCGGCGATGCGGAGTAGCGCTGGGCGGTCGGGGAGCTGGCGGGATCGCTGCCGTCGAGCGTGAACCAGATCTCGCCGGCGGGTGCCGCGAGGGTCACGGTGGCGCCGGAGGAGAGGGTCGCGACCGGGGCCGCGGTGGCCGGGTAGAGGGCGTCGTCGCGCAGTTGGGCGAGGGCCGTGGCGGGGCGGGGCGCGAGGTAGTTGGTGGTGATGTTGGCGATCTCCGCCAGCCAGTCGCCGTCGCGGGTGTAGGGATCGTCCGGCCGGAGGAGGTCGCCCCAGCGGGCGGACTCGGCGGCCATCGCGCGGTCGACGAGGTCGGCCAGCGCGTCGTGGCGCGCGGTCGCGTGGACCGGCCGGAGGGCGCCGCCCTCGTCGACGAGGTGGCGGTGGGCGCGGTCGCCGAACAGGCGCTGGTAGGCGGGGACGGCGCGCAGGGCGAGGTGGAGTTCCAGCGGGGTGGTCGGGTTGTTGGCGCTGCCCTCGGTCGAGTTCTGGTTCGGGTTGAGGAAGGACTCTTCGCCGTCCCAGCAGAGGAAGCGGAACTTGCCGTCGCCGACGCCGTTCTTGGAGCGGAAGGTGTAGCCGTTGTTGCGGGTGGCGGCCCAGTCGATGTTGCCGGCGTAGAAGTTGACGATGAGGAAGTCGGCGAGGTTCTCGAGATCGACGCGGGCGGCGATGGGGTCGTAGTTGGCGGCGGCGCCGGCGCGGACGAGGGCGAGCACCTCGTCCCAGGCGGCGAGGTCGCCGTGGACGATCTGGGTCGGCAGGCCGTTCGCCCATTTGAGGAAGTCCCAATCGGTGTCCTCATCGCCGCCGAAGTGGTTGGCGGCCCAGGGGGCGCCGGGGCGTTCGACGGGATTGTAGAGGCCCCAGTAGAGACCGTTGATGTAGAGGTGGACGAAGGTGCCGGCGAAGGCGGGCTGCCCCGTCGCGCGCTGGCTGTCGCGGAGGAACTGGTCGCGCAGGTAGGTGACGCGCGGCAGCGAGTTGCCGCCGCCGGTGAGTGCGCGCCAGGGGCTGGCCCAGGTTTTGCCGTTGCCCCCGCGCAGCACCAGGTGGTCGGCGCCGCCGGGCGGCAGGCCTTCGAACAGCGGGTGGTCGAACTTCGCCGCCCCGTAGTCGCCGCGGAAGTAGAGGCGGAAGGACTTCTTCAGCATCTCGGCGACGCGGCCGCGGCCGCCGTGGACGCGCAGCCCGCAGCGGGTGTGGAAGCCCTCCTCCGCGCCTGGGTCTAGCAACTCCATGGACACTTCCCGCTCCCAGGCGCGGCCGCGCTTGAGGGCGTTGGCGTGGAGGCCGTCGGCGGGGTCCCACATCTGGTCGGCGGGCAAGGTGAGGCAGAGGCTTGGCAGCGAGCGCAGGGCGTCGGGGATGTCGAACCCCGCGCCCGCGCGGTCGGTGAAGGGCGCGGCGGCCACGATCGCGGGGTCCATCTCGTAGTCGGAGCGGCGCGGGATCGGGGCGAGCGCGCCGCTGGCGGAGGCCGGTAGCCAGTCGTCCGGCACGCCGGGCGGCAACTCGGGCTGGGCGGCGACGTCGCCGAGGAACAGGAAGGTGTGCGCGACGGGGCGCGCGGGGACGTGGTCGGCGAGGACTTCGACCGCGCGCACGACGGAGGTGGTGGCGATCGGGAGCGGGGCGGTGTAGGGCGTGTCGGGCTCGCCGCCGCCGAGGGCGTAGAGGACGGTCGCGCCCGGCGTCTGCGGGGCCAGCTCGAGCGCGAAGGGGGCGTCGTAGAAACCGCGGGCGTGGGAGAAGGTCACGCCTTTCAGGAAACCGGCCACGGGCGGGTCGAGGTTGAGCGCGCCGGGAGTCGGTGCGGTGAAGTAGCCGGCCGCGCCGGTGATGTCGGCACCGTAGCTGGCCCCCTCGAACTGCTCGGGGTAGGTGTGGGCCGAAACCGTCGCGCCCGCCGGGTCGATCAGCGCGAGGTAGGAACCCGCTTCGCGGGCGAGGCCGAAGGGGGCGTCGAGGAGCAGGACCGCGCCCGGCGCCAGCAGGGTGCCCGGCGGGAGGGTGTGGCGGTCCGGCTCGGCCGGGTCGTCGGTCAGGTGCCAGCCCCCGAGGTCGAGCGGTGCGGCGTCCGGGTTCCAGATCTCGAACCAGTCGTTGCCGACCGCGCCCAGCTCGGTGATGCGCGGCGGCAGGGGCTGGCCTCCGATCAGTACCGCGGCGCTGGCGGTCACGGTCGCGCAGGGGTTGGTCGCGCGGAGGACGTAGGGCGTGCTGACGGGGGGCGCGACGGTGTGCGATCCGCTCGCCGCGACCGGGCCGACGCCGATCAGCTCGACCGCATCGGCGCCCCCCACCTCCCAGTTCAGGGTGTTCCCCGAAGCGGCGAAGGTGAGGATCTGTGGCGGGTCACCGGCCGGGGCGAAGACGCGCACCTCGGCGAGGTGGATGATGCCGCTCTGACCTGGCTCGAAGCCGACCCGCAGGTCGCGGGCGAAGGTCGCGGGCGGGAGTTCGGCGGTGAAGGTGCCGAGCGGTCCCGGATCGGTGATCGCCGCTTCGAAGACCTCCTCGCCATCGCCGTCGTAGAGACGCAGGGACGCGCCGTCCAGGCGGCCGGCGCAGCAGTCGGCGCGGGCGACGAGCTCCACCCGGACGAGTTCGCGCTCGGCGGGCAGGTACCACTCCCAGGCCGCGCCCGGCGATTGGGACTCGGTGTGGCTGAAGGTGGCGTTGTCGCCATCGGTCGCGTTGTCGGCCGGGTAGAGGCCGCTGCCGTGGCTGTGGGTCTGCGAAGCGGTGCCGAGCGCGGTGACGTCGAGCGGCACGTTCGCGGCGGACGTGGCCGCGGCCGCCAAGGCGATCGCCGCGGCGAAGGGTGCGCGCGCTTTGCTCGGTTTCGGCATCGGGGAAGGAGGACGGGGGGAGGGGACGTTGCGGCGGGAGGGGGCGCGACGCGAAGGGGAAGCGTGGGCGTCAATCGCCTCCGCGCAAGGCGACATGCATCCGGACGAACTGCGGGGGCGTGTCGCCCGCGCCCACGAGCAGGAACTGGAGCTGGGCGAAGCCCGGGGCGGCGACCGTTTGCCCGAGGCGTTCGAGGGGCGCGGGGGTCCACGTTTGCAGGTCGGGCGACTGCTGCCACTCGATGAGCAGGTCTTCGGCGCGCGTATTGAGGGTCGCGGTCAAGGCGATGCCGCCGGGCGTGACCTCGACGCGCGGCGGTTCGCCGCCGGTGGCGTAGGCCAGGAGGTCGCCGCCGGCGAAGGTCGTGGTGTCGCTCGCGCCCGGGCCCGGTGCCGCCGCGCGCCAGTTGAGCGGGTCGGCGTGGTCGGGGAGGGCGAGGGGATCGATGAGGACGAGCGCGCCCCCCGCGCCGTCGGCGGCGGTCGGCCAGGGGGCGACGTCATCGTAGCGGAACTCGCGCACCGGGATGCCGGCGCCGTACGAGAGCTTCACGTTCTCGCCGCCGTTGTCGAGCTTGCCCGACCACTCGCCGAGCACGGGCAAGCCCGGGCCGTGGCGGAGTTCGAAGGCGGCGAGGTTGTTGACGACGAGCGCGGTCGCGCCGGGGGCGAGCGTGCCGGCGAGGTCGATGTCGACGCCCTTCGTGAAGCGCAGGTCGTCCAGGGGCACCGGTTCGGGGCCGACGTTGCGGATCTCGAGGTACTCGAAGGCGTCGTCGTCGTTGAACCCGGCGGCGACCTCTTCCGGCGACGGCGGGGCGGGGTGGTACATGAGCTCGCTGACGACGATCGCGGAGGTGAAGAGCGAGACGTCGGGCTGGGTGGCGACGAATTCGAGCGGCGCCGACCAGTGGCTCCAGCGGCCGCTGGTGTCGCGATGCCGCACCCGCGCCAGGTAGGGGAGGCCGGGGCGGGTGGCCACCGCTGGCGGGGTGATGCTCAGGCTGGTGGTCTCGGCGTTCCAAGTCGCGTGCCATTCGTGTTTGAGCGGCTGCGGGGCGAGGTGGCCGGCGAGCTGGAAATCGAAGCCCGTATCGTCGCTGAGCGGCGTGGTCTGGTGCACCGAGACGGCGATCAGGTTCTCGCCGGCGACGAAGGCCGAGGCGGGGATGGTGAAGGGCTGGAACTCGCGTTCGTTGGCGCCGAAGGCGGGCATGTTGGCGCGGGTGAGGTAGCCGGCCGGGCCGTCCGGCATCTGCGTGCGCCAGACCTCGACACCATTGACGGAGATCACCGCGCCGTCGTCGCGGACGATGCCGGCATCGAAGCGGGAGAAGGCGTCCGGGTCGTCGACCGTGACCCACTTGCGGAAGAAGTTCGCGGTGTTGCCGCGGGTCAGCGTCGTGGTCTCGTCATCGTCGCCGTGGCCGAACTTCGACGGGCCGACGGCCCACGCCGCGTCGTCGAACCCGGTGCTCGCCCAGCCGTCGCCCGGGTCGGTGCCGAGGTCGAAGTAGCGCCAGAGGTCGCCGCTCGCGACGAGGTCGACCTTGCCCCCGGCGCCGTTTTGGGGGCGTTCGGCGATGCGCCACCCGGCGGCGGCGAAGGTGGCCGCTCCCCCGGGGTCGGCGAAGGGCGAAGAGGTCAAGGTCCCGCCGTCGCGCGCGAGCGTCGGCGTGGCGGGGATGTCGGGGTCGAGCGAGAGGCGGCGCAGCCACTCCTTGCGGCCGCCGGCCAACGAGCTGCCCATGTAGAGGTCCTCTTCGAAGGCGAGCGAGCGCATCAGCGCGGCCTGCGCCTCCATCGTGAGCGGGAAGCTGTCGTTGCCCGCCGACGCGGGGGCGCCGGTCCAGCGCGCGCGGTCGGCGGCTTCGAGCGGGGCGATCGTCGCGAGCGCCTGGTCGATGACCGCGTCCACCGTCTCCGGTTGCCAGAGCAGGTCGTGGACTTCACGCAGGACGTTGCGGTATTCGAGCATGAAGGCGGCGCGCTCCGGGTGGTTCTCGCCGTCGGTGCCGTCCAGCCCCGCGATCTCGGCGATGGCTTCTTTCGGCAGGTCGTAGCCGACGACGCGGCCGCGCTGCGAACCCGGCCCCGGCCCCCAGCGCGGGTCGTCCCACTGGTTGTCGTTGGTGCCGCGTTTCCAGGTGGCGTCGGTGTCGTGGGGGATGACCGACATGAGGCCGAGCGGCGCCCCCGGTTCGGGGCGGAAGTACCAGATGCGGTTCTTTTGGAAGTGCGGTGAAAAGTCGTAGTGGCGGCAGCCCTCGCCGACGGCGGCGTAGAGGTACCAGGCGTCCCAATCGACGTGCGCGCGCAGCCAGGCGTCGCCCTGCGCCGGCGGCCCGAGCTTGTCGCGGATGTTGACGAAGTCGGAGCCGTCCGCGACGGCGTCGCGCGACTGGTACTTCTGCAGCTCCAGCGGGTCGGAGACGCCGTCGCGGAGCTTGTAGAGGTTGCCGGGCGCCATGCCGCGGTTGGCGACGAATTGGGCATCGACGTCCTCGAAGACCATCGCCAGCCCGAAGAAGTCGCCGCGGTGTTGGTCGGGCGCCTCGGCGGCGGCGTCGATCACGCGGAAGTGGACGTGTTGGAACTCGGGCGCGAGGGAGCCGGCGATGTTCCAGAGGCGGGACGAGACCACCTCGCGAAGGCCGAAGTTCGCCCCTTCGGCGAAGCGCGACATCTTGCCGGTGTTCATGCGCCGCCAGCCGGACGGGTAGAGTTTCCCGCTCGGGTCGCGCGCGGCGAACTCGTTGCCCCGGCGGAAGCGGAACTTCATGCTGCGGCGTCCCGCGCCGGCGTAGCGGTCGTTGCGCTGGCGGAGCCGGTACTCGACGTGGTCGTAGACGACGCCGTCGTAGACCAGGGCGCCCTCCCAGTTGTACTTGGCGCGTGACGCGACGCCCCCCGCGCGGTCGGCGGAGTCGTAGCCCCAGCACTGGGCGAGGTCGGCGCCGCGGGTGATCAGGTGGTAGACCGGGATCGCGGTGAGGGCCGCGGAGGGGTGGACGGTGCCGTCGTCCTCGACGTAGTCCGGGACGCCGTCGTAGCTGAAGGCGGCGAAGTTGAGCGAGGGGTCGTCGGGGAAGGGCGCGCGGGCCGCGGCGCCGAGGGCGTCCTCTGCGGCGATGCGGTAGCGGACCAGGGTGCGGTGCGGCTGCGGGGGGATCGCGGCGGAGAAGACCTCGCCGGACGCGTCGGGCGTCATCGGCACGGCGGTCCAGTCTTGTTCGAAGGCCGGGTTCGGCGTCAGCGCGGTCGATGGGTTGTTGCGCAAGGCATTGCTAGAGAGCGGCAGGAAGGCGGGGGCGAAGGCGCCGGGGGCGTTGGTCTGGTAGAGCAAGGTCACGCCCGCGACGCCGTCGGGGTCGGTGGCCTTGACTTGGACGGTCAGGGCTTCGGCCGAGGTCGGCTGCCGGGGCGAGTGGGCGACCTGGCGCAGGGCCGGCGGGGCGTTGGCGGCGGAGGTCGCGTTCGTGGCGCCCGGGGTCGGCGCCGCAGGCCGCCAGCTGGCGCCGAGGTCGTTGTCGAGCCCCGGGTTGACCAGCTGCATCGAGGTCCCGCCCCCGGTCACCGGCCACGGGAAGCGCGCCCGGTAGTCGACCCGGTCGACGACCGCGCCGTCCGGGGCGCGCAGCGTGATGCGCTCGCCGTCGCTGGAGAGCGCCCCATCGAATCGAAAGTCCGCCGAGGGCGACTCGCCGACCACCGCGAAGGCGCCGGGAGCGAGGGACGCGCCGGCGGGGAAGGTGAAGCCGACGCCCTCCAGCCGATAGCCGCCGAGCGGGGCGGCTCCGGAGCCGGTGTTCAAGATCTCGACGAACTCGACGCGCGCCGTCTTGGGTTCGGCGTCGTGGTAGATCTCGTTGATGACGAGCTCCGCCGCGGCGGGGGGGACCGCGGTCGCGAAGGCGGCGATGCCGGCCCACGCCGGCCGGGTCGCCAGGCTCCGGCGGATCATGGCGAGGTCAGTTTTTCCGGACGACGAAGAAGAGGTCCGGGCCGTTCGCGGTGAAGCCTGGGCCGGTGTTGAAAGAGGTCGTCTCGCCACCGGTGACGACGCCGTCGTCGATGTCCGGCCAGAGTTCGACCGGCGTTTCGAGGTCGGTGTTGTAGAGGACGGCGTAGGAGACGTCCTCGCGCGGGTCCGAGTTCCAGGTCAGGTCAACCGAGCCGTCCGGGTTCACGACGAAATCGGTGATCTGGAAGATCTGCGAAGAGCCGCCGATGCCGGTGCCGCCGAGGCCGTCCTCGTAGATGGCCATGACCTCGCTGCCGGTCAGCGCCTGGTTCCACAGCCCGATGTCGTCGATCAGGCCGCTGAAGTCGCGGTTGCCGCCGCAGCAGTCGTCGTAGCCGATGAACCACGGTCCGCTTGTCTGTAGGATCTGGCGGCTCAGCACGCCCGTCGCCATCGCGGTCTCCACGCCGTTGATGTACTGCCGATGCTCGCCGAGCGCGCCGTCCCAGACCATGGCGACATGGTACCAGCCGCCGTCGGGGGAGAGGGTGTCCGCCGGCGAGTCGATGCCGGCTTTGTCCACGCGCGAGTCGAGGTGGTTCGCCGCCGCGCCGGTGTTTTCGAAGGCGAGGCCCCAGCTGTTGTTGGTCTGCGCGTCGATGGTGCGGGTCATGAAGAGGCCGTTGTACTCCGGGTTCTCGTCCGGTTCGAT
>JAUIGD010000660.1 GCA_030430255.1 Verrucomicrobiia bacterium
CCTGCCGTCGCCGTCCGGGTCGCCGCCGCCGGTCTCGTCGAGGTCGTTGAAGTGCTGCTGCTCCCAGACGTCGAGCAGCCCGTCGCCATCGCTGTCGGGGTCGGGCGCCGCCTCCGAGACGGCGCCGGTGCCGGCGGCGGCGTCGAGCACCACGGTGAAGTTCGGCGCCGCGCCGGTCACGCCCGCACCCCCCTGCAGGCCGGTGGCGTAGGTCCACTGCAGGGTGTCGTCGATCACCGCCGCCCCGGCGCCGGCGTCATGCACGGCCTTGAGCGCGGCGAAGTCGCCCGCGTCGTAGGCCAGCGCCGACACCGCCACGGCGTGCGCGGCCGCGAGCTCGTCGTCGGTCAGGACCTCGTCCCAGATGGCCAGGTCATCGACCGTGCCGTCGAAGCTTTGGAAGCCCGGCGAGTTCGCCGCCGAGCCGACGTAGAACAGGCCGCCCGCCGCGGTCGCCACCGGGTCGTTCGAGTTGCCCGCCGAGTCCGCCGCGAACGCGCCGTCGATGAAGAAGCGGAAGTCGTCGCGGTCGCCGCCCGCCGGCAGGGTCACCGCGACGAGGTGCCAGGCGCCATCGTTTACGCCCGGGCCGCCGGCGCCGTCGGTGCGACCGTTGCCGATGCCGATCTCCAGATGCCCGCCGTTCGCGGCGTCGATGTCGAAGTCGAACTTCGCGCCGTTGCCGTTGTCGCCGAAGGTCGAGATCGAACGCAGGCCGCCGCTGGCGGGCGCGGTTCGGATCCAGGCCGACACCGTCCGCGCGGCGTCCCCGGAAAGCGGCGGGCCGCCGTGCGAGGCGTAGTCGCCGCTGCCGTCGAAGGCGACGCCCTGCCCGAGCCGCCCCGGCGCGAAGGCGGCGTCGCCCTCCAACGAGCCATCGTGCGCCGCCCCCAGCGAACCCCCATTGGCGGCGTCGCCGTCGTAGGGCAGGTGGACGAGGAGCCCGGCGTGGGTGGGGGTGGCGAGGCCGAAGGCGGTGAGAGCGAGGGCCGTCGCGGTCGAGAAGGGGGGCTGGGGCATGGGGAAGGGGAGAAGGGTATCCCCGCGCGGCGGTCGAGGTCGAGCGATTTGCCGAAGTGGCGGAGCGTGCGCCGTAGTGGTGACTTTCAGTCGCCAACAACGCGGTGCGATGGCGACGGAAAGTCACCACGACGTCACGAACTCGCGCTGGGAGCTGCCGTTGCAAGCGCGCACCGAAGCGCCCCGCCGAGTCGAGTTCGCATACGAGCCCAGGGGCGATTGGGGTCATTGAACCGCGGAGGGCTCCGGAGCCGCAGACCGCGGAGAGAGGCCCTTCGCGTTCCTCAGGGTGACAAGTCCCGCAGAGTTGGGGGCGGTCAGGGCGGTGTGCGGGGTTGGTCATCAGCCTGCCCGAGGAAGTGTGGTTTTATCCTAACGAGCGCAGGATCCCGCGCTGAAACCGGCGCGCCGAGCCACCGAGACGCCTCGGAAGGCCTTCCGGGTGCGAAGCGGACGGGCAAGGAGCGTGGTGCTCTCGGGCGGTGGGAGCGGTACCAAACCGCTTCCGTGCCTCTCTCAATGGGGCAACCTCGCGGACAAGTGAGCGACACGTTTTTCGATTGACGACGATGTTGCGCGTGAGGAGAATCCTCCGCTTATGATTGATTGTGAAAAAGCGTTGAAAACGGTTGTTACATCGATCCGATTCGAGGTCGCCCAGAAACTGAACGAGGCAGGCCGAGCGGAGTTGTTGGGTGACCTGGGGGACATTCTGCAAGAACAGCCATTTCCACCAACCTCCATTTCAGTCGCGGACGGCTCAACTGTGATTGAAGTGATTTGGCAGCTTGCCGTGGTAGGTGCTGT
>JAUIGD010000239.1 GCA_030430255.1 Verrucomicrobiia bacterium
GGCGGATCTGCGCAGCGGGCTCGATGGGTGGCTGGCGGTGAGGGTGGCGATCGGGCCGGGCAGGGCTTTGACCTCGACCCGTCCGCGAAACAGGCGCAGCAAGCGGTCACCCATGGCGAAGATGACCTGGTCGCGGCGTGCGACCATGGGCACCAGTGAGGTGATCCCCGCCGCGGCCATCGCCCCGAGGACGTCCGGGATGATGTGGACGGTGGCGCTGCTCAAGGTCGTGCCTGTGGGGTTGTGGGAGGTCACGAAGAGCTCGCCGCCGTGGATGCGGACGCAGTGGGCGTGGCCGTGCTCATCGTGGCAGAGCCCGACGATGCCCCGGTCGTTGTCGAGGGCCGGAGCGCCATAGGCGAGCGGCACCCCGCGTGCGAACTCCCGGCGCCCCCCGATGAAGTCGAGCCCGTTGGCGATGGCGGTGAAGCGAGGCGTGCCGCCGGGACGCGGGATGATGGTGGGGGAGAACGGGTCGCTGAGCTGCGCCTTCGGGACGAGGGCGGCGAGAGCCTCCTCACCCGTGCGGAGGTAGCTCAGCTGCATCGCGTCGTGGCTGTGTGTCGACGCCCCCCAGGCGTAGAAGGCGCCGTCGTCTGGAGCGGCGGCGAGGATGTGCTTCATGCCGTCGATGCGCGTCAGCTCGCCGAGCCGGACGTCGGCGTCGCGGATATCGCCGCGGAAGGGGCTGGCGGGCTTCGGCGGTGGGGCGATGCGTTTGCCGAGGCGCCGCGTGTCGCGGCCCAACAGACGGTCGGCTGGTTCGGAGGCGGCGACGGCGGCGAGGAGCTCGCCCCGGTCGCGGGCCGGGCCATCGGCGGCGAGCGCCAAGCCGGCCACACGACGGGTCTCGTCGGCGGCGAAGGCCCTCAGGGGGGCGTCACCGTGACCGCCCCTGGCGAAGGCGCTCAGGACCTTGGCCAAAGCGGGCGCCATCCCCGGCGGGGTCGCCCCGCCCCGCAGCGAGACGATGCGCCCGCGAGCGGTGCCGGTGTCTTCGTCCGACAGCACCTTCAGCTCGCGGGCGAGGCACTCGGTGGCCTGTCGCGAGGCAGGCCATGCGTCGCGCAGCACCTGCATCGCGCCGGCGCGGTCGCCGAGCGAGCGGAGCAGCACGTCATAGGCCTCGAGCCGGCGGTCGCCGACGAGCAGGTCGTCGACCGCCTTGCGGAAGCATTCGGCGGCCTCGGTGTCGCGACCGAGGTCGGCGTAGAGCTTGCCGAGCACCAAGTGGTCGCCGCGCCGCTGGTAGATGGCGATGGCCTCCTCGAACATGCCGCCCTCGCGGAAGCATCCGGCGGCGCGCTCGTCGTCGCCGAGCTGGTCGCGGTAGAGCAGTGCAGCCTCGCGGAAAAAGCGGCCGCTGTGCAGCGCCGCCGCGGCGGCGGCGAGGTCGTCGAGCAGTTCGGCGTAGATGTAGGCGGCGCGCCGGTGGTGCCCCAGCCGGGCCTCGCGCGCGGCGGCCTCGCGGTAGCTGGTGATGAGTTTGGCCTGCATCTCCCAAGGGATGTCCCAGTGGTCGGCCGGGGCGCCGCCACCGAGGCGGTCGAGCGAGAAGTCGAGGTCGCGGCGCCGGAGGGTGTCGCCGGGCGCAGCCCTACCACGATCGCGCTGCTGGCCGCGCATCGGCAGGGCGTAGCGCAGGCCTTCCTCCGGGTTGTCCTTCATCAGGTTGAGCAGGCGCTGAAGCTCGCGGTTGCGCTTCGAGAGGTTGGCGGTGGTGCGCCCCGCCCAGTCGGAGATCGTGTCGATCGCGGTCCGGCGGGTCTTGTTCGGGTCGGTTGGGAAGCGATCGGTGATGAACTTCAGCCCGCGCATCGCCGCGTAGGCTCCAGTCAGGCCGGCGCCACCCACGGCGCCGCCGATGATCCCGGGGAGGCCGCCGAGCTTGCTGCCACCTTGCCCGGGGCGTTTCGCTTTGGGCTTGCGCAAGCCCTTGATCGGTTTGTCGCCGATGCCACCTCCAGCCTCGCGGATTTGTTCCGCGACGTCCGGTGCCGACGGGGTGATCCAAATTTCGCGCAGGCTCGTGTTCGGGGCCGCAGCGGCGCGGGCGGCGCCCCAACCCGAGGAGGCGCTGGCGTCGATGCGCAGCTCGAGGAGATCGGGCAGGGTGAGCGCATCCGCTTCGGAGAAGGAGATCATCCCGGCGGCAGGGTGATAGAAATAGAGCGTGCCGGGCGGGATCTTCCCGTCGAGGTCGCCCGGGGTCAACGGCGGGTCGAGCTCTGCCTTCTGCGGGAAGTAGAGCGCGTGCTGACCGACCTGCCGGAGCGGGATGGTGTGCGGGTCGCGGCCCCTCGCCGCGCTCTTCCCGATGGCTAAGAGGCCCGCCGGAGCGGGCTCGCCGAGCGCGGTCGGGACGACGTAGAGCGCCGCCCCGTCGCCGAGTTCGAGCGCGAGCAGAGCCTCCACCCACGAGCGGCTGTCGGCGCCGAGCAGGAACCAGCCCTCCGGCGTTGGCGGCGGCGCCGCCGCCGATCTGGAGGGGCTGAGCTTGACGGCGAGCGGGTTCATGGTCGTGGGCGAGAGGCTGCGATTGCGATGGCGTGCAGGGCCGAGGCGAGTTCGCGATCGGCCTGGATGTTCCCTCCGAGGTGGGGGTGTTCGTCCGGCGGGGTGTCGGCGTCGCTCCGCCACGAGGGGAGCGGCCCCCGATCGACGAGCGCGATGCTGATCTCGGGGGAGATCGCGCTGTCGGCGGGGCAGAGATGGAGGAATCCGTTGCGGTCGAGGAACACGCGCGTGCCGTCGGCGAAGTGCGCGATTTTCAGGTCGAGGGCGGCGAAGTCGGCCCCGCCCGCGTTCGAGTCTTGAAAGGCTTCGAAAGTGAGTCCGCCCGGCCGGTCCGCGCGGTGCAGTTTGAGGTGGCCATCGTCGAGGGCGAGGCGCGTGTAGCTCCCGCGGGGCGTGCGCAACCAGATCTGGCCGTCATCGAGCTTCCCGCCGACGGCGTTGAAGCGGTGGCGCAATCTGGGGGCGGCGTTCGACGTGGCGGCGATGTCGGGTTCGAGCAAGCCCAGCGCGTCGCCATGTGCGCGGCAGCAGGTGAACTTTCCGTCGGCGCCCAGCGCGCAAATCTCCAGGTGCGATGCACGGCGTACGAGGGCCCTGTGGCCGTTCGCCGAGACACCCACCAAAGTGCCGCTGGTGAGTGGGGCCTTCCAGCCGCCGATCGGTCGGGGCACCCCTTCCGGTCCGATCCCCCAAGGGGTGGCGCTCCCTTCCGCGGTCCAAACGCCAATTGCCCGCACGGTGTCTTCAGCGAGATCGTCGATCTGCACCCCGCCCGGCGTGTAGGTGAACTTCTTCCAACCCTGTCCGCCGAACTCGATGAACGGCCCCTCGCCAGACGTGATCGCGTCCGCCAACAACGCCTCTGAGGCGAGCTTTTTGCCGTCGTTCAGGGAGATCACCTCGATGTGGTTCTCCCAGAACAGCGCCACGTGGTCGCCGCGGTGGCTCGTGTGCTTGGGCAGGCCCAGTTTCAGGTTCACATCCGCCTCGAGCAGACGGGTCCGGTGGCCGCCGAATTCTTCGAGTTCGTGCATCTCCAAGGTCGCTCCGGGTTGGTCGCCTTGGGTCTGAAGGTGGAGCCGCCCGGCCCAGGCGGGGGCGCCTGAGGGGGCCAAGCCGACCCAGACCAGCGCCCCGCGCATCTCCCGCGCCGAGAGCAGGCGGGCGCCACGTCCGATCCCGTCCCAGTAGAGCATCCGGCCGTCGCGCGGCACGGCGACGAACTCGCCACCCCCCTGGCGGACGCCGAAGCGTCCCGAGTTGTAGACCGAACTGGCGACCGGGTAGGCGATGCGCATCGGCAGGCCTCCCGGTTGCCGGTAGAACAGGGGCAAGGCCTCGTCGATATCGCCGCGCAGCTTCCCCGCCGCCCCGGCGCCGTCGGCCAGCAGCTTGCCGAGATCGAGGGTGGCGCCCGAGATCTCTCGGCGTCCGGCGGGCCCAGCGGCGAGGAGTTGGTACCGGCCCGCGCTGTCGACGGTGGCGATGTGGAAGCGGTGGCTGCTGAAGGCCTCCGCCGCGGCGACAAAGTCGGGGTCGTCGATCGCGCGCGGGTGGGTGACGAGCACGAAGTCGGGGGCCGCGTCGTGCGCCTCGCGCCCGAGCAGGTGCGCGCAGGCACCGGCCGGGTGGGTCGCCGTGCCCAGGCGCCCGAGCAGATCGAGCAGCCCGTCGCGGCTGAGCATGGCGACGCTTTGTGGTTCCTCAGAATCGCTAGAGCCGGGGGCGAAGGCCTCGACCGCCGCGCCCTCCTCCGCGTCGAGCGCGAGGGCCAGGCCGACGGCGCCAGCGAACAGGCGCGGCAGGCCCCAGAGGCGGATGCCGTTGTCGACCAGGATCACGCGGCGCCGTGCTGGCGCTTTCGGGGGGCTCTCGCGGCGCAGGTAGAGCGCCTCGTTCATCGCGATGCGCACGCTGAGCGTGAGGTCGTCGAGGGCCAGCTCGCTGACCAGCAGCCGGTCGAGGTCGCCGCGGTTGCTGACGTCGCTGAAACCGCCCAGCGGCAGTTCGTCCGGGGTGGAGGGCGGTTTCGGCAGGTGTGCGACCGAGGCGATCTGGTGGGCGATCGCCGCCAGTTGGCGCAGTTCGGGTTCGGGGTCGTCGCGCAGCTGCTCGAGCAGAGGGCGCTCGAGCGCGTCGATCTCGGCCGGCGAGGGGAGGGCTTCGACACCGGTCGCCAGCCGGTTGCGGATGGCTTTCTCGTCAATGTTGGGGAAGGCGGCCAGCAGCGCGCGCACCGCGGCGACAAAGCGCCCGGTAGCGCGGGACAGGTCGTGCGCGGATACCGCATCGCGGGCGAGTTGGTGGTCGACCGCGCCGCGCGCGAAGCAGCGGGTGACGATGCCTTCGGCCAACGCCCGGAGCACCGCCGTGGCCGCGGGGTCGCCGCCGCCCGCGGCTGCGGATTCGAAAAGCTGTTCGGCGAGCGCCGGTTTCGTCTCGGCCGGATGTCGCAGGTCGGAGGGTAGCTTCTGGATTCCGTAGAGGCCATCCAGAAGCGGTTCCTCCCACTTTGGCGGCAGCGCCTGCAGACGGTTCCAATCGAGCGAGTTGCGATATTGCCAAAGATATGCGCAGCGCTGAGCGCCGGTGCCCCAGGAGTCGCGGCAGGCCGCGAGGAAGAGCAAGACCGCGCCGAACGGCGGCAGGCCGTGTGGGGCGAGTGCGCGGAGCGTCAGCTCGATCTCCTCATGGAAGGCGATCAGCTCGCCGTCCGGCCACTCGGCGGCGTCGCCGGTCTCCGACCAACGCCAGAAACCGTCGTGTGGCGGACAGAGGTAGACGGCGGCGAGGCGGTCGCTCGTGCGGCTTTCGGCCTCGGCGGTCATCCTGGGGCCCCCCCTTCCCCCGCCATCGCGTCGCGCGTGGCACGCAGGGCAGCGCGGCTCAGCGGCACGAAGAGTTCGGCATCGAGCCGGACGGGCGGCCGCGACGGGTCGAGGAACACGATCAGGTCGCCCTCGCGTGCCGAGGCGGCCGCACGTAGCGAAGAGGCGGGGATCGGTGGCGACCAGCCGAAGCCGAGCGGGTAACCGACCCCTCGCTCGACGGCGAAGCGCCTGCCTTGCAGCGGCGGCAGCGGCTCCCCGGCGACCAGCGCGCGCCCATCCGGGGAAGCGGCGAAGCGAAGTGGGGCGAGGCGCGACTCGGGCGCGTGGACCCCCCATTCGAGGAGCGGCGCAAAGCCGCAGTGCAGCAGGCGCGCGGGCGCCTCCTCGCTGCTGGGCTTCAGACGGACCGGGGCTTTTGCGAACTCCGCGTCGCCGGCGATCGGGATGGGCAGGCTCAGCGGCGGCACCTCGGCCAGCGGGCGCCACTCCAGCCTCGCAGGCTCGGCGCCGCTCGGGACGGTTTCGCCGCAGCTGATGAACAGCCCGTCGCCCGTGGCGCGGCCGCGCAGGTCTGCGTCGAGGGCGAGCAGGGCGTCCGACGGTTCGCCTTCCGCCCCGCCGTCACCGCGCAGCCAGATCGCGTCGCCATCGAGGGCGATCTCGATCCCGCCGGTGCCGCGCAGCCTCGCCGCAGCGCGCAGGGCTCGCGACGGCAGGCGCAGCAGCCAGCCACTGCCGGCCGGGGTCATTGCGGGCTGGGTGAGGTTTGGTTCGCCAGTTCCCAAAGCTCGCCGACACGGTTCGACAAGAACTCGCGCGCGGTCGCGTTCTCGATCCACTGCAGGCGGTCGCCGAGGGCGGCGAGCTTGTCGCGGGCGACGGCGACCGCCGCCAGTCCGGGTTCGCCGGCGAGCGAACTCCCGATCGCATCGAGGTCGCGCCGCAGGGATTCGGGGTCGGGCGCGGCGGGGCGTTCCGCCTGCGGATGGGCGCCGCCTTGGGCCGATTCCCCGACCACCTCGTCGACGATGCCCCGCAGCAGTTCGCGATGCTCGTCCAAGTCCCAGACGTGGCGGAAGATCCACAGGTCGCTGGTTTGTGCGGCGGCGCGGCCACAGAGCAAGGCGCTGGCCGCGACCGGGCGCTGAAGTTTCACGGCTCGCCGGTCGGAGAGCGGCAGACCCGCCTTGCGCAGACGTACGACCATCTGGATGAAATCGTCGCGCACGGCGCTCAGGTCGACCTTCGGCAGGTGTCGGTTCAGGCCGCGCACCTCCTCGACCGAAAGCGCCCCCTCCGCTTCGGCCGCGCCGCCCGCCAGCTTCGCCTCGCGCTCCCAGCCCTGGGTCAACACCGCGCCCAGCTGCTCGCCGGCCACGTTGTCGCTGCGCACCCGCAACAGGAAGCGGTCGAAGAGCGCACGCAGCGCTTCGTCCTCGGGCAGCTGGTTGCTTGCGCCGACCGTCATCAGCAGAGGCAGCTTCACCGCCTCCCGCCCGCGGCGGAACACGCGCTCGTTGAGCACCGAGAGCAGGCTGTTGAGGATCGCGCTGTTGGCGTTGAGCAGTTCGTCGAGGAAGGCGATGGATGCTTCCGGGAGCATGCCCTCGGTGTTGGTCTCCAATGTCCCCTCCTTCAGCTTGCGGATGTCGAAGGGGCCGAACAGTTCGTTCGGTTCGGTAAAGCGGGTGAGCAGGTATTCGAAAGTGCGACCGTGCAGCCGACGCCCGAGGTCCTGCTCCAGCGCGCTCTTGGCGGTGCCCGGCGGCCCGAGGATGAACAGGTTCTCCCCCGCCACCAGCGACAGCCCAAGCAGGTCGACCACCTCGTCCTTGCCGACGAAGGTGCGCCGCATCGGCGCCAGCACCTCGTCGAGCAGCTTCCGCCCCACCGCTGCGATCCCTGCATAGGTCGCCCCTAGGCTCTCAGTTTGTTTCAACATCGGCCGGACTCTGGCGTTCGGCAGCTGCGGGGTCAATCTCGCTCACCAGCTCTGGCCCGAGTTCGGGATGGGCGCCGAGCGCCGCGCGCACCGCCTCCGAGACGGGCGGTGAGGCCAGCCGCGTACGGTCGCCCCGCGCGATGACACGATCGATGTACAGCGTGCGCAACGAGGGCGAGGACCAGAAGCTGGGAGAGGCCGCCGCCGGTGCCGTCCCTCCGATCCCAACCGACGACAGCGGCCAGGCCGCCAAGAGCTCCACGAGCGCTTCGACCAGCGGGTCGGCCGACGCGGTGGCGCGCGCCATCTTGACGAGGTCTGGGGCGAAGCAGAACACCAGGTCCGCACCGAGATCGACATCGCCCGCGCCGGCCACCTCAGGGGGGGCGGGCGGGGGGACGGAAAGCCCGGCCCGCAGTTCGTCGGCCGAGGTCTCCCGGTGCACGTAGGCGAAGGTGGCGAAGTAGAAGCGCTGCGCCGCCCAGCGCGCTGTCGCCAGGCAGGGGACGGGCGTCGGCGGGGCGAGCGTCGGCGCGATTTCGGCGGCGCGCTCGGCGAGGCGTGCTTCGACCTGTTCATCCTCCGCCGCGAGCTCTGCCGCGGACGGGAACGCCATCGGGATCTCCACCACGCCCTCCTCGAACAGCTGCGCGAGGAACCGTTGTAGCGGGCGGGCGGGGGCGGGGGCCGCTGGCTCGAAGGACAAACTCATCGCCCCACTATGTCATGTCCCCGCCCGGGCGTGGCTGAAATCCTCGCCCCTCAGCGGGTGCCACCGGCGGGGCGCTGCTTTGACAGGGCGGAGCCTCCCCCCCCGCCGTGGCATCCCCCCACCGTCGCTACTCCTCCTCCACCCGGAAGAACCTCCGCTCGGAGGCGCCGCCGTCGAAGATGAAGGTGCTCCAGAAGCCGCCGCCGGGGATGCCGCCCTCCACGAGGTTCCAATCCTCTCCGAGGTCGGTGTTGGTGACCACGCGGTAGGTCGCGCCGGCGGGCGTGTTGAAGTTCAGGTAGGCGTGGCCGTCGAGCAGCGTGAAGCCGAGGATCTCGATGCCGGCGCTCGGCTCGGTGGCGCTCTCGGTGACGGTCGCGCCGATGGCGAAGCGGTACTCGCCGGCCGGGTCGTCGCTTTGCAAGGCCACGAGCAAAGTGTAGTCGCCGGGGTTGCGGGCATCGAAGCGCAGGGTGAAGTCGTCGTGCTCGCCGGGCGCGAGGGTGGTCTGCAGGTCGTCGATCACGATCGGCGTGCCCGGGGCGAAGGCGCGCGTGAAGGTCAACGGGGCGTCGCCGCGATTGCGGGCACGGAAGGCGAAGACGATCTCGTCGCCGACCGCGAAGCCCCCGGCGTGGGTGCCGTCGGCGGTGTCGGGTTTGTCGTCGTCGCGCAGCAGGCGGACCATCGGGTCGCCGCCGAACACCACCAGCTCCGGCCGGGGTGCGGGAGGGTCACCGCCGCTGCCGGCGACGCCGGTGGCGTCGAAGGTGAACTCGGGGGCGGAGGGGTCGTCGCTGATGATGGTGATCGTCCCGTTCAGTTCGCCGGTGGCGGTCGGTGCGAAGGTGATGTCGAAGTCGAAAGACTCGCCGCTTTGCAGGCTGGGGACGAGATCGGCGTCGACGGTGAAGTGGCTGCTGTCGCTGGAGATCGAAGCGACATCGAGTGTGGATGAACCCGCGTTGACGACGCGGAAGGCGATGGTCCTGGAATTGCCCGAGGAGGTGATCGATCCGAATTCGACCTCGTCCCCGCCGTTCCGCAATGGGCGGTCTGCACGCTGGCTCAGCAGCCGGAGGACGGGAGGGAACGTCTCGCCGAGCGGCGGCGTCAGCGGCTGCGGTTCGGCTTTGACATCGAAGGTGAACAGCGGGTGGTCGGGGTCGGTGCTGGTGATGGCTACGGTGCAGGTCGTCGGTCCCACGCTCGTGCCGACGAACTCGATCGGGAGCGTCGCGCAGCCGCCAGGCGGCAGCGTGGTGCCGGCGATCGGTGGCGCCCAAGCGCTGTGCGCGGTGGCGAAGGTGTGTGTGCTGAGACTGACGCCGGTGACCGTCAGGTCGGTGTCGCCGTTGTTGATGAGGCGGAAGTAGTGGTCTGGTGCGGGCGGCGGTGCGCTGCCGGCCGGCTGAGCCTGCTGTGTCCCGACCGTGATGGTGCCGAAGTTGGTGCCGTCGAGCACCGAGGGTGTGGTGTCGCCGTTGGTGATCGGCCGGCCTTCCGCGGGGTCGCAGTCGAGGGGCGTTGCAGTGACCACGGCGTTGTTCCCGAAGGGGCCTCCCCACTCATAGGTGACATTGTAGAGCAGGTCCACGTCCGGCCCGCCGCGCACGGCCAGCTTCGGCCCGTCGGCCAGTCCGACGCCCTCGACGGTGAAGGTGAACGGGTCGTCGTCGGGGTCGTCGCTGCGGACGGTGACCGTCGCCTCCCGGTTGCCGACCGCGGTCGGGTTGAAGGCGATCGTGAAGGTCT
>JAUIGD010000240.1 GCA_030430255.1 Verrucomicrobiia bacterium
CAAGCTCCGGGCTGTGGCTCGCCCTCGTTGACGCTGAGGGTGTTGGCGTGGTGACCGGCTCGGGCAGGGTGTTCACCCAGCCGCTTCGCCTGTCCCTGCCGCCGCCTACTCAGCGTCAACGAATGGCGGCGCCTCGCCTGGGGATGTGGTGATCGATCCGGGCTAGGCGAGCTTGCGAACTCGAATCGGCGGGGCACTTCGGTGCGGATGTGGTGATCGATCCGCGCCAGATCCAAGCCGCCCGGTAGGATTGAGCGGATCGGGCGGTGCGCTGTCTGAGGAATTGCTTGTCCCCGGTTGCACGCGGCAGCACGATCTCATCGTTCCCATGATGCGTTTGACTTTGGCTTCGGTCTCCTTCGTTTTTGGCGCAGCGCTCACCGGCTGCGGCGATCGCGGCGACGGCTCCCCGCAGCCCGCCCCATTCGGGGGCGGCGGGGGCGGCGGGGCCGGAGCGGGCACCGTCGCCGAACGCCTCAATGCCTCGGCGCGGGCGGTGATCCCCGACAAACCGGGCCGCAACTGGGTGTTCGACGCCTACGTGTCCACCGATTCCCCAGATGCCGCCTGGAGCCGGTTTTGGACGAGGTCGATCGATTTCTCTGGGGTGGCGTGGGACACGACGCAGAACCTCACCATGGTGTCGCCGCGCCACGCGGTGATGGCGCGCCACTATCAGCGCCAGCCGGGCCACCGCCTGGTGAAGATGCACGACGCTCGCGGCCGCGAGCTGCAGCGGGTGATCGTCGGTGCCGAGAGCCTCGTCGCCGACATCGCGGTGGTGATCTTGAACGAGGACGTCCCCTCGGGGGTGCGGCACTACCCGGTGCTCGCGCCATCGGAACGCTACGCCGAGGAGCTGCCGGGCGCCTTCGTGTTCGCCACCGATCAAGAGCGCAAAGTGCACGTCCATCAGGTGCTCGCCGTCCGCGGACGCATGGTCGCGTTCGAGCGTGCCGCCCCACTCGACACCGGCTTCTACGAGGCCTTGGTGACCGGCGACAGCGGCAACCCGTCCTTCGTCCTCGTGCGCGGCGAGCCGGTGCTGCTCGAGACCCACACCACGGGCGGTCCCGGCGCCGGCCCGTTCTACGGGTCGGCGGAGAACATCGCCGACATCAACGCTGCCATGCTGCGGCTCAGCGAGGCCCACGGCGCACCGGAGTACCAGCTGCGGACGGTGGTGCCGTGAGCCGCGTGCCCCTGGGTTGGGGCGCCGTCGGGACGGACATCGGCGGGATGCCGATGCCGCAGGGCGCTCAGCGCCGCCGCGCCGCGAGCACGCGTCGGCGGAGTTCGGTGGAGAGACGCTCCGCCTCCTCCGGGTGTCCGGCTAGGGCGCTCGTCGTCTCGCCCGGGTCGGCAGCCAGGTCGGTGAGCGCTTTGTCCACCACCCGGTCGTCGCCTTTGTCCCACCATTCCGTGTAGCGGAAGCGCTCGGTGCGGAGCGAGTGGCCGACACGGCCTCCGTGGGCGTAGGAGGAGTAGGCGGAGGTGCGATGCTCAGCGGCGGGATCGGCCAGGGTCGCCGCGAAGGAGCGCCCCTGCAGGTGGCCGGGCTTCTCCAAGCCCGCGAGATCGCAGAGCGTCGGGTAGAGGTCGATGAGTTCGACGAGCGACCCGCTGGCGGCGGGCGCCTTGCCTGGCGCGCGGACGATCAAGGGCACGCGGGCATCGCACTCGAAGTTGGTGTGTTTGCACCAGCTGCTGTGGTCGCCGAGCTTCCAACCGTGGTCGCCCCACAGGACGACGATCGTGTCCTCGGCGGCGCCCGATTCGTCGAGCGCGTCGAGCAGGATGCCGACGTTGTGGTCGAGGTAGCTGACGCAGGCGTGATAGCCATGGACGAGACGCTGGTTCAGGGCGTCTGGGAACTCGGCAGGAGGCACGTGCGCCGGCGGGATGTCGGAGTAGCTGCGCAGCTCCCCGGCGCCGGAGTTGCTCGCGTAGGCGGGGTATCCCGGCGGCACGCCGAGGTTCTCAGGCAGGGCGAAGCGCTCGCGTTCGTAGAGGTCCCAAAAGCGTTTCGGCGCGACGAAGGGGAGGTGGGGCTTGGTGAACCCGACGGCGAGGAAGAACGGGCGCCCGGCGGCTGCGAGCTCCGCCAGCTCGGCGGCACCGGCCGCGGCCCGCCTGCTGTCGGGGTAGCCGGCGCCGTCGGTGGCGCCGGCTTCGGTCGAAGGGCCGCGGCGTCGCGTCTGGCCGCGCCCGCCCTTGGTGACGCGGGTGTTCTCGCGGCTCTCGGGGTTCGCATACTGGCTGCCGCCGACCTCGATCCACTCCGTCCAGTTCCCGGGGTCGACGCCGGGCCCGCTGCTGCCGTGGTAGATTTTGCCGAGGCCGACGACCGCGTAGCCGTTGGCTTCGAAGTGTTGGTTGAGGGTGACCGTGTCGGCCCAGCGCTCGCGCCAACCCGTGACGTGATAGCTGCGCTCGCCGGTGTGTTCGGGGTAGAGTCCCGTCATGAGCGACACGCGCGAGGCACCGCACACCGCTTGGTTGCAATAGGCGCGGTCGAAGCGCACGCCGGAGGCGGCGAGGGCGTCGATGCGCGGGGTGAGCGCCCGCGCGCCATAGCAGCCGAGCTCGGGGCGCAGGTCATCCACGGCGATGAACAGGATGTTGGGGCGCCCGGCTCGGGCGGAGGGGGGCGGCGCGGCACCGAGCGGCGCGGCGGAGACGACGAGGGCGGTGACCGCGAAGGCGGAGGCGACGAGGGCGTGGGGGATAACGGAGGGCATCGGGGGGACGACCCTCCCAAAACCCGGCCCGACTTTCAACCGGCGACGGGGGAGTCGAGATCGGGAGAGTTCCGCGGGCGGGTGCCGCAGCGCTTCCGGACGGGCCGAGGACCCGAATCTCTCCTCCCCTTCGGCTTCGGATCTGCTATACTCGCCACACTCCTCCCCGCCTCAACCGACCGCAGCCATGTCCACAGAAGCCGCCCCCAGTCTCGCCTCCACGCCCGAGGTGCGGGTGGAGCCCGCGACCCTGGAGGATTTGTCCGACCTGGTGGCGATGCTGATGGACCTGTTCGAACTGGAGGGCGATTTCGATCCCGACCACGCCAAGCAGGAAGCCGGCTTGCGCATGATCCTCGAACAGCCGAAGCGCGGCCGGATCTTCGTCTTGCGCGCCGGCGAGGCGGTCATCGGCATGGTGAACATCCTCTTCACCATCAGCACCGCCGAGGGTGGGGCCGTGATCATCTTGGAAGATTTTTTCGTCCACCCTGCCCACCGCGGGCAGGGCTACGGAGCCGTGCTGCTCGACGCCGTGGTCGATTTCGCCCGGTCGAAAGATTTCAAGCGCATCACCTTGCTCACCGACAAGATCAGCGAGGACTCCCAGCGCTTCTTCAAAAAGCACGGTTTCCAGCTTTCCAAAATGGTCCCCATGCGGCTCCATCTCGCCGAAAGCCCTTGAATCGCAGGCAAAAACGCAAATTCCTACTATTCCGATAGGAATAACAGAATTTGGTTGCGTACATGGTGGCGTGCCGCTATTCTCCCCGCCCCTCGCCCATGGAGGCGGGGCCCGCACTCCCTCCCCGACCGACCATGTCCAAACTCAACGTCGAAGAGATCAAAGACCAAAGCCGCGGCCTGCGGGGCAAAATCGTGCCCACCTTGCTGTCGGACGCCACCCACTTCGCCGAAGAGGAGTATCAGCTCCTCAAGTTTCACGGCAGCTACCAGCAGGACAACCGCGACAGCCGCCGCGAACGCCGCAAGCAGAAGTTGGACAAGGAGTGGATCTTCATGGTGCGCACCAAGATGCCCGCCGGCACGATGTCGCCCGGCCAGTACCTCGCGCACGACGACATGGCCGACCACCTCGGCAATGCCACGCTGCGCCTCACCACCCGCCAGGGCATCCAGTTGCACGGCATCGTCAAGGGGGGGCTGCGCGACACCATCCGCGCCATCGTCGATTGCGGCCTCACCTCCTGGGGCGCCTGCGGCGACGTCGTCCGCAACACCATGGGCCCGGGCGCGCCGATCAAAGACCGAGCCCACGCTGACGCGCTGCGCCTCGCCGACGACATCAACGAGCGCTTCATGGCGCGCACGACTTCCTACACTTCCATCTGGCTGGATGGCGAGCAGCTGACCCTCGACGCCGACCAGGCGGGGGAGCCGGTCGAGGAGCCGATCTACGGCAAGCACTACCTGCCGCGGAAATTCAAGATCGGCATCGCGGTGCCGCCGCGCAACGACGTCGATGTCTTCTCCCAGGACATCGGCCTGGTGGCGGAGCTCGGCGGGGGGGGCGAGGTGACCGGTTACTCGATCTTCGTCGGCGGCGGCTTCGGCATGAGCCACGGCAAGACCGAAACCTACCCGCACCTGGCGCAGCCCCTCTTCTCCTGCGCGCCCGAGCATGCGGCGGCGGCCTGCGAGGCGATCGTCACCGTGCAGCGCGACCACGGCGACCGCTCGGACCGCAAGCACGCACGCATGAAGTACCTCGTCGCCGAACGCGGCATCGAGTGGTTCCGCGAGCAGGTCGCGGCGCGCATCGAATTCCCGACCAAAGAGGTGACGGCGCCCGAGTTCGACGGCGTCGATGACGCCCTCGGCTGGGGGGAACAGGGCGACGGCAAGCTCTTCCTCGGCGTCCACGTGCCGCAGGGGCGGGTGGTCGACCTCCGCGACGGCGGTCGCTACCGCTCCGCCTTCCGCGCGATCGTCGCCGGGCTGGACTGCCCCGTCCGCGTGACGGCCAACGCCAACCTCTACCTGTTCGACATCGACCCCGCCGACAGGGAGCGCGTCGATGCCATCCTGGCCGAACACTCGGTCGTCACCGGCGAGGCTCACAGCGCCCTGCGCCAGACCGCGCACGCCTGCGTCTCCCTGCCGACCTGCGGGCTCGCCCTCGCCGAGAGCGAGCGCGTGTTCACCGACCTCCTGGATCGCGTCGACACCGTGCTCGACGACCTCGACCTCCGCGACGAGAAGATCCTCGTGCGCATGACCGGTTGCCCGAACGGTTGCGCGCGCCCCTACAACGCCGATTTCGCCTTCGTCGGCCGCGCCCCCGCCAAGTACGCGATGTATGTCGGCGGCTCGCACCGCGGCGACCGCTTGGCCTCGCTCGAGCAGAAGGTGGTCGGCTTCGATGACATCCCCGCGGCGATCCGCGCCCACCTCGAGGAGTTCGTCCGCGACCGCCAGCCGGGCGAGACGTTCAGCGATTTCTGGGGGCGCACCCGGCCCGATGCCGCGGCGCCGACCCCGGAGCAGTTCCACCTCGAGGCCGAGGACCGGGCCACCGCTTAGCAGCGCTTCGCCCGAAGCGAGCACCCAGCTCTCGGGGCTGTGGCGTACCCCCGTCGACACCGAGCGCGTTCGCGTCGGCATCGACCGGGGGGGTGCCGGCCGTCGCCCGACATTCCGGGGTCGGGTGGGACGTGGTGCGGTTCTCGACTTTGGAGATTCGAGCGACCGCGCGCAGGCGGCGCGACGAAACGGGATTGACCCGGGTTTGGGGATTTCGCTACAAGCCCCCATCGAAGAGTCGCCGACCTATTCAGAACGGGCCGACCCCTCGCCCACGCTGCCGACGCTGACGGCGAGAGGCGCCGGGCATGCCTGGCGTTGTCCGCCCGGGATTGAGGCAGCGTGGGACCGCAGCCTCGCCCGCCTCCGGGTGCTCCGGCGGATCGGCGGAAGCGCCGTCTCCTTGGCATTGCTCGGCTGCGATGGGGGTGAGGACGCGACGGTCAGTCCGCCCCCGGCCGGGCGGGATGCTCCGGCACGCGAGCCCGTGGAGATTTCGCTCGAAGCCATGGCGCTCCGACACGAGGGCCTGATCGAGGACGACGCGCGTTCGCAGTGGGACTCCGAGCGGCTGGGTTCCTTGGCCGACGATCGCCTGGCGCAGATCGGGTGGGCGATCGCCGGCAGAACCGACGCCGCGGATCTGCCTGCCGGTCGGTTTGCTGCGGACTTCGTCAGCACGCCGTGGAGACCTGCCGCGCTCGGGACGGTGTTCACGCAAGGCGCCCTGCGCGTGCGGCGTCCCCCCGGCGAGCTGCCGGCGCCAGATCCGATTTCGGCTGCGCCCGGAGCGCTGATCCGTGGCCTGCGCCAACCCCTCGACGGGCTGGGCGCGGCAGAGGTGCGGGTGAAATTCAAAGTCTTCCGGGTCGAGCGGGAGGGTGCGGTGCTCTCCACATCAGCGCGCTTCGAGCTGGCGGCGTCGGGGCCGGCGGGGCGGCTGCAACAGACGGCGCGCTGGGATTGCCGCTGGGAGCTGGCTGGGGACGGTCTGCGTCTGCGTTCGGTCGACGTTCGGGATTTCGAGGAATGCGTCTCGGCGCGGGGGTTCGTCGATTGCACCGAGGCGGCGGTCGGAGGGATCGCGTCGTTCCGCGAACAGCTCGCCTACGGCACCGACCACTGGTTGGCGCGGATCGAGCACCGGCTCTTCTTCGGCCCGTCCGGTTGGCAGGGGCTGGCGATCGGCGATGCAGACGGTGACGGTCGCGACGACCTCTACATCCCCCAACCGGGCGGCCTCCCCAACCGCTTGTACATCCAGCGGGAGGACGGCACCCTCGCCGACCGCTCGCGCGAGGCCGGGGTCGATTGGCGTGACCATTCCCACGGCGCCCTCTTCGTCGACCTCGACAACGACGGCGACCAGGATCTGGTCGTCGCGGTCATCTACGGGCTGCTCTTCCTCGAGAACGACGGCGCCGGGAAGTTCGCGGTCGCCGCCTCGCGCCTGCTCCCGGAGGCGATGCCGTATTCGCTGGCGGCCGCCGACTTCGACAACGACGCCGACCTCGACCTCTACGTGTGCTGTTATTCGCTGCGCGGATCGGCGGCCGAGAACCGCTTCCTCGCCCGGCCGGTCCCCTACCACGACGCCGAAAACGGCGGCCGCAATGTCCTCTACCGCAACGACCGGGGCTTCAGGTTCACCGATGTCACGGAGCCGCTGGGCCTCGACCAGGGCAACCGGCGTTTCAGCTTCGCCGCCGCGTGGGAGGACGATGACCTCGACGGCGACCTCGATCTCTATGTCGCGAACGACTTCGGGCGCAACAACCTCTACCGGCAGGAGGGCGGCCGCTTCACCGACGCGGCGGCGGAGGCGGGGGTGGAGGACATGTCGGCGGGCATGTCGGTGGCGTGGGGCGACGCCGACGGGGACGGGCGGATGGATTTATACGTGTCGAACATGTGGTCGTCGGCCGGCAACCGCGTCACCTACCAGCGGCGCTTCGCCAAAGATGACCTCGAGGGATTCCGCCGCCACGCCCGGGGGAACTCGCTGTTCCAGAATGCGGGGGGCGGCGTCTTCGAAGATGTCAGCCTCGAGTCCGGGGCCTCGATGGGGCGCTGGGCATGGGGTTCGCGCTTCGCCGATCTCAACAACGATGGCTGGCAGGACCTCGTGGTGGCCAACGGCTATATCACGCAGCGGGACCCGGACGATTTGTGAAGCTTCTACTGGCGCCAGGTCGTGGCGTCCTCCCCCGACCGCTTCGAGCGGCTCGACGGCGGGTCCGACTACATGCGCGGATGGGAGTCGCTCGGCGCGATGATCGCGCAGGGGCGGTCGTTCAGCGGCCACGAGCGCAACTGCGCCTTCCTCAACACCGGTTCTGGCGACCGTCGCTTCGCCGACGTGTCTGGTGCGCTCGGGCTTGATCACGACGACGACGGGCGGGCGGTGATCCCCGCCGATTGGGACGGCGACGGCGACCTCGACCTCTGGTTGGCGAACCGCACTGGCCCGCGGCTGCGGTTCCTGCGCAACGATCTCCGCGAACCGGGTTCGGGGTGGCTCGCCCTGAAGCTGCGCGGGGTCGATTGCAACCGCGACGCGATCGGCGCGCGGGTCGCGGTGACCGTGGGCGGCGGGCGGAAGGTCGTCCGCTCGCTGCGCGCCGGGGACGGCTTTGCGAGCCAGACGCCAAAGACCTTGCATTTCGGTCTCGGCGATGCCGCCGGAGTGGAAGAGGTGCGGGTGTTTTGGCCGGGTGGAGATCCAGAGGGCGAGGTGTTCTCCGGGGCGGGCGCAGGCGCGGTGTTCAGTTTGATGCAGGGGACGGGGGTCGCCGAACCTGTGCCCCGCCGAACAAACGCCGTGGGCGGTTGGTCGCCCTCCGACCCCGCGGCGCCTGCCCCGACTCGAAGCAAGCGGATCGTGTTGGGGACGCCGTCCGTGATCCCGCCGCTCGACTACATCGATTTCGCCGGCAGGGCGCGCCCGCTGGCGGAGATCCATGGCGGGAAGGCGCTGTTGGTGATCCTGTGGTCGAAGGATTGTTCAGAGTGCATGGCTGAGCTGCCGGCGCTGGTGGAGGGCGGCGGCGCTTTGGCGCAGGCGGGCGTGCGGACCATCGCCCTCTCCACCGACACGATTGGCGGTGAGGGCGCGGCGTCCGACGTGCGCGCGGCGGAGGCCGCACTCGCCGACATGGGTTGGGGCTCCGTGGCGGGGCTCGCCCCGATCCGCTTGGTGCGGGCGTTGAACATCGTCCACGAACATGCGGTGTATCCGGAAGGTCCGCTGACGCTGCCGGCGGGCTTCTTGCTCGACGGTGCCGGGCGGGTGGCCGTGCTCTACCGCGGTGCGGTGCCGGTGGAGACGCTGGTTCGCGATGCGTCGTTGGCGCTGTCGCGCGACCCGTCCGTTCCGGTCGACGACCTGGCGCTGCCGTTCCCTGGCCGCGATGCCTCGGCGGTGTTCGCGTTGGATGCCACTTCGCTGGCGAACGCCTATCGCGCGGCGGGCGACATCGCCGGGGCGCGGGAGGCGCTCCGGAAGGGAATCGCCGAACGGTCGGCGGGGGAAGACCCCCGGGGGGTGGCCACGCTGTTGTGGCATCTCGCCGATCTGGAGGAGTCGGAAGGTGACTATCCAGCGGCGCTGGCAGCGCTCGATGAGGCGGTGCGACGCTGGCCTCAAAACCCGTCCCTGCGACTGAGCCTCGCCGCCGCGACGGCGAAGTCGGGCGCTGTTGCCGAGGCCGACCGCCTCTTCGATCAACTCGTCGCCCGTGCGCCGGGCGAGCCCGGATGGCTGCGGCAAATCGGCAAGGTTTGCACCGTCATCGGGCGGGTGGAGCAGGCCATCAGCGTGCTGGAGTCGGCTCGCCAACTCGCGCCCGACGACCCGCAGCTCCGCTTCGACCTCGCCATCGCCTATGAGCGCGCCGACCGGGCAGCGCAGGCGGTGCCGCACTACCGCACCCTAGTCGGGGCCGGCGGGGCGGGCGCCCTCGATGCCGCCAACAACCTCGCCTGGCTCTTCGCGACCCATCCCGACGACCGCCTCAGGGATGGCGCCGAGGCGGTGCGGCTCGCATTGGAGGTGGTGGAGGCGACCGGCCGCCAGTCCGCATCGGTTCTCGATACCCTAGCCGCGGCGCAGGCGGAGGCGGGCGACTTCGGGGAGGCGCTGGCGACCGCCGCCGAAGCGGCCGTTCTCGCCATGGCCAGCGGTGAACCCGCGCTCGCCTCACAAATCGAGGCGCGCGCGAAGCGCTACCGGTCGGGCCAACCCCACCGCGCCGCTTTTGCAGAGTAGCTCGATCACCACGCCTCTGGCTGCGGCTCCGGTCTTTGCTGCCGCTTTCCCAGCGTCAATGATTGGCGGGGCGCCTCGCCTGCGGATTCGGTTTCGATCTTGGTCAGGGCGCGGGCACCTCGACCGGAGAGCCGCGCGGGCGGCCCGCGGCGGCCAGGCCGCCCCACTCCGCGCCGGGAAGATCCTGCGGGGGACGGTCG
>JAUIGD010000241.1 GCA_030430255.1 Verrucomicrobiia bacterium
TGGCGCAGGCGCGCCCCGCCCCGCCGCCCGCCCCGAGCACCATCACCCGCAGATCGCGGACGTCGATCGAGAACGCCTCCCGCACGGCTCGCAAAAACCCGGGCCCGTCGCTGTTCGAGCCGAAGCGGCGCCCCTCTTCGAAAGCCACCGTGTTGACCGCGCCGAGGCGCCGCGCCAGCTCGTCGACTTCGTCGCAAAGTTCGAGGGCGCGAAACTTGAGGGGGATGGTGCAGTTGACGCCGACGAAACCCGCTGCCTCCGCGGCGGCGAGACCGGCCGCCAAGTCCGCCTCCGGCACCTGCACGCGGATGTATTGCGCGCCCACCCCAGCCGACTCCAACCCCGGGTTGTGCAGCTGCGGCGAAAGCGAATGCGCCACCGGATCTCCGAACACCGCCACCCGCGCCGGCGGGTCGAGCTCGCCCCCGACCGAAGCCCAATCGGCGAGTTCTTCGAGGGTGTAGACAGCTTTCGGCTCGGACATGTCCGCCCATACATCTGCAGCGCCCACGCCGCAAGCGCGCCGCGCACCTGCCCGTGTCGCCCGCGATGCCTCTTCCGTCATCGCGCCCCCGCCTCCCCGCTTCCCTCAACCGAAAAGCCGCGCGATCGGCGTGCCGCCATCGGTGATCGGCACCGGGCGGTCTCCAGCGAACAGATCCTTCGTGTAATCGATCCCCAATGCCGCATGGACGGTCGCGAACAGGTCCGGAACGCCCACCGGATCGCGGACGATCTCCCTCGCCAGTTCGTCGGTCTCCCCGTGGGCGCCGCAATGGCTCAAGCCACCCCCCGCCAAGACGCAGCTGAACGCGCTCCCTTGGTGGCCGCGACCGCCACCGCCGTCGAACCCGGGCGGGCGGCCGAATTCGGTCGAGATCAAAATCAGGGTCTTGTCCAGCAGCGCATGGGCTTCCAGATCCACGATCAGGGTGGCCACCGCCGCGTCCATCTCCGCGATCAGCCGGTGTTGGTCGAGGATGCCGTCGTTGTGGACGTCCCAGCCGGTGCCGTTGAGGAAGTTGAGGTTGTGTGAAACCTCGAGGAACCGCACGCCGCGCTGGACGAGGCGCCGCGCCAGCAGACAGCGCTGGCCGAACTCGCCCCCGTAGGCGGCGCGCAGTTCGGGGGCCTCCCCGTCCAGATCGAAGGCGCCCATGAACTCCGGCCCCCCGAGGGCGAAGCTACGCTCCTGGGCCTGAACATAGTCGTCGACCACGCCCCCGGCTGGCCGCTCCGGCGCCGCCTCGCCGAGCGCCTCCAACAAAGCCATCCTGCGCGCTTGGCGGTCATCCCCGACCCCGGCGGGACGCGCCAGGCCGGCGGGGCCACGCGAGGTGTCCGTGAGGTAGAGAAATCCGTGCTCGGCACCGAGGAAACCCGGGCCGCGGGTGAGGTTCGGGTAGCCGATCAGGACGTAGGGCGGCGCCCCCTCCACGGCGGCGCCGCGCTCGTGCGCCACCACCGAGCCGAGCGAAGGATAGGAGACGGTGCCGCTCACGCGGCGGCCGGTGTGCATGCGGTTGGTCGCCGCCGCGTGCTCGTCGATGACGTCGTGGTTCACGGTCCGCACCGCCGTGACGCGGTCCATCAGCCGCGCCAGCTTCGGGAGGTGCTCACACACCCGCACCCCGGGCACCGCAGTGTCGATCGACCGGTAATACGACCCGGCGACCTTCTTGCCCGGGTCGCCGAGGCGCTTCGGGTCGAAGGTGTCGATCTGCCCCATGCCGCCGCCGAGCCATACCATGATGCAGTGTTCGGCGCGTCCGCGCAGCAGAGGGGCTGCCGGCCCGGGGCCGGCCGCGACCGAAGTGGGCAAGGCAGCCGCGGCTCCGGCGGCGAGGAATTCGCGGCGGTTCATGGGCAGACTCTGGCCCGGTTGCGCCGCGGGCGCAATCCTCCCGCGCGCCGCGCGTCGCAAGACCCGCGGCCGAGCCACGACGCAGCGTGCGGCGACCCGATCCCGGCGGGGCCGCCACTTCTTCCTCGCTCAAAATTTGCCGCCGCGAGGCGTATTCAATCACGCCCCCCCCAGTACCGGGCGCGAGCCGGGCAACCCCGCCCTTGCAAGCGCGAGCGGCAGCGCCGTTGCTCCCGCGGCCGCCCCGCCCAGCACGCCCATGAACTTCTCGCGATACCTCCTCTTCTTCTGCGGCCAGGTCGGCATGATGATGCAGGCGCGTTTCTTCTTCATGTGGATCAACGAGTTCACGACCGGCAGCGAGGATACCCCCGCCCTGCTCGCCACCGGAGGGATGCTGGTGCTGCTGTTCGGCTTCCGCCTGTTCGACAGTGTCACCGACCCGGTGGCCGGCGCCGTCAGCAACGCCTGGATCCGGCGCGGCAACAAGCGCCAGCAACTGCTCTGGTTCTCGTTCCTCCTCCCCGCAGGCGGGCTGGTGGTCACCTTCCTGCCGACCGCCGAGATGGCGCCCGCGCTGCGCTGGGCCTGCGTCTCCATCGGCATGTTGTTCTTCTTCGTCGGCTACACTTTTTACGCCATCCCCTACTGGAGCCTCGTCGGCGACTACGCCGCGGGCGACGCCCGCCGCCGCCGCATCCTCTCGAACCTCCTCGGCGGCGGCATCGTGCTGGCCGTCGGCATCGGCTTCATCGGCTCCGGCATTCTCATCGACAAGGTCGGCTACGCGCCGGCCGCCGCGGTGTTCGGACTCTGTGGCTCAGCGCTCATGGTGCTCCCCTACTTCGCGGCGCCGCCCGACGCACAGATGACCTCGGCCGGACCGGCGGGCGCTTCGGCATCGATGCTGCACGCCTTCGGGATCGCCTTCCGCCACCGCCGCTTCCTCGCCCTGCTCGCGCTCTTCGCCGGCTCGCAGATGTCGTTCACCCTGATGACTTCGGCCGCCCCCTACATCGCCCAAGACCTGCTCGACGGCACCAAAGGCGACATCGCCCGCGTCATGGGGCCGCTCCTGGGCACGGCGGCGATCTGCTTCCTGATCACCCCGAAGATCTCGGAGAAGATCGGCTGGCTGCGGGGCATGCTCTACGCGTCCGCCGCGCTCGCCGTGGTCTACGCCTTGAGCAGCGCGCTCGGCGAAGCCGTGATCGGCGACCGCTTCCTCACCGCTTCGATCCTGTTCGCGCTCGGCGGCCCGATGGTCGCCGTGCTGATGGGGCTCGAGGGCGAGGGCATCGTCGATTGCGCCGAGGAACGCGGTGGCGGCGACCTGATCGGGATGTATTGGGGCGTCTTCAACTTCGTCGTCAAACTCCTCAACGGCCTGGCGCTCGCGCTGGGCAACTACCTCGGTTCGCAGGCCAAACCCGACGCCTGGGGCGAGGCGGCGATCCGCGCCATGTCGATGGCCGCAGGCGCCCTCCTCCTCTGTGGCGTCGCCGCCTACTTCATCATCAAACCCGGCCGCGCGACGCCGGCGGCGTAGCGCCCCCCCCGGCGTATGGGGTCGGGTCGGCGATCCCCGCGATCTCGAAGGCCTCGCGCCGCTCCACGCAGGTGCCACACTTCCCGCAGTGGACCTCGCCGCCCTTGTAGCACGACCAGGTCTGCGAGAAGTCGACCCCGAGCTCGCGCCCGCGGGCCGCGATGTCCTCTTTGCGGAGGTCGATGAAGGGGCGCAGCAAGCGCACCCCCGCGTAGGTGCCCGCTTCGAGCGCGGCGGCCATCGCCGCCATGAACGTTTCGCGGCAATCCGGGTAGATCGCGTGGTCGCCGGCGTGGGCGGCGATCACCACCGCCTCCGCCCCGATGCTCTCGGCGTAGCCGCAGGCGACCGACAACAGGATGCCGTTGCGGAACGGGACGACCGTGGCCTTCATGGTCTCCTCCTCGTAGTGCCCCTCCGGGATCGCGCCGCCCGACCGCAACAGGTCGGACGCGAACAGGGCGTCGATGAACCCGAGATCGACGACCCGCTGTCCGACCCCCAAGACCTCACAGTGATGCTTTGCGAACGGCAGCTCGCGGTGGTTGTGCTTCGCCCCGTAGTCGAAGCTCAAGGCCCCGATCACCTCGTGTTCGCGACACGCTTGGTAGAGCGCGGTCACCGAGTCCATGCCGCCGCTGACGAGGACGATGGCCCTCATGCCCCCTCCCCGGCGCCCGGGTGCTCCACCTCGACCGTGAGGCTGATGCCGCCGCGCGGCGCGAACTCGGCCGTGAGCTGGAGGCGCTCAGGCCCGCAGGCGGCGATCAGATCGTCGGCGATCCGGTTCGCGACCGACTCGTTGAACGCCGCTTGGTTCCGGTAGGAGGCGAGATAGAATTTGAGCGACTTGGTCTCCACGCAGAGCGCGCCGGGGACGTAGCGGATCCGCACCCGGGCGGTGTCGGGCTGCCCGGTCACCGGGCACAGCGAGCTGAACTCCGGGCAGTCGAGCTCGATCCAGTAGCTCCGCCCGGGCCGCGGGTTGGCGAAGGTCTCCAGGCTCGCCTCGTCGGGTGACGGCGGGAACGGGACGTCCGATTTGCCCAACAGGCGGAACGGGGGGCTGGCGCTTGGATCGCTCGGCATGCGCGCACCTTGCCACGATCCCCGGCGCTTGCCAGCAGACGCTTGCCCCGGTCGGCGGGCCGTGCGAGGCAGGCGCCATGGCCGAGACGCCTACCCACCACTGCGACATCGCGATCTTCGGCGGCGGCATCGCCGGCCTGTGGGCCGCCCACACCCTGCGCGCCCGCGGCTACGCCGTCGTGCTCGTCGAGCGCGATACCCTCGGGGGCGGCCAGACTTTGGCGGCGCAGGGGATTTTGCACGGCGGGCAGAAATACAGGCTCGGCGGCGGCCCGGGCGGCCACACCATCGCCGGCAAGCTGCGCGATCAACCAGGGCGCTGGCTCGAGGCCATCGCGGGCGAGGCCGCTCCGGACCTGCGCACCGCCCGCGTGCTCAGCGACCACCAGGTGATGTGGGCCGGGGGGGGGCTGGCGGCGAAGGCGGCGGCGGCCGTGGGGGCGAAGACCTTCGAGGGCGAAGTGGACGCCCTCCCGGAGTCCGAGCGCCCGGAGGTGTTCGCGGCGACGGGTCAGGGCGGCAAAATCTACCGCCTGCGCGAGACCGTGCTCGACGTCCGCAGCGTGGTCGAGGCGCTGGCCGCCCCGGTCGCCGGCTGCTGCTACCGGGCGGGGGCGGGACGCTTCGCCACCGCCGCCGATGGTCGAATTGAATCCATCGAATTGCTAGCCGAAGGCGGCGCCCCGACCCCGCTGCGCGCCCGCGCCTTCCTCTTCGCCGCCGGCGCCGGCAACGAGGGCGCCGCCCGCGCCCTCGGGCTGCCCGCGCCGGCGACCCAGCGCCGGCCGCTGAAGCAGGTCATGGTCCGCGGCGTCCCGTGGACGCTCTACGGGCACTGCGTCGGCGTCGGCACCAAGCCGCGCGCCACCGTCACCACCCACCCGGGCGGCATCTGGTACCTGGGCGGCAACATCGCCGAAAACGCGGTGGGCGAACCCGACCGCGAAGTGATCGCGGACGCCGCCAGGGAGCTGGAGGACATCTTCCCCGGCGGGGGCTGGGCCGGGCGGGAGTTCGCCACCTGGGATGTCGACCGCGCCGAACCGCACACCCCGACGGGCAAGCTGCCGCCCGACCCCGTCCTGCGCCCCGCCGGCAACGCCGCCCTCGCCTGGCCGACCAAACTCGTCCTCGCCCCCGCGCTCGGCGACCTCGCGGCCGCCTGGGCCGCCGACCTCTGCCCTCCTTCCGGCGCCGCGCCCGCGGCGCTGCCCCTCCCCGCCGCCGAGGTCGGCCGCTACCCGTGGGAGCTCGCCCCCAACTGGACCCGCCCCGCATGACGCCCACGCCCCTCCGCCCGCTCGGCGACACCGGCCTCGCCGTCTCGCCGCTCACCCTCGGCACCGTCAAATGGGGCCGCAACCGAGGGCTGAAGTTCCCCGCCTTCGAGCTGCCCGACGACCGCGCCCTGCACGCGCTGCTCGACGCCGCCTTTGAAGTCGGCATCAATTTGCTAGACACCGCCCCCGCCTACGGCGTCTCCGAAGAGCGCATCGGCAAGCTGCTCGCCGAACGCGGCCCCGCCGGCGGCGAGTTCCTGATCGCCACCAAGGCCGGCGAGACCTTCGAGGACGGCGCCTCCCGGTTCGATTTCTCAGCCGCCGCGATCCGCGCCAGCGCCGAGCGCAGCCTCCGGCGCCTGCGCCGCGAGACGCTCGACATCCTCATGGTCCACAGCGCCCCGGACGACCTCTCCGTCCTCCGCGACACGCCCGCGCCCGAGGTGCTCGACGAACTCAAGTCCGAGGGCAAGGTCCGCGCCACCGGCTTCTCCACCATGAGCCCGGACGGCGGCCTGCTCGCCGCCGAGCGCTGCGACGTGCTCATGGTGCCCTACAACCTGCATTACCAGGTGCACCGTCCGGTCATCGACCGGGCCGCGGAACTCGGGCGCGGCGTCATCGTCAAGCGCGGCCTATTCTCAGGCCGGCCGGACGGCGCGGCCACCCCGCTCGCCGAACTCGTCCGCGCGGTGTTCGCCGTCCCCGGGGTGTCCAGCCTCGCCGTCGGCACCACCTCGGCGGATCACCTGCGCGAAAACGCGGCGGCGGCGGGCTAGCCCGGATCGATCACCAAGCTCCGGGCTGCGGCTCACCCTCGTTGGGCACTTGGGAGTTTGCTGGCTGGATTCGACGGACGAGCATCCTCGTCGGCTTCTCCGGCCCTGGTATGGGACTGGCCACGCTTCTCACCGGAAGATAGATGACGGCGGCGCGACGGTTCGCCTCGCCCTTGTCTCTCACCGCAATCGATCTGGTTTGGATCACTCTGATCACCGTGATCGTCTCCGTCGCCCCGGGCCCCTACGGCAAGCGAGACGAGTTCCAAATCAGCCTGATGGCGCTCCGAATCGTCACCCTCGCAGGCGTCGTGTGGCTGTTGCTTTTCGCTCGTCGATAGGAAGCGGAACGCGCAGAGCACCAACGCGATGGTTCCGGATGACCAGAACGCCCAGACACCCCATTCAGATCTCACCCGCCTGGATCTCGCGAAGCAGCTGCGGGTTGACGCCCTTGATCAGGAACACCCCATCGGGCGATACCCGCTTCACGGTGAGCATGTTGCTGATCACGACCAAGAGGACCAAGCTACCCACGAAGGCGAGCGCGCCTACCCCGCCGAAAGCGACGCTATCTTCAGCGATGCCAGCGGCCACCAAAGCGCCCCCGCCGAGAAACACCGCCCAAAATCCAAGATACCCGATCGTGCGCTTCTTCTTCGCTGCCGCAGAGAGACCGAAGGTGACCTTGACCTGTTTCCTGACGATGAAATACACGATCAACAGCACGAAGATGTTCACAAAGATGAGCGCGTAGACCCAAGGGCTCACGTAGGACAACGCCCTTCGTTTCATCCGCCCCTCTTCGATCGGCTCGTTGGTCTTCACACACCGCAGGGGCAACACCGCACCGCTGCGGACTGCGAGCAGGTCACCGTCAACCCAATACATGCCCTGCCCCGCGCCGGAAGGCGACGTTGCATAAATCTCGGCAGATGGAGGCGCGTAAGGATTCCGTTCGAATTCTGACATCCCCGCCGATTCTGAATTCCGCGCGGCGTGCCTGGCAAGGCTCAATGGCGACCCTCAGCAATCCCATGCACCCCAGCGCCAACTCGGCTAGGTTCCACTCTGAATGACCCAACCGACCCGACGCGCCCTCGGCGCCGCCTTGTCCCTCATCGCCACCGGCATCGCCCCGGCTCAGGATCAACCCGGCACCGACCCCGAGCTCGAGGCCGCCTTCGGCCTCGACGAAGCACCGGCCGCCATCGAGGTCGCCGAGGGCGCGGGGCGGAGCGTCGCCGCACTCGCGGCCGCGGCGCGGGGTTCCTTGGCCGTCGTCACCCAGGGCGGACGCGCGGGCGGGACCGCCGGCACCGGGACGGGATTCGTGGTCGCCGAGGACGGGCTCGTGGCCACCTGCGCCCACGTCATCGGCGAAGCGCGCCCCCTGACCGTCCGCTTCGACGACGGCAGCGAACACGCCGTCACCGAGATTCACGCCTGGGATGCGAAGCTCGACCTCGCCGTACTCCGCGTCGACGCCGACGGGCTCAAACCGCTGCCGCTCGCGCCCCCCGACAGCATCGAGCAAGGCGCCGAAGTCGTCGCCATGGGCAACCCGCAGGGGCTCGACTTCAGCGTCGTCGGCGGCGTCGTCTCCGCGCTGCGCGAGGTCGACGGCCGGCCGCACCTCCAGATCGCCATCCCCATCGAACCCGGCAACAGCGGCGGCCCGCTGCTCGACGCCGAGGGCAGCGTGCACGGCATCCTGAACATGAAGTCCGCCGTCACCGACAACCTCGGCTTCGCCGTCCCGATCGATGGGCTCCACCGCTTGTTGGAGAAGCCGAACCCGGTGCCGATGGACAAGTGGCTGACCATCGGCCAGCTCGACCCCGCGCGCTGGCAGACGCTGATGGGCGGGCGCTGGACGCAGCGCGCCGGCCAGATCTCCGCCGCCGCCGAACCCGGCGACGGCTTCGGCGGCCGCAGCCTGTGCGTGTCCCAGCGCGACCTGCCGGAGGCGCCTTACGAACTCGCCGTGGAAGTGCGCCTCGACGACGAGTCCGGTGCGGCGGGGCTGGTCTTCGAGTCCGACGGTGCCGATGCCCACTACGGCTTCTACCCCAGCGGCGGCGGCCTGCGCCTCACCCGCTTCGAGGGCGCCGACGTGTTCTCCTGGACGATCCTCGACCAGGTCCGCAGCGACACCTACCGGGCGGGCGGTTGGAACCGGATCCGCGTGCGGATCGACGGGCCCACCATCACCGGCTGGGTCAACGGCGAGAAGGTCGTCGAACGCGATGACATCGCCCTGCGCGGCGGTCGCCCGGGCCTGGCGAAGTTCCGCTCGACCGCCGCCGAATTCCGCGCCTTCCGCGTCGGCCCCGACCTCTCACCCGCCGCCCCCCCCGACCGGCTGGTCGCCGAGATCGAGCGCCACATCGAAGCCCTCCGTGCTGGCGAACACGACGAGAGCGCCCTCGAAGGGCTGGCCGCCTCCCCGGCGCTCGCCCGCAAGGCCCTCGCCGAAAGGGCGGAAGCCCTCCGGGCCGCCGCCGCCGACCTCGAGGCGCACGCCGCAGAGGTCCACGGTCGCTCAGTCGCCAACGCTTTGCTAGCCTCCCTCGACGCTGAGCCGCCCGCGCCCGACGCGCTCGCCCGGGGCGCCTTGCTGGTCGCCAGGCTCGACAACCCGGAGCTCGACGTCGACGCCTACCTCGACGAACTCGAGCGCATGGGGGCGGAGATCGCCACCGCCCTGCCGGCCGACGCCGACACCCCCGCGCGCGTCGCCGCCGTGCGGGACTACCTGTTCCGCGACCGCGGCTTCCACGGCAGCCGCACCGACTACTACTCGCGTTCGAACAGCTACCTGAACGAGGTGGTCGACGACCGCGAGGGCATCCCGATCACCCTCTCCGTGCTGTTCATCGACCTCGCCCGCCGCGCCGGGGCGGAGCTCGATGGGCTCAGCTTGCCGGGCCATTTCGTCGTCAGCTACCAGTCCGGGGACAAGCGGACGGTGCTCGACGTTTTCGATGGCGCGCGCGAGATGCCCGCCGCCGAAGCGGACGCCCTCATCGCCGCGGGCGGTTCGGCTTTGACCGCCGCCGAATACCCGCCCGCGACCCACCGCGAAGTCCTCGTCCGCATGCTCGCCAACCTGAAGGGCATCGCCATCGAGGCCGCGGACTACCCCGCTGCC
>JAUIGD010000242.1 GCA_030430255.1 Verrucomicrobiia bacterium
CCGCGTGGGAAAAATTGGCACCCGGGCGCGGACTTGCACCGCGCTCACTGGCTTCAAAGGCCAGGGCATTCCTACATATGCTACCCGGGAGTTGAATTCAGGAGTAAGGCGGACGGGGTCTTTCAACACCGGCTCTACCGATTGGCCTAGCCCGGATCGATCACCACAATCGCAGGCGAGGCGCTGCCATTCGTTGACGCTGAGTAGGCGGCGGCAGGGACCGGCGAAGCGGCTGGGTGAACACCCTGCCCGAGCCGGTCACCACGCCAACACCCTCAGCGTCAACGAGGGCGAGCCACAGCCCCGAGCTTGGTGATCGATTTGGGCTAGCCTCCAGAGGGGGCGCGGGACTCGAACCCACAACGCAGTGGCGCCTCAAGCGAAGTATCCCGGTCCTCACTGCCAGAAATTGGGTTCCCATGCCGCGGCAAATCTCGCCTCGTCTGCGGCCAGGTGATGGCCGAAGTCGAGCGCAGGAACACCCGAACTCGCCCCGACTCGTGTCATCCTGACGAACGGAGTGAGGAAGGACCCCGCTACGCAGCCGAAATCTTCCTCTGACCCGCCCCCCAAGCGATCACCCTCAGCGTCGGCAGGTTGGTCGCAACTGCGCCTGGCCACGACGCTCGGTGGCTCAATCCCGTGCCGTTCGATCCTGAACTTCTTCTGCACGAATGCGCTCGACCATTCCTGTACACCGTTATTCGTGACCATTCTGTTCCATTCTTGGTAATTCGTGAATGGAAGATCGACCCGTTTCGGGGCTCGGCAGTCCACACCCCCCCCGCGACCTTTGGCCGCGCCCAGCAGTGATTGGCATCCCTGCCGGGACTGATCCCGCCTTCGGCTGGCTCTGCGGAGTCGCTTCGCAACCATTGGTCGCCGCTTCGCGGTATTGCAGTGCACCCGGTTTGCCGAATTGAAAGCTCGGTAGCCTACTCCATAGCTGACAGGGACGTCGAGATTGGCGGAGCTCTGTGGACTTGCACCACACTCTGGGAATCAGAGCTGATCGCTTAGCAGGCGACACCGGCTCGCTTGTCCGGTTAGAACTCCTCGAAACGGGTACCCACGGTAGGATTTGCACCTACAACCTCCAGAGTCTGAATCTGGCGCCTCTGCTGTTGGGCTACGTGGGCATTGAATGGTCGATGGCACTCCCGGCAGGATTCGAACCTGCAACCTCTGGGTTCGTAGCCCAGCGCTCTGCTCCATTGAGCTACGAGAGTATTGAGAGTGGTTCCTCCGGCCGGCGTCGCACCGACATGGTCTCCTTTACGAGGGGAGTGCATTTCTTTCTCTGCCACAGAGGAGTTGAACGTTGGCGCCCAGCGGAGGAGTTGCACCCCGCGGCTCTGCCCCCTTGCTTTGATGCCAACGGCTTAGAACACCGCTAGGGGAACGGCGGGCTCGATAAAATGGTGCGACATCCCGGTAACGCTCCGGGGTCTCGGGTATGGCGAACCCGCATCCTGCTTTTGAACGAATGTCGCATGGTGGGGAATGATGGTGACGCTCCGCCTTCTCCTGCCTGTTAGACAGGCGTCTTGCTTTTGGATGAATCCCCGTCAGGGCAACGGCGAGCGTTGAACTGGCGCCGCCATTGCTAGGCCTAAAAGCGGAAACGCTGGTGCGCTCACTCGGTGCTGCCCCGAGGCCCCCAGTGTGGAAGACTGGTATCCTGGCTGTTAGACGATGAACGCATTGAAATTGGAGGCGCCGGAGGGAATTGCACCCCCGTATCGTGGGTTGTAGCAACGAGCCTAGCACGAATCGCTCACCAAGCTCCGGGCTGCGGCTCGCCCTCGTTGATGCTGAGGGCGTTGGCGTGGTGACCGGCTCGGGCAGGGTGTTCACCCAGCCGCTTCACCGGTTCCTGCCGCTGCCTGCTCAGCCTCAACGAATGGCGGCGCCCCTCGCCTGCAGAGTGGTGATCGATCCGGGCTCGCTCCTCGGCTACGGCGTCAGAACGAAATGGTTCGGCTGACGGGACTCGCACCCGCACCGCATCCTTCACAGGGATGAATGCTACTGATTACAACACAGCCGAGGTCTGGGATGCCCACAGGACAGCGGTAGGGCGCTGGCCGTCTCCGGCCGGCGACCTCGATTCTGGCACTCCGAGACACTGATCACGCCGCGGGTTCTCAGCGAGAACGTCCCCGCTGTCGTTCGACCGAGAGCGCTACCTCAGGACCGTTATGTACGAACGATCCCTGATCTTCACTGCTGGACGAATTGGTTCCTCCGGCGGGAGACGATCCCGCACCGGCGGGGTAAAAGCCCGCTATGCTGCCAGTTACACCACGGAGGAGTCTCGACGCTCTCCCTTGATAGGCCGTTCGAGCCGAAGTTGGATGGGCGTCGATGAAAAAGAGATTCGCAATCGCGCTGGTGCTCGCCTGCGCCACTTTCGCTTTGGCTTGGTTAGCGCTTGGCCGGCTCGCGGTCGAGAAGCTGGTAACCACGCTCGCCATGCCGGCCGGCTTGGTCTGGCTTCTCCTAGCGGCCAACGCCTGGATCTGTTGGATCAAAGTGCGTGGTCCACTGCGCTTGGTCGGGGTGGTGACGTGGGCGGTTTTCACCCTGGCGTGTAGCCCGCTGGTGGCGACCCTCCTGGTCCGCGAGCGCGAGTCTCGCTTCGCCGCGGTCGAACCGCTGGCCGAAGACAAGTTCGACGCCGTCGTCGTACTCGGCGGCGGGGCGAACGAGGGCGCGAACCAGCGCAGCCAAGGCAACGCGTCTGGCGACCGGCTGATCCTCGCCGCCCAGCTCTGGCATCAGGGGCTGACCGAGCGGATCATCTGCACGGGCAAGAACATCGCGGCCTTCGACCGATCGGGGATCGATGCGGCCGACCGCGCCGAGGAGATCCTGATGCAGCTCGGCGTTCCGGTCTCGGCGATCGAGCGATTCGGCGGGCGGAACACCGCCGAAGAGATGGGCGAACTCGGGAGCCGATTCTCCAGCGGCCGGGATCGTGTCGGGCTGATCACCTCCGCCTGGCACATGCCGCGCGCTCTGACACTTGCGCAGCGGCACGGCTTCGAGCCGCAGCCCCTGCCCTGCAACTTCCTCTCCGGCCCAGTAGACCGGGAGCGGACGGCTGCGATCTGGATCGCCGACTTCCTGCCCAGCTCAGGGGCGCTGGAGAGGAACTCGAAGATTCTCAAAGAGCACCTCGCCTCGCTGGTCGGGAGGTGAAACGGGTGGCGCCCCATGCCGGTTATGCTCCGACTCCGGCTGTTCGACAGACAGCCATGCTGCTATTACAACAATGGGGCAACTTTGGTGGCTGCTAGCCCGGATCGATCACCACCATCGCAGGCGAGGCGCTGCCATTCGTTGACGCTGAGTAGGCGGCGGCAGGGAAAGGCGAAGCGGCTGGGTGAACACCCTGCCCGAGCCGGTCACCACGCCAACACCCTCAGCGTCAACGAGGGCGAGCCACAGCCCCGAGCTTGGTGATCGATTCGGGCTAGGGAGTTGCACCCTAACCTCCGGGCCTTCAAGCCGACGCTCTCCTGCGTGAGCGATGCAGCCAGCGATGAACGCACGAACTGGTCGTCCCGCCTGGTAATGCTCCAGGGTCTCCCGCTTATCAAGCGGACGCTCTGCGATTGAGCTACGGGACGGTAGATTGGCTCCCCAACTTGGATTCGCACCAAGAACTCACGGATTAACAATCCGGTATGATCCTCTTTCACCATCGGGGAACAAAATGGTAGGCGCGGTGGGATTCGCACCCACTCAGCACGAGGCAACGGGTTTACAGTCCGCTTCGGCTCTCTGACTCCGACGCGCGCCTATTGATTGTTAGAAACGGTTGTTAGAAGCTGGACGCAGGCCCCGGTAACGCTCCGGGTCATCAGGGTTATGAGCCCCGAGTTTGGACTTCCAAGCCTGCAGAAAGTGATCTCGGCCGGAGGGCTCCGGACTGCAGTGCCGCGGAGCGGCTTCGATGATCGGCGAAGCCACTCCGCAGTGCCCGCCGGAGGCGGGAAAAACGCTCCGGGTCATCAGGGTGATGAGCCCCGAGTTTGGACTTCTAAGCCTGCAGAAAGTGATCTCGGCTGGAGGGCCCCGGACTGCAGTGCCGCGGAGCGGCTTCGATGATCGGCGAAGCCACTCCGCAGTGCCCGCCGGAGGCGGGAAAAACGCTCCGGGTCATCAGGGTGATGAGCCCCGAGTTTGGACTTCCAAGCCTGCAGAGAAATTGGTCGCGATGGCAGGACTCGCACCTGCTTTCTCGTGCTTCCAAGGCACGCGGCTCGACAACTTCGCCCTCATCGCGGGGTGTCGGGACAACTCCCGGCCGGTCCTTGTGCGGGAACGCGGATCGCGCGGCCCCCGCCTCTCGGCTCTGAAGCTGCCCCTTATGGTTGTCAAAATTTGGGGAAGAGGTTGAGAAGGACACCTCTCGTCACAGAGACTTGCGCCGGATTATCGCGGGCTTGCGACCCGCCTTCCCCGCTCGTTCCACGCCGCAGGGCATCTGGTGCCCACACGTCGTATCTCTGCATGGCTGCCTTTTTTTAGCAGTGGCGTTACTGCTGTCATATTTCGCTACTCGACGATCAGCCTACCGTCTGCCTTGCGGGCAGCGAAGGGGCGCTAGCCCCACCGTGCAGCCTCCGATCAATCCGCGAGAGCCTTGCGGGCTCCTCTGGACCCCCATTCCTGCCGAGCAGGTGGGGGCTTAAGCCATTTTCACGAAACACCGGACGCGTCTTTGCGTTTCCGATTGGAACCGATACGGGAGTCGAACCCGCGACCTCTAGATCCAGGATCTAATGCTCTACCTCTGAGCTAATCAGTATGGTTGCCCTTCTGTGAGGCGTGCGCGTCCGGTCGTTCCGTGATCTTTTGGATCACAGAATGCGACACGCCTCTTGTTCGCGCTGTTGCTACAGCTCGAACGGTCTACCCGACTCGGGCGGGCGAGGTAACCCGCTCGCCCTCACCGGTCGACTGCCACGGGGCTCTTGGCCGCAAAGCCTCGCACCGCCGTGACCGCCCTTAGCCCTCAACTGTCGATGTTTGCGTAGGGACTCTCCGGTTTGCTAGATCCGGCCTCCGCTTGAGCACTTGCCGTCAGCGGAGGGAGCGTCCCCCATCTTCCAGCATCGTTCCGTAGGTTGTCAGGCTACGAAACCATCGGGGCTGGGTTTGCCTGGTTGTCCCCGCGCCAAGCGGGGCGGACAGACAGGGCGCTGTCCATTTACCTGCCTTTCAACAGGCCTATCTGACGACGCCAGGCCGCCTTGATTCATTGGCGAGGGTCAAGGGGCAGCGATCGGCGGCGGCCGCAAAGCGGTCTTCGCCAAACTCCTGATCCTGATCCCTCGCCGCTGGAAATTGGTGGAGAAGCCCGGCTTTGCTCCGGGTCTTGCTGCCTGCAAGGCAGCCGTGCTGCTGTTGACACTACTTCCCCAAAATGGCATGCCGCCGGGGTGCTGCCCCCCGCCGGCTCGGATTTGGAATCCGTGCTGCACGCTGGTGCGCGGCATGCGTTGTTTTCACGTTTCTGGTTTTCAATGATCGGGGGCGGGCGCGGCGTGCGCGGTTCGTCCGCAGGCGGGCCGGCGTCGGCCGGCGGCCGTCGCGCAGGTTGGAGGAATGCATCGCCTGTGGGTTAAGGATGGCCTGCGGCGGGCGTTCGGCCCGCACGCAAGGCGCTCTTGTCGGTTTGGATTCAGGCGGTTCCTCTCGTCGCGAGGGTCAGCGGCCAGCTCGGTTCGCCGGCGGGCAGCGCGCACGCGCGCCGCCCCCGTTCATGAAAGGACGGACACCGTTGCCGGTCGTTACTCGGCAGCCGCGGGATTTCTCGGCGGACGTTTCGGTGCTTAGCAGGCGCACCTCCCTACATGGAAGCCTCACAGGTCGCCGGGGCCGAGGGCTCTGGTGGCAACGCTTTGCTAGAGCAAAAGGCGCAGCTCACCCCTTTGACCGGTCACCGATCCTCGCGTATCCTGTGGGCATCGTAGGAGCGCACAGTTGTCGGGGTCAGCCCTGTCAATGTTGCCTCTCGGGCCCGCGATCAGTTGCCGCTGATCGCGGGTCTTCGTTTTCCGGCTATGTCGTTAAATCGTTGTGGTCGTCGTGTCCTTCTGGGGATTGTAAGTGCTTGGTTTCCAGCCAACAAAAAACCCTGCTTCCTTCCGGAGAGCAGGGTTCACGCAAAGATTGATTATCAGCTCTTTTACGTGAACCTGCCCTTCATCTCTTTATCACCAAGGTAACCCAAGTCGCTGCTCGCGGGGATGATGGGGCTCGCGCCCCGGGCGATAAAGAGGCCGCCGGCATGGCGGGAGACCTGCTCCCGGCACGGGAACGTCCCTCGCCACAGGGTGGCGGAGGGTTGGTTCGCTATGGCGGTTGTGAATGACATCGTTTGAAAGTGTTGGCGCTGCTTATACACCAGCTTCGGGGCGAAGTCAAGCTCTATTCCAAATGAATTGATGTCGCCAACGTTTTGTTATGATGCTTCCGGTCTTCGGCGGCGGCGGCCGGCCGGCCGGGCGTGCTGTGGTTGTTGCTTCTGCTGGCGACCGCGCTGTTCACCTTTGTGCCGGGGCTGATTTACGAGCGATTGGTGCTCTCCGAACTCAAGCGCGGCGGTGCGGCGGTGCAGCTGGACGCCCGCGGTTTCGCTGCGGGATTCCGGGCGCGGCTCTACCTGCGCTTCCTCGCGGCGTCGCTACTGTCCGCCGCCTTTCTCTCCGCGCTGCTGTGGTTTCTCCTGAGCCCCGGGTTGGAGAGCGACCGTGGCGAGATCATCAGTGCGCTGTCCCTCGCGTTCCCGATCGTCGGGTTCCTTTACTCGGCGCGGGCTGGCCGCAGCTCGGAGTGATTTTTCCGTTCGAGCCAAAGGATCGTCAGAGGCGGGTCGTCCGCGTTCGCCGGGAACGCGTCGCGCCGCGTCTGGACGAAATCGTCAGCGTCCCATTCCGGGAAGTAGAGCCCCCCGCCTCCGGGGCGGCCGTCGCCAGCGTCGATCAAGGTCAGGACGAGGCGGTCGGCGAGGGGTAGCGCGAGCTGGTAGGTCGAGGAGCCGCCGCAGACGACGAGTTCCGCCTCGCCCCAAGAGCCCGCCACGGCCAGCGCCGAGCGGAGATCGCCGACCACCGGCGTGCCGGCGATGGGCGGCTGCCAATTCGCGTCGCGGGTCAGGGCGATCGGGCGGGCACCGGTTGCGGCGAACCAAGACCGGCCCATCTCCTCGAAGGTGCGCCTGCCGAAGAGCAGCGCCTTTCCCGCGCAGTAGCTGCGGAAGTGCCGCCGGTCCCGCTCGATGGTCGCCCAGGGCAAGCCGCCATCCGCCCGGCCGATCAGGCGGTCGGCGTCCATGGCGGCGATGAGGGTGACGCGGGGTGTTGCAGCGGCCGGGCCGGAGCGCGGTTGGGGGCTGCGGCTTCCCGGAGTCATCTGGTGGCACTCTTGCCGCCGATCGCTGCGGCGGACGTGATGGAAACCGGTCCGAGGTGCCCGTGTTCCATTGTCCTAGCGGCACAGCGACGCGAGCCCTCCGGGGCATTTTGGCGTCGGCGTCGCTCCACCCCCCAGTTTCAAAGTGAGCGGGGCGCACGCGCTCCGGCGGCCACCTGTTGACGGGCGCCGCGCGCTCACACCAGCATGCTCGCCGGATTCTCGAGGAGGCGGCGGAGTTCGGCGAGGTAGGTGGCGCCGACGGCGCCATCGACGACGCGGTGGTCGCCACTGAGGCCGATGTTCATGCGCGTGCCGACCGCGAGGTTGCCGTCGGCATCGACGACCGGCTTCTTCATCGCCGATCCGATCGCGAGGATCATCGCCTGCGGCGGGTTGATGATGGCGTCGAAGAAATCGACCCCGTAGGCGCCGAGGTTGGAAACGGTGACCGTGCCGCCGGCGAACTCGTCGGGGGAGAGCTTCTTGTTCTTCGCGCGTTCGGCGAGGTCCTTCACCGCGCGGCTGATCTCGAGCAGGCTCTTGGTCTGCGCGTCGCGGATGACAGGGGTGACCAGGCCGTCTTCGACCGCGATGGCGACCGAGAGGTGGATCGAACCGTATTGGACGATGGCGTCGCCGTCGAAGGAGGCGTTCACGGCCGGTACGGCGGCGGCGGCGTTGGCGGCGGCCTTGAGGACGAAATCGTTGACGGTGAATTTGTTGCCGCCCTCGGCGGCGGCGGCGTTGGCCTGCTTGCGCAGCGTCATCAGGGGGGCGGCGTCGATCTCGATGTGCAGGTAAAAGTGTGGGATCTGCGTCTTCGAGGCGAGCAGGCGCTCGGCGATGATCGAGCGCATGCCGGTCAGCGGGATGCGCTGGTCGCCCTCGCCGGCCGGGGTCGAAGGCACGCGGGCGGGTGCTGGGGCGGCCTGTCGGCCCGAGGGCGCCGGCTGGGCTGGCTTCGGCGGTGCGCCGCCGGCGGCCGCCGCTTCGACGTCCTTCTTGACGATGCGCCCGCCCGGGCCGCTGCCCTTCAGCTGGTGCAGATCGACGCCCTTCGCGGCGGCGATCTTGCGCGCCAGCGGCGAGGCTTTGACCCGCCCGCCCGGGGCGGCCTCGGCGGATGGCTCCGCGGTGGTGGTGGCTGCCGGGCCGCTGGTCGCCTCGGTGTCTTTCCCGTCGTCGGCGGCGGGGGTGGGCGCAGAGCCTGAAGGCGGCCCGTCGGGGAGCTCCTCTCCCTCCTCGAGCAGGACGGCCATGTTCTCACCGATCGGCACCTTGGCTCCCTCGTCGAGGTAGAGCGCGCCGACCGTCCCCTCGTCGAGGGCGGTCATCTCCATGGTCGCTTTGTCCGTCTCGACCTCGGCGAGCTTGTCGCCGAACTCGACGGTGTCGCCGACTTTGACCAACCATTTGACGAGGGTGCCCTCGGTCATGGTGTCGCTCAGCTGCGGCATGGTGACGTAGTTTGGCATCTTAGGAGAATATCAGAGGTCTGGGGTCAAAGGATCAAAACAACCCGCGCTCAGCCGAGCTGCAAGACTTTCTCCACCACCCGGCGGGCGTTGGGGAGCTGCTCCTTCTCGACCGGCGGGCTGTACATCGCCGGGGCGTCGACGGTGGTGACGCGCAAGATCGGCGCGTCGAGCTCGTCGAAGGCCTTCTCCTGGATGGTCGCGGCGATCTGCGAGCTGACACCGCAGAAGGGCTTGTTCTCGTCGATGAGCACCGCGCGGTGGGTCTTGGCCACCGAGTTGAGGAAGGCGTCCTCGTCGAGCGGCCGGATCGAGCGGAGATCGACCACCTCGGCGCTGATGCCGTGCTCCTCCTGGAGCTGTTCGGCGGCCTGCAGCGCGACGATGGCCGACCGCCCGTGGGCGATGAGCGAGACGTCGCTGCCCTCGCGCTTGATGTCGGCGACCCCGAGCGGGATGGTGAACTCCTCATCCGGGACTTCGGAGGCGCAGGCGACGTCGCCGACGCGGATGGCCGTCTTCATGAGCCCGTAGGCGTCGTAGGCGTTGGCCGGCGTGACGACCTTCAGCCCGGGGGTGTTGGCGAACAGGTTCTCGGGGGTGTGCGAGTGGGTGGCGCCGACGCTGGTGCCGCCGTTGGCCGGCCCGCGCACGACGATGGGCACGTTGATGAGGCCGCCGGACATGTAGCGCACGCAGGCGGCGTTGTTGATCATCTGGTCGAAGGCGACGTAGGCGAAGCTGTAGAACATCAGCTCCATCACCGGCCGGACGCCGAGCATCGAGGCGCCGATCCCCA
>JAUIGD010000243.1 GCA_030430255.1 Verrucomicrobiia bacterium
GTTCGAGGTCGAGGACGCCATCCCCTTCAACGGCGCGCTGCTGCATGAGGCGGGGGTGCTGACGAGCTTCAACTCCGACGACGCGGAACTCGCCTGCCGACTGAACGCCGAGGCGGCGAAGGCGGTCAAATACGGGGGCGTGGCGCCGGAGGAGGCGCTCAAGTTCGTCACGCTCAACCCCGCCAAGCAGTTGCGCGTGGGCGACCGGATCGGCTCCTTGGATCCTGGCAAAGATGCGGACTTCGTGATCTGGAGTGGCCCGCCGCTGTCGACTTACTCGCGGGCCGAGCAGACCTGGATCGACGGCCGTTGTTACTTCAGTTCCGAGCGTGATGCGGAGCTGCGCGCGCGGGCGAGTTCCGAGCGGCAGCGCCTGGTGGCCAAGATCCTCGCCGAGAGCGTCGGTGAGAAGGGGGGTGAGAAGGGGGGTGAGAAGGGCGAGGGCGAGGGCGGCGATGCAGCCGACGGGGAGGGGGCCGGGGAGGAACCTGGGGGGCGTTGGGCTTCCCGGGGCGGAGGGCGGCTGCCATGGGTCCCGGCGTCGGCCGCGCTGCCGACCTGTCTCGCCGCGGCGCGCGGCCTCTACCACGATGGGTCGAGCGCCCACAACTGCACGAACGGCTGTTGCGCCGCCCCCTGATCCCCATTTGAACGCCACCATGAAGCGAGTCACCCCATTGACCTGCGCGCTCGCGCTCGCGCTCCCGAACCTCCCCGCCAACGACTCGCTGCCCGGAGCGCCGCAGGCCAGCCCGGTCTTGTTGCGCGGAGGGACGGTACACCCGGTGGCCGGGGAGCCCTTCGAAGGGTTCGTGCTCTTCGCCGGCGGGACCATCATCGGGCTCGGGCCTGGCGACGGGGCCGGGTTCGAGGGCGCCGACGACGCGCGGGTGATCGAGCTGGAGGGGCGCCATGTGTATCCGGGGATGATCGCGGCCAACAGCGCGCTCGGCCTCACCGAGATCCGCGCGGTGCGGGCGTCGCTGGACGTGGCGGAGGTCGGCGGCATCAATCCCAACGCCCGCGCCGAGGTGGCGGTCGACCCGGACAGCGAGCTGATCCCGGTGACGCGCAGCAACGGCGTGCTGCACGCCCTGGCGGTCCCGCAGGCGCGCGGCCTCATCGGCGGGACGTCGGCGCTGATGGCGCTCGACGGCTGGACGTGGGAACAGATGGCGGCGCGCGCGCCGGTGGGGATGCACCTGCGTTGGCCGGCGGCGGCGCGGCCGCCCGGGGTGGGCGGTGCCGATGCCGAAGCGGCGAAGAAGTCGCGCGAGGCGGCGGCGGAGGCGCGGCGGGACCTGCGCGCGGCCTTCGATTCGGCGCGGGCTTACCTGGATGCCAAGGCCGCGGGCGTCGAGGGCGCGCGCACGGACTTGCGGTGGGAGGCGATGGCGTCGGTCTTCGCGGGCGAGGTGCCGCTATTCGTGCACGCCGATCGGCTCGGGGAGATTGGCGAGGCGGTGCGGTTCTGCGCCGAACGCGATTTGGCGATGGTGCTGGTGGGCGGCGGTGCGGATGTGGCGCGTGCGGCGCCGCTGTTGAAGCGCGCCGGCGTGCCGGTGATCATCAGCGCGGTGAACGACCTGCCGGGGCGCCGCTGGGAGGCCTACGATGCCCCGATGCGGGTGCCGCTTGCCCTGCACGAGGCCGGCGTGACGTTCTGCATCGCCGGCCGCGGCAACACCTTCTCGGCGGCGAACGAGCGCAACCTGCCCTACGAGGCCGCGCGTGCGGCGGCCTTCGGTTTGCCGCGCGCGGAGGCGCTCAAAGCGGTGACCCTCTCCGCCGCGCAGATCCTCGGTGTCGGCGAGCGCCTGGGATCGTTGGAATCCGGCAAGGAGGCGACGCTGATCGTGACCGACGGCGATCCACTGGAGGTGACCACGCGGGTGGAGCGGGCCTTCATCGCGGGGCGGGAAGTGGATCTCAGCAACAAGCAGACCCGCCTTTACGAGAAGTATCGAGAGAAGTATCGGCGGGGCGACTGAAGCGCATCCCGCGACCCGTCTCCGGCTGGGGTTGGATTCGCTAGGGCGTGCTAGGCCGTGCTAGCCCGGATCGATCACCACATCCGCAGGCGAGGCGCTGCCGATCGTTGATGCTGAGTAGGCGGCGGCAGGGATCGGCGAAGCGGCTGGGTAGACACCCTGCCCGAGCCGTTCCCAACGGCAACACCCTCAGCATCAACGAGCGCAAGCCGCAGCTCGGAGCTTGGTGATCGATCCGGGCTGGCCTGAATGGCGCTTGGTTAAGGAAAGGCATCGACGGTGGCAGCGTCCCGGTGCCCGCTCGCTTGGAGCCGTCAAGGCATCCGGGGCGTCCCCGGGGCTCGACCCGCGGGTTTCATGGCGGGGTCCTTCCGGCGCTGCGATTGTCAGGATGACAGCACACTTCCTCGGAAGGGCTGGTGGCCATTTTGCGCACACCGCCCTCAAGTCTGCGGAGCGGCCACCCTGAGCAACGCGAAGGGCCTCTCCCCGCGGTCCGCGACTCCGGAGCCATTCGTGTTGAACGATCCCACCGCGTCCCACGTTGGGAACTCGACTCCGAGGGGCTGTTCCGCGCACGGCTGAGACGCCGGCACCCACGAGGATCTCCCGGAGCGAGCATCGGTTCCGTTCTCGACTCAATCCGCCGAGAATCCGGCTTAACCAAGCGCCATTCGCCCTAGGCCGAATGGTGCTTGGTTAAGATAGCAATCGAGGGGGCGGCGTCCCGGTGTCCGCTCGCCCGACGCCCATCGAGGCAACCGGGGCGTCCCGGTGGCTCGGCCGCTGGTTCCATGGAGGGATCCCTCCGCCGCTGCGTTTGTCGGGATGACACGCCGACTTTCTCGCGGGGGTCGAAAAACCCACGAAAAAGCCGGGGCGCCTCAGGGGCGCGCCCGGCTTGTGAGAGAGGATCGCCTCTCGCTTGGCCTCGGGCCGGATCAGAGCCCGACCGGGGAGACAGTGGGCGGCGGAATACGCGCCGTCTCTTTGGTGGCCTTGAGCGATTCCAACCGCGCGTGGTCTTCGCGGGTGAGGGACTTGAGGTTCTCGATGTCCTCATGCTCGGTTTTGACCTCGTCCTCGAGCGCGACGATGCGCGCTTCGAGGGCGCTGATCTTTTCGAGCAGAGCCTCAGTGGTACAGCCAACGGTGGAGGTTTCGTCAGCAGTCATGTGGACTGTATTGGTTTTGGGTTTTTTTGGGCGCTGCGCGACCCGTTCCCGAATCCCGCAACGGGTTGAAGTAGAAGCACTCCAGCCAGCGTAATGTAGGCTGGATGATCGTGAAGATGCAATGCGTAAGCTTTGCAAAATAAAGAAATATTTATTGTTTCTATGGTATTATTGGCAATGCCCCGATTTCCTTTCGTGCTGATCGCTTCGCTTGCGATTCCCCTGCCTGTTCACGCCCAGGCTCCGGAAGGGGCGTGGGGCGCGGCTTTCGGCAAGGGGACCGTGAAGCAGGAAGCTGGAGAGCGTGAGCGTGAGCGTGAGCGAGGGGCTGCGCAGACCGTTGCGCCCCCGGCGGTGGCTCCGCCGGTGTCGCGGGCCGCGGCGGTGCAAGCGCTCGCGGACGCCGAGTCCGTGGTCGCGACCTTCGATGCGGCTTTGGCGTCGGGTGCGGAGGGATTCGAGCGGATGCGTTCGACGGAGGAGGTGTTGGCCGCTTTGGCGGAGGGCATCAACGGGGGGGGGCGGTTCGCGGAGGTGACTTTCCAAGTGCCGGGATTCGATGCCCGACGGCAGCGGGCTGCGGCGGCGTATCTGCGGGTGGAGCGGGGGCGGCTGGTGGTATCCCGGACGCCCGCCGTCCACGTTCGACCCGGGCTTGCCGGTCAAGGTGGCGAGGCCGCAGAGGCTGCCGCCACCGATTCCCGGCAGCGGTTCGCCGATGGGGCGCTCTGGGTCGAGGTGCCGGAGGGTTTCTCCGCCGAGCCCGTGCAGGGCGGCGACTTGATGGTTCGAGGGGACGGGGTGTCGGTGCGTTTCCACCTGCAGGCTCGCGAAGCCGGAGCCGACGCGGTCGCCGCCGTGCGTGAGGCGGCGGTCAAGGCCGGGGTGACGGCGGCGATCGCTGGCAGCAACGCCTACTTCACGCTTCCCGACCGCAGGACCCCGGAGAGTGTGGTGGTCGGGTTCCGCGACACCGTCGTGCAGATCGCGGTGGAGGGCGAACCCGTAACCCCGGGGCACAACCTGCTCCGGCTCCGGCTCCCCGCCCTGGTGGCGAGCCTCGGCCACCCGCGCTGATCGAGCTCGGATCGCTCAACCAGGGCCCCGGGCTGCAACGTGGCATCGGCGTCCCGCCGATGTCCGTGCCGGAGGCGTCCCGCCTCCGCGCTTCCGGGGATTCGGCGCTGCGCGGGCGGGTTCGGCTCGCGAGAGCTTCTCCCGCCCCTTCCGGGGCGGAGCGCTACGCTTACCCTTTTCCCGGAGTTCCGCTGGCGCTCCACTCCGCGCTACCTTCTCCCGTGCCTCCGGCACTTCCTGTCCATCAAGCACCATTCGGGCGCGGTTCGGTAGGCGGCTGCCCGGATCGCTCACCAGGCGCCGGGCTGCGGCTTGCCCTCATTGATGCTGAGGGCGTCGGCGTGGGGGGCGGCTCGGACGGGGGGGCGATGTGGCATCGGCGTCCCGCCGATGTTTGTGCCGGGGGCGTCCCGCCTCCGCGCCCCCGCAGGCGGCGCGCGTGTGAGTTCACCCCTGCCGGCTTGCCGTCGCGACGTGTTCCGCGGCGTCGCCTGCGGTTGATTGGCGGTCGGGCCGGCTGTGCGCGAGGAAGCGTTCGAGCACGGGATCCGCGTTGCCCGGAGCTTCGGCCTCGCGGAAGGCGGCCGCCGCCCGGTCGCGGTCGCCGGCGCGGAGGTGGACCACGCCGCGCCAGAAAGCGTCGCGTCGCATGCGCGCCATCTCGCCCAGGTCGCCGGCGAGGCCGAGCAGTTCGAACACCTCGAGGGGCTTGCCCGGATCGCTGGCCGCGGGGAGGAAGTCGATCGGTCGGAACTCCGCCTCACCGGACAGGGCCGCGTAGAGCGGTGCGGCGGCGAGGATGCCGGTGGCGTAGTCCGCGTTGGCGGCGGCCAGTTGCGAGGCGAGGTCCGGCTCCGGACCCAGCGCCCCGAGTTGGGCGCGCGCGCCCTCACCGCCGATGCGTCCCAGCGCCAGTTCGCCGGCGGCGATGCCGAGGCCGGTCCGGGGGCCGTCCGACTCGATCTCCAGCTGCGCGCGCAGCGCCAGGGCGGCGCGGGCGGCGGCGATGGCCGGCGCGGCGAGGGTGGCTTCCGGATCCGCGAGCGGGTATCCGAACAAGACCCGCAACTCGGTGGCGGTGCGCAGTTCGACGTAGGCGCCGGCGTCGAGCAGCAGCCGCTCGGCATTGGCGAGGGCGGTGTCCGCCAACTGCAGCGCGCGCGCCGCACCCTCTTCCTCATGCAGGATGCGCGTGTCGAGGACGCGGACGGAGAGGACGGCGACCTCTCTCGCTTCGCCAGAGGGTTTGAAGCAGAACGGGTCTGCGGCGATCGCGGCGAGCCCCCGGTCAGCCAGCCGCCCCGCAGCGAGGGCTGTCGTCTCCGCCCGGCGTCCGGCGGCGGAAGCCCGCCGGTAGACGAGCGCGCCGAGGGCGGCGAGCGCAGACCCGATCACCGCCCCGGTGGGCTCGAAGGCGATCCCGTAGAGTGCCAGGACGGGGCAGGCCGCGCAGGCGAGCAGCGCCACGCAGGCGGCGAAGAGGCAGCCCTGCCAGGCCCGCGTCGCGCGCACGGTCACCCAGGCGGCCGCGAGCGAGCCGGCGAAGGCGACCGTCCACCGCAACACGGCCGCAGGTGCGCCGGGCCCAGCGGGAATCAGGTCGGCGAGAAGCAGGCGTGCGTGGCCCGCCGCCCATGCCGACAGCCCCGCCTCGCCGAGCGCCGCCGCGACCGCCGCCGCAGCGGCGCCGATCAGCAGGGCGGCGAGGCTCCGGCGCCACATCAGGCCTGCGCGCCCCCGGTCGCCCGATCGCCTTCACCCCCCTCGTGCCCGCCTCCCTTCGCTCCGGCTTCGGCGGATCGGTAGGAACGCACCACCATCTCGCTGAGGTAGCCGTCCGGGTTCGCGACAGCGGCGGGGTCGATCAGGAACTCGGAACGGCCGGTGCTGCGCTGGATGAGCTTCAGGCCATATTGGAAGTCCTTGAACTTGGCCTCGCACACCTGCAGCGGCGACACTCCACCCTCCGCCGCCGCCGCTCCGAGCGCCGCCACCGCGCCGTCGTCGAAGGTCAGCCGCACACCGTGCGCGCGCTCGAACTCGGCCGAGAACAGCTCGAGTTCTCGGGCGACTTTCTCGCTGGAGACCTCGCGCCCGAGCTCCCGGTAGCGGCGCAGCGCCGACCCGGTGTCGGCCACCAGGGCGGCGTCCACCACCAGCTCGCTGACCGAAGTGCCGGGCAGCTCGAATTTGAAATCGCGCAGCAGCCGCTCGCAGACCGTCAGCAGACCGCGGGCACCGGTCTTCTCCTCTGCGGCGAGGCGGGCGATCTCCTCGAGCGCCGGCCGCTCGAACTTCGCCTGGATGCCGTAGGCGGCGAACTCCTTCTCGTATTGCCGCAGCAGGCTCCCCTCGGAGGTCGCCATGATCTCTAACAAATCGTCGGCGCTCAAGTGTTCGCACACCACCCGCACCGGCAGGCGGCCGATGAACTCGGCCTCGAACCCGAAGTCGATGAAGTCTTGGGTCGACACCTTGCCGAACAGCTCGCCGTCCATCGGCGGCCCGGCCGCCTCGGCGGAGAAGCCGATGGCGTTGGAGCCGATGCGCTTGCGCACGATCTTCTCCAGCCCGCTGAAGGCGCCGCTGACGATGAACAGGATATGGCGGGTGTTGATCGTGCGCTTCGAGCTCTTGCCCGACCGCATGTCGAACAGGGCCTGCATCTGCGAGCCCATGTCCATCGGGTTGCGGACGGGGACTTCGGTCTCCTCCATCAGCTTGAGCAGCGCGGTCTGGACGCCGCGGCCGCTGACGTCGCGGCCGATGTTGCCGCCGGAAGAGGCCAGCTTGTCGATCTCGTCGATGTAGACGATGCCGTGTTCGGCCAGCTCCACGTCGCCGTCGGCGCGCCGCACCAGCTCGCGCACCAGGTCGTCGACGTCGCCGCCGACGTAGCCGGTCTCGCTGAACTTGGTGGCGTCGGCCTTGACGAAGGGGACGCCGATGAGTTCGGCCATGTGTTTGACCAGGTAGGTTTTGCCGACGCCGGTCGGGCCGACGATGATGACGTTCTGTTTGGAGAACTCGACCGCGGCGGCGCCTTCCGGGTCCTCCTCCTCCAGCATGCGCAGGTAGCGCGCGCGGTTGTAGTGGTCGCAGACGGCGATCGCCAGCGCCTTCTTCGCCTCGTCTTGGCGGATGACGAAGCGGTCGAGGTGCGCTTTGACGTCGCGCGGGCGGCGGTTGAAATCGAAGACGTCGAACGGCTCGTCCCGGTCCTCGGCCGGCTCCGGGTCGGGCGGGCCGCCCCCACCTTCGGGTTCGGCTTTGTCGCCGCCCATCATGGCGCCCGGGAAGGACATGAAGGAGGCGTTCGCCCCGAACTGCTCTTTGAAGAACTCGGAGAGCTTCTTCGAGATCTCTTCGGGGCTGGGTGGCGGGTCGTCTTTCTCGCTCATCGGGGGGGCAGTATCGGGCAGGACGCCGCCGCCCACAAGCGCCCCGCCGGTCAGAAGTCGATTTCGTCGCCGGCGCCGGTCGCGGCGTCGAGCCGGGCGCGCTCGCGCTCCAAGATTCGGCCCCAGACTGCGGTGAATGCCTCGCCGGTGACCTCGGCGCTGGAGGTGCGCGCCACGTCCAGCTGCCTGAGCAGGTAGGCGTAGAGGACCCGGTTCTCGCGCCGCGGGAGGTATTCCTCCATGTCGGGGAAATTGCGCGAGAGCTGGTCGCCGATCTGCAGCAGGGTGGCGGGTGTCAGCAGCGCGAAGGCGACCTTCCCCTGCCCGGCCGCGCCGGCCGCCTGATAGGTCACCCGTTCGGTGTCGGCATCGATGATGTTCCAGGTGGTCGCGGCGCCGCCGATAAGTTGGACGTATCCCCGGTAGCCGAACTTGGACAGGTCATCGACCAGCGTGTCGATGAACTGCGCCGCCCGGCGCCAGATGTAGAGCTCGTCGCTGTGCCGTCGGGCGACCTCCGGATGCTCGAAGTCCGCGGCTTCGAGGAGGGCCACCCCGTCGGTCAGCGTCGCGGTCGCCCGCAGCGGTTCCAGCTCCTTCAACAGATCCTCCATCCGGGCGTTCTCCGCGTCGAGGATCTGGGCGAGGCGGCTGACCTCCCGCTCCTGCTCCTCGACCTCGAGGCGGGCGATGAGGCGGCCGAGGCGCGCCACCCGTCTCTCGATCCGGCCGATCAGGCTCGCCGACCGGAGCTCCCCGGCCGCCGATTCGAGCTCGGCCACCGCGCGGCCGACCTCGGCGGCGCTGGCGTCGCGCCCGACGACCGGCAGGTCCTTCACCCGCAGCAGGTCGCGTGTGTAGGGGGCGAGCAGGGCTTTGAAGTCGTCGAGCCACTCGTCGCGCCCGGCGCCGGCGTCGCGGAACGCCTGGAAGTACCTCCCCGCCGCCGGGAGGGCGCCGAGCTCCCAGTCCTTCAGGCCGCAGGCGAGCAGGAGTAGCGCTTCCCGCCCCTCGCCGGAGAGGTTGCTCGCCGCCTCCGGCGGCACCGGCAGGGGTGCCGCGAGCACCTCCGCCGCGGTCGCGAAGAACGCCCCGTCCGCCAGGCCGCCACCGGACTCGCCGGCGTCGCCGCTGCCGGCCTCTTCGGCGCCGCTGCCTGGAGGGGGGGTGGCGCCGCCGCCGTCACCGTCTGAGAGCCGGGCGAAGTCGGCGCGCGAACCGGCTTCATCCCCCATGAGGAGCTTGCTCAGACCGGAGTGGAAGAGAGCCCAGTTCAGGGTCGGCTGTACGGTCGAAGCGTCTTCGGCGATCGACGAAAAGGCGCGCGAGGCGGCGCGGAAGTTGCCGCGCAGGAGCCGCGCCCGCGCGGCTTCGAAACGTTCGGTCGTCGTCTGGCCGCCCTGGATCACCAGGCCGCCGACCTCGCCGCCCCCGCCCCCGCCATCGCCCTCGTCGATGGCGGCCCGCTCCTTGCCCCGCTTGTGGAAATGCCAGCCCAGGGCGGTGCCCAGCACCGCCATCACGACGCCGAACGCCACCAGCGCCGCGGTGACCGCGCGGCGTTCCTCCAGTTTCTTGCGTGTCCGCCGCGCCTTCGCGGCAGCGTCGGTGCCGCCACCCTCGCTCAGCATCTTGCGGGCGTAGTTCACGTGCTCGAGGAGCTCGTCGTAGTCGGCGTAGCGGTCGTCCGGCTTGCGCGCCATCATGCGGTCCACCAGCTCGCAGGTCGCCATCGACACCTGGGGCGCGGTCAGTTCGAGGCTGATGGGTTTCTCTTTGATGGCCTTCAGCTCCTCGATCGAGGAGGTGTCTGCCGAGTAGGGCGGCTTGCCGGCGAGCGCGTGGAAGAGGGTGGCGCCTAGCGAATAGATGTCGCTGCGGAAATCCTCCGGTTCGCGGTGCAGCTTCTCGGGCGGGACGTAGTAGGGGGTGGCCCAGATTTCGCCATCCGTCTTGTCGCTCTCGCTCAGCTGCAGGGCGAGGCCGAAGTCGACGATCTTCGCTTCGCCGTCGGCCGCGAACAGCACGTTGCCCGGCT
>JAUIGD010000661.1 GCA_030430255.1 Verrucomicrobiia bacterium
TTATGGTCTTTCCACCGGCTCATCGCCAATCGGATGCGCCGGTTCACCTCCTTCACCAGGGCCTTGCCGGTGAGCGTCTCGGGGTCGACTCGGTGTTTCTTCGCGGGCATCGCTCGATTTCGGCCTCACCCTCGCCCCCAAGGCAGTTCCCGTCCCAACAATTCCGCGAGCGGCCCCATGTCGCGGTACAGCTCGTCCTCCAACTGCTCCCGCAGGGATCCCGGCATCGGCACCGGGGCGCGGGCGTTCTCCCTCCTGCCCGCGAGCTGCCGATCGATCCCCGGCTCGGGATCGACACCGAGGAACTCGAACACCGCCCGCAGCACCGCGACCGGATCCCCTGCGGCCTCCTCCAGGAAGGCGCAGTGGATCTGCCCGGCGGGGAAATGTTCAAGCCACGCGCGCAGGCACGCGAGGTAGTCGCCCCTGCGCGCGACATCCGGCAGCTGCGCGAAGTCCGCCAGCTCGCCGACCGTCGCGTCATCGACGGGCTTGCCCCGGAACTGCGGGAAATCCTTGCGGGCGTGCGACCAGAAACGCGCGACTGGATCACGCATCATGAACAGCAGTTTCGCCTCCGGAATCCAGCGGCGCACCGTGGCGATGCGCTCGCCGGGCAAGACGGCGTAGGCCGGGGTGATCTCGCCCGCCAGCGCCCCCGGCGGGGCAGCCGCGAAGTGCGCCGCGTAGGCCGATGGGCTGTCCTCGAAGTGGCGGTCGAAGAAATGCAGCTCCTTGGGCGTCGCCGTCCACAGCGCCGGGTGCCTGTCGAGTTGCTTGCGCAGCCAGCTCGTCCCCGCACGCATGGCGCCGATGCCGATGAAGTCGGGCAGGCGCGGCCTCCTCGGGGCTCGGGAACGACGGCGGAAGGGCATGGTGGGATCGGGAGACCAACCTGCGGCTTCGCGGCCGCAGCGCAATCCCCAACTTGAAATCGCATGCGCGGGGGGGGAATGCTGCGTACACCTCCCTCCTACCCGATGCTTACCTACCTCGTCTGTGCCACCCACCGGAGCGGCAGCAACCTGCTCTGCCAAGCGCTATGGCACACCGACCTCTGCGGTCGCCCGCAAGAGTTCTTCTCCCCCACCCGCGCCCAGCCCATCGCCGAGGAACACGGCTTGGAAGCCGACCCGGGGGCCGACTACCCGGCCTACGTCGCCGAATTGGTCGAGCGGCGCTCGACGCCCAACGGCGTGTTCGGTGGGAAGATCATGTGGGCGCACCTCGCCCCCCTCATCGAGCGGGTCGGCGCCCCGGGCGAGAGCACCGGGGAGACGCTCGCTCGCGTCTTTCCAAACCTCCGCTATCTCTGGGTGCGGCGCGCCGACAAGCTGCGCCAGGCGATCTCGATGTGGAAGGCCAAGCAGACCAAGATCTACAACTCGCTCCAGGAGGGCGAACGCGCACCCGACACCGAACCGGCATTCGACTTCGACGAGATCCGCAAGACCAAGGAGCGCTTCGAACGCGAGGACGAAGCCTGGCTCGGCTACTTCCAGGCGGAGGGGATCCGCCCCATCGAGGTCACCTACGAGCGTTTCGCCGCCGACGTCGAGACCGGAACCCGGGCGCTCCTCGAAGGACTGGGGATCGCCCTGCCGGAGGGATTCGCCCCCAAGCCACTCACCTATCAGAAGCTCGCTGACTCGACCAACGAAGAGTGGCGCGACCGCTATCTCGAGCTCGAGGCCGCGCGCCCCTGACCGACACGCCATGCCGAACGCCGCCGCGCCCCTGCGCATCGCCGCCCGCATCGCCGCAGCGATCGCGGCGGCCAGCTTCGCGTCCTGCGGCGACCCTCGG
>JAUIGD010000244.1 GCA_030430255.1 Verrucomicrobiia bacterium
CGCCCGGCTCCACGCCATCCCCCACATCGAGTTCCTGCGCATCGGCTCGCGCGTGCCGATCTTCCTCCCGCAGCGAATCACGCCCGAACTCTGCGCGATGCTGAAGCGCTACCACCCCCTGTTCCTGAGCGTCCACACCAACCACCCCCGCGAGCTCACCACCGAGGTGCGCGACGCCCTCGGCCGCCTGGCCGACGCCGGGGTACCGATGGGGAACCAGAGCGTCCTGCTGCGCGGCGTGAACGACGACCTCGGCACCCAACGCGCGCTCGTCCACAAGCTCCTCCGCTGCCGCGTCCGGCCCTACTACCTCTACCAGTGCGACCTCATCACCGGCTCGTCGCACCTGCGCGCCAAAGCCGCGAAGGGCATCGAGATCATCGAGGGGCTGCGCGGCCACACCACCGGCTACGCGGTGCCCCAGTTCGTCATCGACGCCCCGGGCGGCGGCGGCAAAGTCCCCGTCAACCCCGACTACGTCCTCGAGCGCGACTCCCATCGCATCGTCCTGCGCAACTATGAGGGCGGCCGCTTCGAATACCCCGAGGTCGACGCGCGAGCCTGAGCCTGCAGCGCCGCCCCCGCCCCCTCCCCATGCCCGGCATCGTCGTCTCCCCCCGCGCCCGCATCTTCCATGGCCACGACTGGGTCTACGCCAGCGAGGTCAAGAAGACCTTCGGCGCCCCATCGCCCGGCGATGTCATCTCGCTCAAGGACTTCAAAGACCGGCCGCTGGGCAGCGCCATCTACAACCCCGGATCGCAGATCGTCGCCCGCCGTTTCTCGCGCCGGAAACAAGCGCTCGACCTCGAGTTCTTCTCCCGGCGGATCGCCATGGCCGCCGCCCATCGCGAGGCGCTCCCCGGCGTCGCCCCCGAGCTCTGCCGCCTGGTGTGGAGCGAGAGCGACGGATTGCCCGGCCTGATCGTCGACCGCTACGGGGACCACCTCGTCGTGCAGACGCAGACCCTCGCGATGGCACAGCGCACGGGGCTGATCGCGGAGGCCCTGCGGGCCGCGCTGCCCGCGATCGGCGGCATCACCCTGCGCAACGACAGCCCCTCGCTCCGCGCCGAAGGGATCGAGGCGAGCGTCCGCCCGCTGGACGGTGCCCCGCCGGAACCGTTCCGCGTCGCCGCCGCGCCGGGCTCGGCATTGTCCTTCCTCATCGATCCGCTCGGCGGGCAGAAGACCGGCCTCTACCTCGACCAGCTGGCCAATTACGAACGGGTGGCTGCGCTCGCCGCGGGGCGGCGCGTGCTGGATTGCTTCACCAACCAGGGCGGCTTCGCCCTGCACGCCGCCGCCGCCGGCGCCGCCCACGTGACCGGGGTCGATTCGAGCGAGCCGGCCATCGCCACCGCCCGGGACAACGCCGCGTCGGCGGGATTGGAGAACACCGAATGGCAGGTCGGCAACGTGTTCGACGACCTCAAGTCCCGCGAAGCCCGGGGCGAAGCGTTCGACCTGATCGTGCTCGACCCGCCCTCCTTCACCCGCAACAAACGCTCGCTCGGCGACGCCATGCGCGGCTACAAGGAGATCCATCTGCGCGCGCTCAAGATGCTCCGTCCCGGCGGCATGCTCGCCACCTTCACCTGCTCCCACCACGTCGGGCGCGCCCCTTTCCTCGACATGGTGCGCGCCGCGGCCGTCGATGCCAAACGCACCCTCAGGCAGGCCGAAACCTACTCCCAGCGCGCCGACCACCCCATCTGTCCCGGCATCCCGGAGACCGAATACCTGCACGGTTTCGCCCTGGAGGTGATCCCGGCCTGGTAGCGCGACCGGGGCGGGGAGCCGCGCTGCTGCGCAGCCCGATCCGGTGATCGATCCCGCCTCGCGATCGGATTTGCCTCCGCTCCGGTCCGCCGCCATCGTGCCCGGTGCGGACCGCATCGAACCCCACCATCAGTGGCAGCAGTTTCCAACAGTACCTGCGGCTGGCGCGGACGAACCTGCGGGTCCTGCGCGCGCGGATCGTCCACTCGCTGACCAAGTCGAAGCTGATGACCGCGACCATCGCCGGGTTCTTGGCCGGCTACATGGTCATCGGCTACCTGCTGTTCGCGTTCGGCCTCTCCTATGTCGACGAGCTGCCCCTCGGCGCGGCGCTGTCCCAGCGGATCTTCGCCCTGCTGTTCTTCTTCTTCTTCCTCATGCTGGTGTTCTCCAACGGGGTGATCAGCTACACCACCCTCTACCGGAACCGCGAGACCGAGTGGCTGCTCACCCTGCCGGTCAGCTTCCGGGCGCTGTACGCGTGGAAGTTCACCGAGACCTTGGTGTTCTCGAGCTGGGGGCTGGTCGTCATCAGCGCCCCCCTCCTCGCCGCCTACGGCGGGGTCCGCGAGGCGCCGCCGGACTTCTACGCGAAGGCCCTCCTCCTCACGGTGCCGTTCGTCGCCATCCCGGCCACCGTCGCCGCCTGGCTGCTCGTGCTCGCCGTGCGCTTCATCAACCGCTGGGTGATCGGCGGGCTGGTGGTGGCCGTCTCCCTCTGGCTCCTGCGCTACGCGGCGACGCTGTTCGCCGCTCCCGACGAAGACAAGGACACCGGCGGCAACATCGTCGCCACCCTCAACGAGGTCCTCCACCACACCGAACTGTCCGTCCACCCGCTGATGCCGAGCAACTGGATGACCGAAGCCCTCAAGGGTTGGAGCCAGCACTTCCCCACCGGCGCCGGCTTCTTCGCGCTCCTCATCCTCAGCTACGCGCTGCTCGGCCTCCTCACCGTCACGGCGGGCGCCTGGCGCATCTTCCACCCGGGCTACGACCTGAGCCTCCGGCGCCGCGCCCACACGGCGTGGCGGCGCAAACAGAAACGCGCCGGCATGACCCTCGAGTCCGGCCTCGCCCCATCGCGGTTCTCGCCGCTCGCCGCATTGGGTGCCCGGAGGTCGACCCGCGCGCTGCTGCGCAAGGACTTCATCACTTTCTGGCGCGACCCCGCCCAATGGGTCCAGTTCGTCATCGTCTTCGGCCTGCTCTTCACCTACGTCCTCAACCTCCGCAACATGGGCTACGACTACTCCAGCCCCTTCTGGTCGGCCGTCATCGTCCACCTCAACCTCGGCGTTTGCACCCTCGCCCTTTCGACGCTCACCACCCGCTTCGTGTTCCCCCAGTTCAGCCTCGAGGGCAGGCGCCTGTGGATCCTGTCCATGTCCCCGGTCAGCCTCGGGAAAATCGTCATCCAAAAGTTTGGCGCCGCCGTCCTGGCCACCGGCTCGCTCACGGTCGCGCTGGTGATGATCTCCAGCGCCATCCTCGAGCTGCCCCTCCGGTCGGCCCTGTTCTACGCCAGCGTCGTCGCCATGATGAGCCTCGCCCTCAACGCCCTCGCCGTCAGCCTCGGCACCCTCTTCCCCAACCTGCGCGAGGCCAACCCCGCACGCATCGTCTCGGGGTTCGGCGGCACCCTTTGCCTCATCCTCTCCTTCCTCTACATCGTCCTGTGCATCATGACCCTCGTCTTTCCCGCCGCCGTTCGGCTGGCGAAAAAAGGGTTTCTCGCCAGCCAAGACCCCAATACCGCCACCGCCGTCGCCCTCGCCATCATCGCCCTCCTCACCGCCCTCACCGCCGTCCTCCCGCTGACGCTCGCCGTCCGAAAAGTCAAAAAAGTAGACTTCTTAAGAAATTTGTAATATCGGTAGCTCTTAGCTAAAATTTTTAAAATCAGCCAGAGCGACCACGCATGAATCGAACGCATCCCTCTGAGGGTTTTGACGACGCCGACCACCCTGACAACATCCTCACCTTCGAGGAGATCGAGCCGGGAGAACTCGACCCCGATCCACCGATCGGCGAGGCGATCTTCCTGCCGGCGACGGACGAATTCGACGAGCAAGTCGCCAAAGCCCAACAACAGCTCGAAGACCTGCGCCGGCAGCAGGACGAGATCGAGCGGCAGAAGCGCGAGATCGAGGAGCTGAGAGTTCGCCAGGCCCAATTCCAACGCGGGCGGGTGGAGATGCTCGAAAATTTTCAACACGCCCTCGACGTCTTCGACCGCGAGACCCTGGAGGCGGAGCAGCGCCTCGAGCACTACTCGCGCGCCCGCGAGAGCTTCGCCCATCACCTCGACGTCATAGCCAACCTGCGCCCGGAATCGTGGCAGCGGGACGATTTGAGGACGGAGCTCGAACACGCGACGGCGAAGATCGAAGAAGCGCGGCGAGACTATCAGCGGTGCCTCTCCCACATCGACGAGATCGGTGCGCCCCCCCCCGCACTGCACCTCGCCAGGGGCGACGGTGACGCTGGTGACGCCAACACCAAGCCCGTTGCCGACGCCCACCCGACGGGCGAAGCCCACGCGCCACCGCAGTCGTTCTCCTACTGGCTCCGCAGCGGCCTCGCCTTCACCTTGCCGCTGATCGGGTTCGGCTTCTTCGCGCTGATGATCAACTTGCTCTTCGGCTAGCTGGAGACGCCCGCCACCCGGCTGCTCCGAAGCCCTCTCTAGATCCCCTCCGGACGCGATTCACCGTGGGAACCACACCCTCTACCTACGCGGCGAGACCTCAAGGCCGCACGCGCTCGCAGGCCGGCGATGCCCGCGATCTCGATGCGAAACAGGCTGAGATCCGCCAAGACATCGCCGCCCTCGAGCAGTTCATCTGTTCCGCGCCGGCGCGCGCCGCCGCCCTCGACCTGGAACGGCTTGAGACCATCCCCCCGCCCGAGGGCGAGTGCGGCGCCGCCGCCGGGCGCCGTTCGACCCGCATGCTTCGCGCCCATTCGGCGGCAATCCGCTCGCGGCGCCGCCGGCACATGATGCTGTTTCTGATCGCCGCCGTCGCCTTCGCCGCCTTCACCCGCTGGTTGGCGCTCGAGCTGACCCTCTGAGCGGTCGGAGCCAGACGGTCGAAGTAGGCGCGAGCGAAAGAGGCAGGGAGCAGCCGGCGTCCGCCGGGCTGAAAATCTCGGGTGGAAGGCCACGAGTCGCAGCTACGTTCCCGTCCGGATATCCCATGCAACTTCCCCGAAACCTCGAACGCTGGCTGCCCGCCTACCTGAGCCGAACGCGTCACGCCCTTCCCCGCGAAGGGACCACCCACCTCATTATCGCGGTGTGTGACCACTTCGAGCCCTACCACAAGACCGATCACGCCGGCTGTTTGGAACGCCTCGATCACTGGCTCCAGCGCTTCCCCGAAGCGATCGCCCCGTTCGCCGACTCCGGGGGCAATCGGCCGAGGCACACGTTCTTCTACCCCATCGAGCAGAGGCATCCACAGGTCGTCGAGAAACTGAGCCTCCTCTGCCAGCGCAGCGGCGGCGAGGTGGAGGTGCACCTCCACCACAAGGGCGACACCGGCGCTGCGCTGAGCGACGCCCTGGGCGACGGGATCGAAGACTTCCGCTCCCACGGCCTGCTGGGGAGCCTCCCCGACGGCAGGGCCGGATTCGCGTTCATCCACGGCAATTGGGCGATCGCCAACTGCCACCCCCAAGGCGACAGCTGCGGGGTCCCGGACGAGTTGGCGCGGCTCAAGGCGGCCGGTTGCTTCGCGGACCTCACCATGCCGTCCGCCCCCCATCCGACGCAGTTCAAGCGCCTGAACTCGATCTACTACGCGGCCACCACCGCGACCGGCCAGGACGCAGCCCGGGGAGCGTCCGCCACCACCGCGGGTTCCCCCACCGACCCCGGAGCGACCCTGCTGATGATCCAGGGTCCGCTCGGCCTCAATTGGAAGCGGCGGAAGTGGGGGATCCTGCCGCGCGTCGAGAACGCAGACCTGACCCTCGCCAATCCCCCTACCCCCGGCCGCGCCCGGCTCTGGATGCAGCTGGCACCGAGGGTCGAAGGGCGCCCCGACTGGGTGTTCGTGAAGCTGCACACCCACGGCGCCCTCCCCAAGAACACCCAACTCTTCACCGGGCCCCTCATGGCCAGCTTCCACCGCGCACTCCGTAACGAGTTCGCCGACGGCGGACGGTTCGCCTACCACTACGTCAGCGCGCGGGAGATGGTGAACCTCGTCCACGCCGCCGAAGCCGGCGCGACCGGCTCCCCTGAAGGTCATCGCGACTACCGGATTGCGCCGCCTCCGGCCACGGCGCCGTAGCCGCCCACCCCTCGCAGCCCCCCCTCGCAGCCACCCCTCGCAGCCACCTCCGCGAACGCCTTCGTGAGCGCTCCCCACCGCCTTCCCAGACCGCTCTTGATCGGCATGGTGGCCGCAGGCGCTTCGATCTTGCTGTTCGGCGACTGGCGGTTGCCGGCGACCGGCGCTGCGGCCGGAGCGCTCGCCCTCGGACACATCCCCCTCTTCTTGGCGATCGCCATCGCGGTGCATCGCGCGCTGCCGGGCGACAAGGCGCGCTGGGCGCTCCCGCTCAGCCTCGCCTTCGCGGCCATCACCGAACTCCTCCAGCCGCTCTTCGGGCGGTCCGGCGACCTGCGAGACCTCGCCGCCAACATCGCCGGATGCGGGCTCGGCTACGCCATCGCGAGCCGCGGGAGCGCGATCGCGATGAGGGTCGCGGCCGGAGTTCTCGCCACCGCGATCGCCGCGTGCCTCGCCGTCCATCCGCTGCGTTCGCTGGCGGCCGAAAGACGGGCCGCCGAACGCTACCCCGTGCTCGCCGACGCCGAGAGCCCCCTCGAGCGCGACCTTTGGATCGGCTCCCCGGCGGTCGACATCGCCCTGATCGTCGATCCCGATTCTCCGCGTCCGAACCACGTCACCCAGGTCGCTATCGCCGCGGGCGCCGAGGGCTGGCCCGGAGCCACATTGCGCGTCCCCGTCCGGCGCGCAGGGAAAGTGACCACACTCGCGTTCCGCGCCCGGGCGGAGGCTCCCCCGCTGACGATGGGCGTGAAGCTCGATGACGACACCTCCCTCGCGACCCAGTGCGACCTGGAAGCGCACTGGCGGGACTTCGACATCCCCTTGGCCGGCGATTCCGCCCCGCAGCGGATCGTGTTCTACGTCGAAGCCTCTGGCGAAGGACAGGCCTTCGCGCTCGACGACATCCGCATGGAATGAGGAGCCCGCTGCCGCCCGGAGGATCCTCGCGGCGGGCGGGATGGGGCCACGGACCGTCGGGGCCACGGACCGTCGACCGGCGCGCCGGAAGTCCGTTCGCCCCCCACCCGATCTCACCCGCCACGACCGGCGATCTCTCGGTAGAGCGCACCGTAGCGCCGGGCCATCGCGGCGAGCGAGTATTTTTCGACCGCCAACCCCCGGCCGCTCGCGCCCATGGACGCGAGCGTCTCCGGTGCCTCGAGCATCTCGCGGAGCGCCCCCGCGAGTGTTTCCGCGTCGCCCAACGGGCGGACGAGCCCCGCTCCTGTCCCGCCTAGGATCTCCTCTCCGCCACAGGAATCGTGGGTCAGTACCGGCACCCCAGAGGCCATCGCCTCCAAGATCGCGTTCGACATCCCCTCGGTGGTCGAAGGCACGGCGAGGATCTCCATCCGCCGATAGAACGGGGAGGTGTCCTGCTGAAACCCCGCCACGTGGATCCGTTCCGCGAAAGGTGACTGCGCGACACGGCGGCGCACGGCCTCCGCTCGGGGGCCGCCATCGCCGACCAGCAGCAGGCCGATCCCCGGCGCCTCGGCGGCCAGCAGATCGAAGGCCTCGACCAACATCTCCTGACGCTTGAACGCACCGAAACGCCCCACGTTGCCGATGATCCGCAAGCCCTCCAAGCCCGGCAGCCCCGGTCCGTCGTCCTCCCCGGCCGCGGGACGAAATCGATCACAGTCCACCCCGTTCTCCACCGTTTCGACCGCCGGGCGGCGAAAGCCGAGCGCGAGCAACTCGTCCGTCAGCGAGCGCGAGACGGTATGCACCCGTCGGCAGCAGCGGTAGAGTCCCTTTCTCAGAACCATCTTCTTCAATCCCCGCTCGGCTTCCGTCAGCGCCGCATGCTCACCGTGGAGAATCGGCCAACGGCGTCCGAATCGGCTTGCGAGCGCCGTATAGATCAAGGGACCGAGATTGTGCGTGTGCACGAGATCAGGCTGCATCGCCGCGAGGAGTCGCCGCAAACTCGCGCCGTGGCGCAACGCGAATCCGGGCCCTTTGTCGATGGAGCGCACCTGCGAAGGTTCGGGCATCCGCTCCGCGAACGCGCCCCTCTCGCGCAGACAGCACACGTGGATATCGAACCCGCTACCGGCCAGCGCGTTCGCCACGTTGCAGATGCCGTTCTCCATCCCGCCGGACCCGAGGGAGTCGACCACGTGGGCGATGCGGAGCCGTTCCATCAGATGCGGGGGGGCAGTGGCCTCCGAGCCCTGCGCCTGGTCTTCGAGGGCGCCGGACCGGAAGAGAGCGACAGGATCCTAGAGTCCGTCTGTCTCGCGGATCCGCCGGTTGCCCGCACCCGCCGGCCGCGGACGCCGGGCGCGCATGGGCGGTTCCGCAGCGACCTCCAACCCCTCGCCGGCCAGTTCCGGTTCGTCGTCCGCCATCTCCAACTCCGCCTCCATGGGGGGGGCTGGGGCCGGTGCTGCTCGCCGGGTGCCGCCTGTCGGTGCGACCGCTTCCCTCTCCACCGCCAACGTGGGCTGCGAGACGTCTTCGGAGGAGACATCCATCACCTCCTCGAAACTCGCGTAGTAATCCGCAGCGTAGTACTGGTAGTTGTAGTAGTTCGCGGACTTGCTCAGGTCGATGTCGTTGAGCACGAAGCCGAACATGTGGGCCCCCGTCTTCTGCAGCAACTCGACGGCGTCGCAGACATCTTTCTCCGCCGTCGACTCCGCCCGCACCACCAGGACGACGCCGTCGGTCACGCGCTGGAGGGATCCGGTCTCACTCAATCCGAGCACCGGGGGCGTATCGATGATGATCCGGTCGTAGGTCTTCCGCCAGTGCTTGATCAGCTCATCGTAGAACGATTGCGAGAGCACCTCCGTCGTGCCCGCGATCACCGGCCCCCGCGTCACGACATCGAGCAGGTCGAGATCCGTCTTCTGGATCGCCGCGTCCGGCTCGATCTGGCCGATCAACAGGTTGGTCATCCCGACCGAATTATCGAGCCCGGTCACCGCGTGCACCCGGCCGCGCCGCAGGTCGTTGTCGAGCAACAGCGTCCGCTCGCCGATGGAAGTAAACGCCCAGGCCACATTCGCGGCCTGCGTCGTCTTGCCTTCGCCCGGCCGGGCGCTGGTGATCATCACCACCTGCGAGCTGTTCTTGCGCCCCGGATGCAGGCAGATGTTGCTACGGATGATGCGGAAGTTCTCCAGCAGTTGGTTGGGCACCTTGGCGCCGATCGTCGGCGACCGGACGATGTTCTCCAAGTCGGCGCGCCGGCACTTGGGCACGATCCCCAACCCGATCAGGCCGGTCGCATCCTCCAGCTGTTGCAAGCGGGAGGTCGTGTTGTCGAACATCGACAACAGCGATGGAACACCCGCCGCCAGAGCGATCCCCAACAGCACCGAGAGCATCGCCAGCTTCATCTTGCCCGGCTTGGTGGGGATCTTGTCACGCAGGTTGTCATGGCCGGTGAAGGTCAGCTCGACCCGATCCTTATCCGCGCCGAACTCCAAGGTGGCGATGCGCTCAGAGATCTCCTTATGCGCCTCGTCCCACGCCATCTCGCCCTTCGAGATCATCTCGTAGTCGAGGCGGAACTGATCGTATTGGCGG
>JAUIGD010000245.1 GCA_030430255.1 Verrucomicrobiia bacterium
CTGCTGCATGCGGTGAACGTCATGGCTTCAACCTTTCAAGCGTTCACGAAGAGCGACATGCTGAACGTGGTTGGTGATGTCCTGATTCTCGCGACCAAGAAGTGGCTCAACTACCAATGGAGATTGACGGTTGCCATCTTCAAGGCGGCGGGGCAGTCGTTCATCGAGGTTGGCGTCGCTTTCATCGACATGCTGGGAGTATTGGTCACCGCCGATTTCTGGAAAGGCATGTGGGAGGCGTTGAAAGCGATTGGAAATTCGTTCCGGGCGCTGCTGCTTGAAACGCTGGCGGAGCTGATCGAGGGGGCGAAGGAGATCCCCGGCTTCGGCGTGCTACTGGGCGACAGCGAGCAAGCCCTGCGCCAGTCCGCCGCCGAGATTCGCGCGCGGAGTGACGCGCAGTCGGATCGCGCTGCCGACTACCTCGCCCCGGCATACCAGCGGGCGACCGACCGCATGGCTGCTGGATTCGAGAACACGGCTAGTGCCTTCAGGGCAGCCTTCGCAGAGACGCGCGACCTGATCGATGAGACGAAGCAGCTGAAGCGGCTGGAGGCCGCGCACGCGCGGGTGGCCGCGCAGATGGAGGCGAACCGCTTGGCGGCGGAGGAAGCCATCGCGAACAGCGACGCCGGCAAACCGGAAGACGCGAAGCCGACGATCACCCAGGCCATCGAAGCGGCGCGCGAGCAGGCGACCGGCGTGGGGCGCTTCGCCAGCGCGATCAACGTGCTGGCTGGGCGCTCGGCGCAGGCGTTGCTCGCCGACGAAGCGAGGCGCCACACCGGCCTGCTGCAGGAGATCGCTGGGACGCTGAGCGACATCAAGAGCACCGGCCCGCCGAAGATCGCGACGCGGACGCAACCGATCCCTGAACCCGTATTCGGATAGGACAAAATGGCCGAAGTGAAAGTCAACGCTGCGTCCGGCAGCATCAACGCGCAGGGGCTGATCGCGCACCAGGTGGAGTGGTTCGTCTCCGACTTCGGGCAGGTGCTGACCGTGGGCGACGAAACCGTGCTCGGCGGCATCCCGGAGAAGACCCGCCAGTGGAACCTGCTGCACCATGAGAACTTCGGCTGGTCGGTAACGATCAAGTATGAGGGGATCGAGGCGGACGGCGACGAAGACGACGACGAATTCACCTGGGAGTTCACCCCGGCCATCGCCGAGCAGCCCATCGAGACGCACCCGCTGATCGAGAAGCTCAAGGAACGCTTCGGGGGGACGGTCGGCGACGACGGGCGCGTGACTTTCCCCGCGCTGCTGCCCGAGACAGCCGAGTCCAGCGGGCTGACCGACAACGGCGAGGCGGGCACCAAGAACCCCATGGCTGGCTGGACGTCCTACATGCAGACCGGGGGCGTCTTCACGCGCAGCTACGTCCGACTGCGGGTGCCCCGCGGCTTGGCGAAGAAGGCGAACACGGTGGTGGCGAACCTCCCGGGCGACTTCAAAGACCTGACCCCGAAGGGGCGAAACTGGATGGTGCTGATGCCGAAGATCAGCAAGCGGGGGCGAGGCCGGAACGCGGCGGTGCAGATCTCCGAGCGCTGGATGCTTTCCCCGCTGGGCGGCTGGCCGCCCCCGGAAGTGCTGATCGACCCATGAGCAGGCTAGCGGCAACCCAGCATCAGAATTCACTCTACGGCGTAGGTGAGTACAAGCGCCAAGTCGCGCGCCTATTGGCTTCAATGGAGGGGATGAACGACAATCAGCGGGAGCACCTGATCGGCAGGATGCTTGCCCGCTACAAGACGAACGGCGTGCCGAAAGGGGCGGAACGAAAGGCTGCGGTCAGTTAGGCGATGTGGGTGATCATCAATCTCGGGTATCCAGCCTTCATGGAATGCGGCGACGGCGGCGACGAGATCCCGGGCGAGTTTCGCCCGACGTATCTCCACTTTGAGCGTGAAGAGGCAGAGCGGGAATGCCTGCGCCTAGCGAAGCGTTACCCAGGCGGTGAATTTCACTTGTTCGAGGCCATAGCCAAGGCGGAGCCGGCCCGGAGCGACGAACGCGTCATCCGCCTCGAAACCCTGCGATCGCCCGCTGCAGCCCCGCAAGAGTTTTGAGCCTGCACGAACTAGACGTCCAGCGCGGCGACCTGATCACCCCGGCGTGGGAACGGGCGAAACAATGGGCGAAGTCGACCGAGCCGATCCTCGGCGGCGGGGCATCGCGCTACGTGCGGCTGCAGGAGATCCCCGGCGACGGCACGCTGGTCACGGTGACCATCCCCCGCCGAGCTTGGCCGGTCCCCTTCCAGGCCACCCCGAGCGGGCGCACCGTGGCGATCAGGCCGGGCTTCGTGAACGATGAGATGCCGAGCATCGACGGCGTGCCGCTGGACGGGATCCTCGAGGACGGCACCCAAGTCGAGCCGCCCCGATTCGAGATCACCGATCCCCCGACCGAGGGGCGGCGCAGCTGGATCGGGATCGAGGCGCACGTCGATGAAGAGGGCGTGCCGCTCCAGTCGGAGGGCGAACCGTGGATCCGCGTGGCGCACCGCACCGAACTGCACCCCGACCGCGTCGAGGGCGGAAGCCCCGACGTCGCTGGCGTGGGATTCAAGGCGGCGGCGATGCTTTACTGGAACGCCGAAGCGACCGCCGTGGTGCGGGCGATCCAGATCAGCCATCACAACTACGAGCACCGCTACGTCGCAGGCTTGGACGGGCGACCGGGGCGACACTTCTTCAGCGCGGCATGAGCGCCAGCCCGAAGTGGCTGAAACGGCTATGCTCCGCGTGTGGCGGGAGCGGGCTGCGCGAGCGCTTCTACCGCTGCCGCCCTTGCGGGGGCAAAGGCTTTCGGTTCGTGTTGCGCGAGGCGCCAGAACAGCCGGAGTGCGACTACGAGGCGTGCGCAACCCCAGGCTGCTGGGAGCCGCTTCTCAGATCGCCGGGCGAGCGGCACGCGCACTGCACCAAACATGACCCGGAGCTGATCGAGGGGCGCCGACGTTGGCGCGAGCGGAAGCCGGTCGACCCGGCGGCAGGGTGAAAAAAAGTCGATTCCCGTTGACGGAAATCAAAAGCCGGTTATGATGCTCGCACAATGAAAACCGAATTCGACACCAAGCAATTTCAGCTTTCACACGGCAAGGCTCCCAGGGGGCAAGGCCATTGGGTGTTTTTCACCACGCGCAGCTGCGAGTGGGGCGAGGGCGCTACCTTCGAGCACAGGGGGGGCTTCGCCGAAGCCAAGCGCGCAGCCGCTGCATGGGCGCGAGCGCAGGGGCACCCCACCCTCTTCGTGGGGCCTTAAAGGCGGAAAAACTTCGATTCCCGTTGACGGCAATCAAAACGCGAGTATGATGAAAGCACAATGACGACCGCCGAAGCAAAACGCACCATGAACTGGACTAGCAGCGACCCCGCCACCTTGGCGCGCTTCGCGCGCAACTTCCTCAGAACCTGCGCCCCCAACTGCCCGCTCCGCTACAAGGTGGCCTGCCGGGTGCTGCTCGCCGCGTAACCGATGTCCACCTCAGCAACGATCATCGCCCAAGTTAAACCGGAGTCTTTCTTGGCCACGCGCGTCCATTACGACGGATATCTCGCCGGAGGAGTTGGCGCGACTTTGTGCGAGCATTACGACTCCGAGGAAAGCGCCACCCGATTGGCTTCGCGCCGGGAGATGCGGTGGCTCGCCCCCGTCTTGGAAGATAGTCCGATGTTCAGCGATGCGCTCCCGGTCACGGCAGGTAAATCGCTTGAGGAAGTGATGCGGCGGTGCCCCGAATCGAGCTACGTTTATCTATGGCAGAACGGCGCGTGGCGCGTGAGGTTGGTGAGGTTGCCGGGCCGTGCCGAGTTCAAACCCCTTGCCCCCCTCCTCCGATGAGCGACGACGGCAGCAAGGGGCGGGGAGGCAAGCGCGAGGGGGCTGGCCGCAAGCGGGAAGACGATCCCCGGATCCCCCTCCCCTTCCGATTAAAAACCTCGGTGGTCGAGAAAGCGAGGCGGCTCGGGCGCGAGCGGATCGAGAGCATGATCAAGCGGGCGAAGGAATAGGCCGGGCTGCGCCATTGACATGCCCCGCCAGGCATGTCCAGCCCCCTCGCCCAAGGCGCCCTCCAGGGCTTCGAGACGGCGCCGATCATGGTCGACCGGGTGCGCCCCTGCGCCCCGAACCGCCGGTGGAAGTGGAGCGAGAGCGCGCACCTTTTCACGACGCCGGGGAACATCGAAGCGCTGCATGATTTCGCCCGGCGGCTCGGGCTGAAGCGCGGCTGGTTCCAGAACAAGCGGGACTCGCTGCCGCACTACGACCTGACGCGACGGAAGCACGAACAGGCGCTGAGGATGGGGGCCGAGCTGGTGGAGGCGCGCCGGATGGTCGAGGCTTCGAACGCATGGAGGGAGGCGCGGGATGGACGCTGATGGCGCCCCGGCGACGGCGGACGATATGATGCGCGCAGAAGCCGTCATCGGGCAAATCTTCGCCGACTTGGAGATCGACTACGCGGTGCGCGAGGGCGAGATGACCGCCGAGGAAGCGAACTCGAACTTCGCCAACCGGGCAGCGTTGCTCCGCGTGCGGGCCATCCTCGTCGACCGGGCGGAGCAACTGGCTGCCGCCCCCCGCTGAAAATGGGAACGCTCTACCCCCAGCACGAAGCGGCGCTGGCCGTCCCGCCCCTGCCGCCAGGCTCGCGCTTCGGCGGCATCTTCGCCGACGAATGGAACGAAGTATGGCGCAGGCTGGAGAGCGTGCGCCCCCTGCGGATCTCGGTGCGCGAGGAAGGCGAGTGGCGGCACCCTTGGTTCACGACGCCCGCGTGGGACCCCGAGCGAAGCCGCTGGGAAGTCACCGTGCGGCCCGGCTTCGTCAACGACGATGAGACGACCTTCGAGATGCCCGCCGCCGAGGCGCCGGGGGCGACGCTCGAAAGGCTGGGCGTGGGGGGCGACCACGGGGAGCCGGTGCAGGCTTGGCTGAGCGAGGGGCCGCGCATCCCGATCACGCAATTCAGGACGGTGGGCGCCGGGAGCCGCACGGGCGAGGGCGCGCCGGAGTTCTTCCACGCGCTCGGTGCGGGGGACCCGCTGCCGGTCGCCGAGCTGCTGGACCCGAGCGGCGGCCCCATCGACATCGACGACATCGACCTGCCGACCGAAGACAACCGGAAGCTGCGGAAGCTCGTCGCGGGCGAGATCGTGGTGCGCAAAGACCGGCTCGGGAACACCTCGCAATGGAACGCGGGGACGCTTGGAGGCTTCACGCTGGCGCAGTTCACGATCCAGACGAAGCGCGACCCCGGCGCGCAGCCCCAGGCGCGCATCTTCGCGCAGAGCGGCGCCTTCGAGAACCCGGAAGAGCCCGACCGGCTGCAATTCTTCAGGGGGGAGGTCGAGGGGCGCACCTGGGACGATTGCCACATCGCCACGCTATGGCTGCTCGCCCCCGAAGACCTGGGCAGCGACGAAGGCGTCAACGAGCGCTGGCAACCGTTCGTCCAGCACCGCACCTTCTGGAACCTGAGCCACGATATCAACCTGCTCGACCCGCCGCCGGAGCCGCAAAACGTGCGCTTCATGCTGGGGCTGGCCGGTGGCGTCTCAGACCGGAGCATCGCGGGGATGGTAGCGGACATCAACGACACCATCGCCGCCGCGCGAAACTTCGTGGACGCGCACCGCGTGCAGGGCATATTTTGGACGATATGACGCTCAAGGAACGATGCGACCAAGCGGTGCAAGCCTTCGAAGACGCGTACGGCGGCGAGGCCGTGGCGCGCTCCGGGATCTCGGCGATCACCCGAGCGCTGGTGAAGGCGAAGGTGCTCGCCGCCGACCAGATCCGAGAGGCGATGATCGAGCAGCTGGAAGCCGACCGGAAGAAGCTCAACGCGAAGCACGATGGCTGAATCAGGACTCGACGGCGAGGCGCGCACCCGGGCCGAGCGGGCGCAGGCAATCGAAGACGGTGAGCCGGAGCCGCTCGAACCGCCGTTCCCCTACGCGGTGCGCCCTTTCCGCCCGGCCTTCTTCCGCATGCCAGCGAGCCCGGGGCCAGGGCCGGCGAGCAAGTCGACCGAAGATCTGGGCTGATTTGGCCGCCGGGATCATACCGGGCTAGTACCCGGCGATCCCGGTGAGCCTTTGACTTTCGCCGCCCTGCAAGATGCAGGGACTCTACTACGCGCATTTGACCGAACAGACGCTCGCCGAAACCGTCGACGGCGGACAGGTGGGCTGGCCGGTCGCCGTGGAGGGCGACGACTGGCTCTTCAAGCTGCGCTTGGTGGACTCGGTGGACGGGATCGAGGCCGAAGTGCAGCGGACGGTGCAGGCCTTGAAGGCGACGCTCGGCAGGCGCGACCTGCGCCCGACATCCGGCAGCTGGGGCCTGATCGTCGACGGCAACCCGCTGAACGAATTGACCGTCCCGTTCGACGTGACGGCGACCGCCCTGCGGGACGCGATAGCCGCCCTGCCTGAATACTACTGGGCGGCGCCCGACGTGGTGCTGGAGAACGGCACCTACACGATCACGATCCCCGCGGCAGCCGTGGCGATCACCCCCGCCGACAACTCGCTCGCGCCCACCTCGTTCATCCGGGTGACGAGCGAGCAAAAGGACGGGAAATCGATCCACCGCGTGCGGCTGACCGAAGCCCCCGTGGCGATGACCGACACGCTGGCGGTCGTGGTCCCGCCGGCCCCGAGCATCGACCTGGTGCGCGCGGGCTTCAGCGACAACGCGGGCACCGAGTGGAACGAAGTCCAGCGGCTCACCGTCCCGCTCGGTTTCCGGGGGCGCTTCGAGATCCAGTTCGGCGCGAGGAAGACGGCGCTGCTCGGCCGGGCGGACGGCCCGGCACAGATCCAGGCGGCGCTCAACGCGATGATCGGCGACGCGGGGAGCTTCACGGTGACCCAGGGGCTGAACCAGCAGGCGCTGATCGAGTTTGGCGGCGATCTCTCGAGTTCGCCGCAGCCGCTGATGACGGTCAACGTGCACAGCGCCCCGCCGGGCGACCTGCAGTTCACGCTCCCCCTCGGATCGACCGAGCTATTCGACCTGTTCGCCCGCGCCGGGGAGACCGAGATCGACCTGGTTCTCGAAATCGAGCTCCATATCGAAGACGAACAGGACGGCGACACGGTGCGCGTCTGGAGCCACCAGAGCGAGGTCACCGTGGCGCGCGATATCGCGTGGGAAGAGCTGGGCCTGCACAAGCCGATCGATTGGCTGAAGCCCCCGCTGCCGGTCAACTACATCCCGTTCACGACCGACCAGGTGATCACCGGCGCGCAGCACTACGTGACGACCATCGGCGACGGGACGCTGATGGCGTTCAACCTGGCGCACAACCTCGGCACCGAAGCGCTGCACGTGACGGTGCGCGAGAACCAGGCGGGCGGGCGGATCCTCGAACACGGCGCCGATTACGACTACGTGGTCACCGTCGACAACGCGAACGCGATCACGATCACGACGGACACGATCTGGGCGGCGGGAGCGCTGGCCGTCGTGATCAGCACCGCCGGCCCCGTGTCCGCCTTCCAGGCGCACACGCACACCATCGCGCAGATCGAGGGGCTGCAAGCGTACCTCGACGACCACGCGGCGCGGATCACCACGCTGGAAGGGCTGGCGCCCGCCGGTGGGCTGAACCTGACGGTCGGAGGATCCGGCGGCGAGATCAGCCGCCAGGTGCTGCCGCCGGTCTTCGATGTTTTCCCGAGCCGCCGGGAGTTCGCGGAACAGAAAGAGTTCGCGGGGCTGGCAGCGCTGAAGCACAGCGCCCTGCCCCGGCAGGGCAGGCTGCTGCGCGCGTTCCCGAACCACGACGAAGACGCGTACACGCCAGCGGTCGACCCGCTGCCCGACCCGACGACCGCCGCCGCCGGGATCTACCGCAACGACACCGCAGGCGAGATCGCGATCCCGGCGAAGAACGGTCTCCCCGCCGCCGTCGCGGCGCCCGGCGACTACATCGCCAACGACGGCGTCCAGTGGTATCCGGTGCGGCGCGAATCCGACGACAGCACCTACGCGAGCTACTGGCCGACCGCCTTCGAGCGCGAGCTGTTCCGCTTCGCCTTGAACGGTTCGGAGTTCAGGCTGGACACCGAGATGGTGCTGCACCTCGGCATGGAGTTTGCGCTGCTGGGAGTCGAGCGCGGCGGGGCGCAGTTCGAGATCCAGATCGACGCCGCTGCGGTGAACGAAGAGGCGGGCGGGCCGTCCGCGAACTTGGAAGAGATCAACTGGGGGGCGGCGCCGCTCGTCGCGCAACGGTTCTTCGTCACGCAGACGCCGAAGACGCACCACTTCGGGCTGAAGGCGACCCGCTACCTCAACGGCGCGACGGACACGATCAAATACGACCAGATCCTCTACGGGCGCGAATCCGGCACCGGCGTGGAAGACGCCGGGGCGATCCGCGACCTGTTCTTCAGGGCGCGGCTGCTCAACTTCGATACGGAGAACATGCCAGCCGACGCCACCGGCTTCATCGGCGTGCGAGGCTTGGCCGTGCCGACCCCCAAGGGCGAGAACGAAGGGACCGTCATCGTCCGAGCCATCTGATCCATCACCATGCCCGCACCCGACATCTCAGACAACACCAGCGTGCTCGCCCTGACGGTGGGCGCGCCATTCGTCTACCAGGCGAACGCCGCCGATGCCCCGTCGAAGTCGGTGCACACCGACGTCAACACCGACGACCAAATCATCTACTGGGACGGCGCCGACCCCGAGCTGGCGAACGGCGACCGCGTGCGCTTCACTTCCGCTGGCACGCTGCCCGATGTGTTGAGCGGCGGGACGGACTACTGGATCATCGCCTTCAACACCGTGAGCAAAGAACTCCAGATCGCGGCGGCGGCAGGAGGGCTGGCGATGAGCTTCGGCGACGACGGGAGCGGGCCGTTCACCATCCACCGGGCGGACGCGTGGAGCGCGACCGGGCTGCCCGAAGGGATGGCCATCGACCCGGCCACGGGGAAGATCAGCGGGACGCCGAGCGCGGCGGGCGTCTACAACGTGCGCGTGGCGTGCGTCAACGCCACCGGGGAGAGCGCCGCGTGGGAGGTCACGATGGGCGTGGCGCCGCAGCAACTGAGCTTGGACAGTTCGGTCGACATGGGCTTCAACCTGCGCAACGCGCTGGTGCGCCTGGACGGCGCCAGGGAGGCGCAAGCGGCGGCTTCCCCCGGAGCCGCTGGGGCGGCTGCCCCGACCACCGTCAACGTCTTCTCCGGGGCCGAGGTCGTGGGCGGCAGCGTCGCGACCGGCCAGGCGGCGGAAGATGCGGCGACCGGGATCCTCGTCGAACAGCCCGCCACCCCGGCCCCGCTCCTGCACGTGGCCAGCGGCGACAAGTACGAAGTCTCGCTCGGATTCTACAAGGACGAACGGCTCGTCGACGTGCCGCTCGTCGGCATCCAGCTGGGGCTGAAGGAATTCGAAGACGACGAAGCGCCGATCATCCTGACGGACGGGCACTGGGCTCCGGTCGGCTCGGGCGAGAGCGCGCGCTTCCGTTTTACGATCAACATCGACGACGCGACCTTCGAAGCGATCCTGGAGCGTTACGCGAACCTGCACAGCGACCACGTGACCTACTTCGACGCGGTCGCCGAGATCGAGATCGAATACAACTCG
>JAUIGD010000002.1 GCA_030430255.1 Verrucomicrobiia bacterium
TAGAATTTCGATCCAAATCGACACGATGGTGAGGAGTTGATCGAGATCAGCGACGAGACAGCGGGGCGATTTGGGCAAATTGTAAAACGATTCGCGCCGGAACGGGTAAGTCCGACAGGCTCCTAGGTGCGCGGTCGGGATCGCCCGGGACCGTCAAGCGCGGCGCCGGCGCGCGACGAACGCGAGGGCGCCGAACAGCATCAAGCCCGCGGTGCCAGGCTCGGGGATGAGGAAGAGCTCGAAGCCGTTGACGGCGAGGTGCTCGCTGTTGGCGCCGCCGAGCAGGTCGATGGCCGTCGGCACGGCGCCGTCGGAGCTGAAGGTGAGGTCGGTGAAGCTCAGTTCGCCGTTGCGCCCCACGGACACCCCGGTCTCGGCGGACGCCCCATCGATGTCGATGTCGAAGGTTCCGCCGCCGAACTGGCTCGAGTTGGTGTACGCCCGGAGCACGTAGTCGCCCGCCTCCAGACCGTCGAGCGTGAGCGTCAACGTGCCGTCGGCGTTGCGCAGCACCATGTCGGAGAGCAGTTCGTCTTTGCCGTAGGTCGCCGCGTGGGCGGCGTAGTCGCGCCAGTGGGTCTGGCCGCTGACCGTCACATCGATATCTCCCCCGCCGACGAGGCTCGCGTAGGTGTTGGTCGCCGAGCCGGTGCCGGCGGCCTCGAATGCGGAGAACCCGGACTGGGTGCCGCCCGGGCCGCCGCCCGCGTTGTCGGACGCCCCGAAATCGATCGCCAAGACCTTGTCGCCCGCGGGGTCGGCGTGGGAAGTGACGAGGCCGGACGCCACAAAGTGGTCGGAGACGCGGGAGGCGCTCAGTGCGGTGCCATAAATGGCGACCTCGTCGAGGCCCGCGTCGAGCGCGCGGTTGAAATGGTTGGCCAAGGCGAAGGGGCGGGCGTTGGTGCCGAAGGCGTCGGCGGCCACGCCGCCGGCCGAGGCGTTGAGGACGCCGTCGATGTAGAGGTTGATCGTGCCGCCCCCGGCGTCGTAGGTCGCGACGACATGGTGCCAGAGGCCGTCGGTGATACCGGTCGTGCCGCCGATGGAACTCGTGTTGCTCGACGAGTCGCGCATGATGAAGTTGGCGGTTCCGCCATTGTAGCGGGAGATGTACCAGGGCAGCTCCTGAGCCTCGTCGTAGCCCTTGGTAACGATGCCGGCGTTGCCGCTCGAATCGTTGCCCGCTTCGGCGCGGAAGAGATACTCGATCGAGAAGCTGGTCCCGGAAGCGAAGCCGAGCTGGTTCGGGTCGCCACTCACCGCGTAGGGGTGGACGGGCGGGTTGTTCAGCCCCGGATCGGCGCCGTCGCGACCGAACTGGGTGGCATTGCCGACCGCGCCCATGGCGCCGATCGTCCCCGCGCCGGCGAAATTGGTGAAGGTGAGATCGTTGCCGTTGCCCGAGCTGTCGGCAGCGACGGTGCCGGACGTCTCGTCGAGGCGCCAGTAGCCGACCGGGTTGTCGGCGAGGATCTCGGCGGGGAGGTCGGCGTAGGCCGCCGGCGCCAGGGCGAGGAGCAGCAAGGGGGGAAACTTGTAGAACATGGGACTGGCGGAGGGTGTTTTTTGACGGATCCCGGGCGCTCGATCAAGCCCTAATTCAGTTATTCTGAACGCGATAGAGCCGGATGGAGGCATCCTCGGGCTCGGGCGATCCGGTGTAGGTGGTGGTTTCGCCGCCCGAGGGGTAGCTGTCGTCGATCTCGATCCACGAATCGCCGTCCGCCGTCCACTCGACCAGATAATGGGCCCCGGGAACCGAGTCCCAGGTGAAGGTCGGCACGCGCGTGCCGGGATCGAAGGCGAAGTCGGTCATGCGCAGGCCGGAGCCCGGAGGGGCCGCGACGGTGAACCCGCACAGGGAGAGGTGCGTGCTGTTCGCGCCGCCGGTCATGGTCAGGGTGATCGGCGTCCCGTCCGAAATCGCCTCGAAGGTCACCGCTTGCAGCTCCGACGCCCGCGCCACGGGCACCGCGTCGGCGATGCTGCGCTCGCCGGCGGCATCGTTCACCGTCAGGCTGAAGGTGCCGCCGCCGAACTGCGTGGAGACATGGTAGGTGGTGAATTGGTATGCGCCCGAACGCAGCGCATCGAGGGTGAGGGTCATGGTGCCGTCGGCGTTGCGCAGCACGTTGTCGGAGACGAGATCGTCGAGCCCGTACGTGGCGCCCGGCGCGGCATAGTTCCGCCAGTGTGTGTAACCCGCGACCGTGACGGTGACCGCCTCGCCAACCGCCGCGGCGCTGCTCGGGTAGTCCATCGCGACCGGATCGAGGCCATCCCCCTCGTTGGCGGCGAACTCGGCGAAGCCGTCCTGGACGCCACCCAGCCCGCCCCCGCTGCCCGCCGAGCTGCCGAAATCGACCGCCAACAACGCCTCCGCACCCGGCTCCGGGGCGACGATCCCCGCGGCGGCATAGTGTGCGGCGATGCGGTCGGGTGCGAGCGCGGCGGCGTAGACCGCGACCTCGTCGAGCGCGACGTCGAGCCGGCGGTTGAAGTGGTTGGCGAGGGTGAAGGGGTCGAGGTTGGTGCCGTAGGCGTCGGGGGCGACGCCGCCGGTGGTGCTCTGGAGGGCGCCATCGACGTAGATCGCGATCTCGCCGAACGCCGCGTCGTACGTGCACACCACGTGGTGCCAACGCCCGTCGCCGACCCCGGCGGTGGCGGCGACCGAGGCGTTGGTGCTGTTGATGTCGCGGAGGAAGAAATCGACCCGGCCGGCGTTGTAGCGCGACAGATACCAAGGGAGCGCCTGCAGGCTGGAGTAGCCTTTCGTGACCACGCCCGCATTGCCGGTCGAGGTGTTGCCCGGGGCGGCTTGGATCCAGTATTCGACCGAGAAGCTCTCGCCGCTCGCGAAACCGAGCGCCCCGGGGTCCGGCGCGACCAGGCTGGGGTGGGTGCTCGGGCCGCCGTTGAGCGGGGTGTTGTCCCCCTCCGCCGGCGTGAAGCGCACGGCGGTGTCCGCGTCATCGACGGCGCCGCTCTGGCCGAAATCGGCGTCGTTGAACAGCGTGTAGTCGAGGTGCGTCGCACCGCCCGAAAGGTCGATCGCCTGCAGCGAGCCCGCGGCATCGCCCAGGCGCCAGTAGGCGAGCGGAGAATCGGCGAGCACTTCGGCGGCGTAGTCGGCCCGCACCGGCTGGCCGAGCGGGACCATCGAGGCGGCGACAGCGAGAAAAATCCGCGTTTCCATGGCGGCAGTTCTAGCAAGGCGCGCCCTGAGTCGGCAAATCCGGTTTCAAAAGCGCATCATTATCTCAACATCTTGCCGAAATCGGTCTAGAACCCGCTGAGAGACCATGCCTTCTTCACCCCGCGCCCCCGCCATCGCCGCCTTTCTCGGGCTCGCTGCCGTCTGCCTGCTCTGGTTCGTCCATCGCCAACCCCCGCCAGACGGCCCGGCGCCGGGCGCGCCGACCGCCGGCACGGCGGACGCCCGCGACGTCGCCGATGTACCGGATGGGCCCGATGCGATCGCCGCGTTCGACGCCTGGCTCGCCACCGACCTCGCGGGGGGCGCTGTGGATCGCCCCCGTGCCGCCGGTGTCCGGGTGACCCGGTCGGCGCGGGAACTGGCGGCCGCCCGCGGCGAGGAGATGCTCGCCCTGATCCGCAGCGATCCCGAACTCGCGCTCGAGCGCGCCTTGAGCTGGCGGCAGTGGCTGGCGCTGCCGGAGCCGCTGCGCGAACTCGTCGAGCGGCCGTTCAGCGCCACCGGGGAGTACACCGTGCAATCCGACTGCCGGCCCGGCGCTGAACGCGTGGCGGAACCGCGCCACCGCACCTGGTTCACCGCGGCCGGGGGCGAGCGCCTGAGAGTCTACCCCACCGCCGCCTGGGACGGGGTGACGACCAAGTCGGAGCTGCCGGTGCAGGGGATCACCATCGCCGGCCACGCGGCGCTGCGCCCGGGGATGGTGCAGATCTTGCCCGCGACCGATGCCCGCGCCTTGGGCGACCACTTCCCGGCCCATGCGGAATCGCCGCCCGCGGGCGCCGGGGCCGTCGCGCTGGTCGGCGGGAGCCGCGCCGGGTTCGCGAGCCGCGCCGCCGCGCACGAAGTCTCTTCGGCCTTGCGAGAAACCCTGACGCTGCCCGGCCACCGCACGCCCCGCGCGGCGCTCTCCGTCGCCTTCTCGGCCTCGGACGGCGGCGGCGAAAACATCATCGGCGCCGCCAGTGCGGAATCGCTGGCCTGGAGCAAGGCGCCCAAGGACGTGTTGGTGATCCGCTGCGATTTCTCCAACTGGACCGGCGCGCCGATGACGGTGGCCGAGATCGAGGCCGCGGTCGACGGCGCCAGCCCGGTGCTCGACGAGATGTCCTTCGGCAACGCCTACATCCGTTCCCGCACCGTCACCCCGGAGGTGTTCCGCCTCGATGGGGGCGACACCTTCTTCTACGATGACAAGGGTTCCGGGCGCTTGGCCAGCGACGCCAAGGCGCTGGCGGAAGCGGCGGGCTACGTGCTCGCCGACTACGACATCTTCGTGTTCTCGTTCCGGGCGACGACCAAGATCGGCGGCGCCTTCGCCAACCTCGGGGGTTCCGACCAGTGGGAGACCAACGTGCAGGACGCCGACACCTACCTGCACGAGTTCGGGCACAACTACGGGCTCGGGCACTCGAACTTCTGGGTGCGCGCCCAGGCCGGCGGCGACTGGGGCGAGCGCTACGGGGTGAACCGCAGCTGGGGGGCGGCCGGCAACGACGAGTACGGCGACACCTTCGACATGATGTCGGTGCAGTTCCGCCAGCGGCCCGGCATCGAGAACGTCTGGCAGAACGGCCACTTCTCGATGAACAACAAAGTCTGCCTCGGCTGGATCGAACCCGACCGGGTGGTCAACGCCACCGGCGACGGCATCTACCGCATCCACCGCTTCGACCACCCGGACGCCCACAGCTCCGGCAACAAGCTCGGCCTCACCTTCCGCACCGGCGGCGGCAAACGCATCTGGGCCGGCCTGCGGCGCAAGTTCCCGGCCAACCACACGCTGAGCACCGGCGCCTACCTGGTCTGGGAGCACCGGCCGAACCAGCACCGGCAGCTCGACGGCACACCCTTCTCGCAGATCGAGGGGATCACCTCGTCGATCACCACCGACCCGATGACGATGGCCACCGAGGAGTACGACCACTCGGACTTCGACCGCGACGATTCCGCGCTCGCGGCCGGCGCCTCCTGGACCGCCCCCGACGGTTCGGTGCGCCTGACGAACCTCGGCCTCGGCGGCAGCGCCCCGGACGAATACCTCGACCTGAAGGTGGAGTTCCTCGCCGAGATCTCGCCCTTCCCGGAGTTCGAAGTCTATACCGACGCGGCGTCGGAGACCGTGGGCTTCGTCGGCAGCTACTTCAACGGCGTCCTGCTCGGGGACGACGGCGACTGGACCGCCTCGGACACCCCGGCCGGCACCCGGGTCGACAAGGACCCCCGCTTCTTCAGCAAGGACTGGGGCGACCGAGACGCCCTCGGCTTGACGGGCGGCACGGCCGACGACTGGGACGACTTCTCGGTGCAGTGGGACGGCTATCTCAAAGTGACCCGGCCTTACGTCCAGACCGACCTGTCGATCTTCACCTTCGCGCCCGGCGGCGGCGACGCCCGCATCTGGATCGACCGCGACGGCGACGGCACCCTGGAGGCATCGGAGCGCACCACGCTGACGAACTTCCAAACGGTCGACCTGCCGGCGCTCGGCGAGGGTAACTACCGGGTGCGCATGCAGTACGGGCACGGCACCGGCGCCAACCAGTTCATCCTCACCCGCAACACCCAGACGCTCGGCATCGGCGAGTTCGAGATCTTCCAAGACGCGGCGCTGACCGATTACGGCCTCACCGCCAGCTTCGTGAACTCGAGCCTGCGCGGGGTGAGCTCGCACGCCGATTGGCGCACCAGCCAGACGATCTCCGGCACCCGCACCGAGGAGATGCCCCTCTACTGGGACAACAACATGGGGCCGCGCGGCGACGTCGGCATCACCGGCGGCAGCGACGGCCGTTGGCAGGATTTCTCCGTCCAGTACGACGGCTGGCTCAGGGTGCTGCGCCGGACCCGCTTCACCACCTACGGGGGCGACGGCATGCGGCTGTGGATCGACCGCGACGGCGACGGCAGCTTCGGGTCGGGCGCCCCCGAGTTCCAGCCCGGCACCTGGGGGCAGGCGGGCCGGCACCGCTACGCCCCCTTCGGCGACTGGGTCGAGCCCGGCGTCTACCGGCTGCGCATCCAGCGCGAGATGGGCTCGACCACCTACAGCAACCGCTTCGCCTTCATGGGCCAGGCGGAGGACGAGCTCGCCGCCGGGCGCGGGTTGGAGTTCGGTGGTGTCCACCACATCGAGGCACCCTACGGGAGCACCGTCAGCGGGGAGTACACCGTCGAGGCCTGGGTCAAACCCGACAGCACCTCGCGGATGACGGTCTTCAGCACCCGCGGCGCCGCCGCCAACTACGGCTTCACGATGAAGATCCATGACGGCACGACCTTCCTCGCCCACATCGGCTCGGCGACCGGCTGGATCGACACGGACGCCTCCGTGCAGCAGAACTACCGCGCCGGCGAGTGGGTGCACATCGCCTACGCCGTGCGGCAGACCGGCTACGACATCTACCTCAACGGCTGGCAGATCAAATCGCACGACCACATCGGCTCGCCCGCAGCGCCCGTGCTCACCGACCCGGCCCACCCGGTGAACATCGGACGCGACGGCATCTACGGCGAGAACTTCGACGGCGCCATCGACGAGGTGCGCATCTGGTCGGTGGCCCGGAGCGGCGAGGAGATCGCCGCCGACATGCGCCGCACTGTCCCCGCCGACACGCCCGGCCTGGCCTCCTGTTGGCGCCTCGACGAGGCGGGCGGGCGCGACGTCGCCGACCTCCGGTCGCTGCGCCCCGGCGACCTCGTCGGCGCCACCACCCCGTGGGCGGCGATGCCGACGCCGGTGAACGCCCTGCTCGAGTCGGTCGATGAGATCCCGTCCGAGCTCGCGGTGGCGCTCGGCGGCAGCATCCCCGAGCCCTTCGCCTCGACGCACTACCGGATCGAGGTCGACCAGCCGGGCACGCTCGAGCTTTGGACCACCGGCGGCACCGACACCATCGGCACGCTCTACCACAACGGCACCGGCACCCCGCTGGTGCAGATCGATGACACCGAGGGGCGGAACTTCCGCATCTTCTACGACGTCACGGAGCCCGGCGTGTACCTCCTGGAAGTGAGCGGTTGGAGCGACTCCACCGGCGGCTACACCCTGCACGCGAACGTCCACGACGCGATCTTGCCGTTCGCGGCCAGCCTCTCGCCGACCGGCGTCTTCAGCATCGATACCCGCCTCGGCGCGAACTACTGGTTCCTCGGCTCCGGCGACCTGCTGCGCTGGAACTACCTCGTGCCGACCCCCTTGCCGGGCGAGGGCACGCGGGAGTTCGACCGGATCGACCCCGACGCCCTCGGCGCCAGGCAGTTCATCAAGGCCGTCGAATCCCCGGCCAAGGCGATGTTCGCCGCCCGCATCCGCGCCTCGACGAGTTCGGCGGGATACGCGATCGCCCACGGGCAGACGGCGGGCTACGCGCTCTCGCTCGCCGACCCGCCGAACTTCGGCGACACGACCATCACCGCCGACGGCGCGCCGCTGCGCCAGAGCGAGGGCGTGTTGCTGGCCAGCACCGGCAGCCTCGACACGTTCCGCAAGGTGACGACTTCGCCCGGCGAACTCACCGACAGCATCCCGGCCGGCTTCCCGGTCGGGACCTGGATCGCGACCACCGTCGAGAACGCCAACGAGGTGGCCTCCCTCAACGTCGGCCTCGCCCGCTTCCCCTTCGCCGACGGTTGGGCGGGCGGCCACATCGGCGCCGCCGGGGAGGTGCTGGCCTTCGCCCACCTGCCCGGCGGGTCCGCCCCCTTGGTCGTCGCCGCCGGGCGCCACCACCTGCCGAGCGAGAACGGCACCTTCACCCCGGACCTCGGCGCCCTGCTCGTCGTCGGCGCGGAGAACGGCGGCGTGCCCAAGGTCGTCAGCACCGGGACCGGTTTCGCCCCGGGGACGAACACCTACGGCTGGCGCGTGCGGGTCGACCCCGCCACCAGCGACGGCAGCGCCCCGGCCGACGGCGCCTGGAGCTTCGTCTACGTCCCGTATGACACGCCCGACCTCACGGTCGGGCAGGTCGGCCGCACCGGGGCCACGGTGGCCTCCGGACCGGTGCCGTTCACCTGCACGCGCGATTTCACCACCGGGATCTACCGGCTGGAGATCCCTTCCATGGGCGACCTGGACGGCGGCGCCCTGTTGATCAACGCGCTCGATATCACCGTCGGCGTCGGCGGCACGGTAGCGCGCTCCTGCCATTTCGAGTGGCGCGTCGTCGACGGCGGCGCGGCGATCGAAATCCACCCCTTCGGCCTCCCGCTCGCCGCCGGCACCCGCATCCCCTGCGGGTTCGCCTTCGCCTACGTCCCCTTCGACCGCCTCGTGTTCGGCCCTCAGCGCTGATCCACGCGCAGCCTCAGGAACGGTGGCGCGTCGGCCGGCAGCTCGTGGGAGATCCGCACCCTGCCGGAGCCGAGATCCTCGCGCCCGGACCAGGGCAGAGCGAGGGCCGTCCAGCCGGCGAGGTCATCCGCGCCCTCGGGCGTGACCCCGGCCGACTCGGCGGCGAGATCCAGCACGTAGCTCAACACCCGCGTCCCGTCGCCGAGCGAGGCGACCGCCAAGGCCGGCCGCACCGCGGGGTCGGCGTCGTCGCCCCCGAGCGCGAACTCGGCGAGTGCCGCCAGCCCGTCGCGGTCGCCATCGTCCCCGGGGTCGGCAGGCGCGGGCCGGGCGTCGGAGCCCCCCGGGCTGCCGCCGGGGAAGCGGCTCGATCGCCAGCTCGCCGGGTCGGCGTGGTCGGGGTCCGAGGCGGGCGCGATCAGCGTCAGCGAGAAGCCGCCGTTGTCGGGCGACTCCGGCCACGGCGCGCGGTCGTCGTAGCGGAACGAGCGCACGGTCGCGCCGTCCGCGGCGGTCAAGGTGATGGTCTCGCCGCCGTTGTCGAGGTCGCCGGAGAACTCGCCGGCGACCGGCAAGCCGGGCCCGTACTCGGCCTCGAACGCCGCCAGCCGATCGACCACCAAGACCCGCTCGCCGGGCGCGAGGGTCGCGCCTTGCGGGAACTCGAACTCGACCCCCTCCGTGAAGCGCAGGCCGGTCAGCTCGAGGGTCGCACCGCTGATGTTGGCCAGTTCGAGGAACTCCAACGCGCCGCCGCCGAGCGGCTTGTAGTGGATCTCGCTCACCGCCAACGAACCCGGCCCCGCAGGCGTGCCGACGATGAAGTCGGCGGTGTTCAGCGCCGACCACTCGCCGCCGGCCAGCGCCCGCGCCTTGACGCTGCCGGAGGCGGTCAAGGAGACGCCCGACGCGCCCCCGGCGCTCCGGGTGCCGGCGAGCGCGAGGTCGAGCACGAGGTCGCTGCTGCTGGTCGCGCTCTGGTGGACCTCGACCGCGAGCGTGTTCTCTCCCTCGACGAGGAGCCCCGGCGCCAGCGGCACCGTGAACGTGAGGTACGCTTCCTCGTCGGTGCCGCCGATGCCCTCCAGCGCGAGGGTCGTGAATTCGAGCGCGCCGGCCGGGAGGTTGCTGCGGACGATCTCGGCGCCGTTCAGATAGACCGCCGCGCCGTCGTCGCGACGCAGGGAGAGCGCGAGTTCGGTGAACGCGCCCGCCCCGGCCGCGGTGAAGGTTCGCCGGAAATATGCCGCCGGGTGCTTCGAAGCCAGCGGCCCGGAATCGATGGTCGTGGCGATGTCCGGATCGCCGACGCCGCCGTAGCCGAGCGGCGCCGCGCCGGCGCCCCAGGCGGAGTCGTCATAACCCGCCGACGCCCAAGCGCCGGGCGGCGCCGAGCCGCCGTCGGAGTAGCGCCAACCGGACGCGCCGGCGGCGAGCAAGGTCTCGCTGACCGTCCCCGTCGCCAGGGCGATCGCAGCGGGGTTCACCGCGCCGCCGCGGAGGCGCGGATCGCTGCCGTCGAGCGTGAGGTAGATGGTGCCTGCGGGGGCGGTGACGCCGAGGGGGGAGCCTTCCGGCAAGGTGCCGCCGTGTTGAGAGAAAGCGGGCGCCGTGACATCCGGGTAGAGCCCCTGGGCGCGGAACTGGCCGAGCACGATCGCCGAGCGCTGCGGGAACCAGTTGGTCATTAGGTCTTCGCGCAGCGGCAGGAAATCCCCGGTCACGGTGTAGGGGTCCGACCGGCGGTAGTCGCCCCAGCGTGCGCTCTCGGCGACCAGCGCCGGGCGGATCTCCTCGGTCAGTTCGATCCACCGCGCGGCGGCGCTGTCGGCGGTGAGCGGGCCGCCGTTGAAGAACGCGCGGTGCAGGTGGTCGGCGAAGCGCAGGCGGTATTCGGCGTTGGCGCGCAGCGGGTGGTGGAACTTCGTCGGCGAGTCGTTGTCGCGCGAGTGCGGCTGCGTGCGGTCGATGCCCGCGGAGGGCTTCATGCCGTGCTCGTTGTCCCAGCTGAAGAATTTGAAGCCCGTGCCCGCCGCCGTGCGGTCGCGGGCGATGTAGTTGTTCCCCGGCCAGTCGGTGGCGGCGGAGTACATGTTGTGGATGACGTAGTCGATCAGGTTCGGCACGTCGAGGTAGCTGGGCAAAGCCGGGTCGGGCGTCCCGTCGGGGGCATTGCCCTGCAGCGCCTCGTACGCCGCCGCGGAGGAGAAGTCGCGGTAGCCGGCACCGAAATTGCCGGGGTCGTTCTGGATCAGCGCTAACAACTCGTTGTAGCCGACACCGTCGCCGTCGATGACCTCCTCGTGATTCTTGAGCGCGTCGTAGTCGTCCTTGTCACCGCCGAAGTAGCTGGCCGCAAAGCTGGCGTCCGGCCGCTCGACGGGGTTGTAGACCCCCCAGTAGAGGCCGTTGAGATAGAGGTGGACCCAGGTGCCGTGAGGGCTCGGCCGGCCCATCTCCAGCTGCGTGCGCCGGTTCCACTCGTCGCGGACGAACTGCCCGGCGCGGTTGCCGGCGCTGTTGTAGACCCACGCGTCCTGGGAGTTCGAGCGCAGGATGACCGTGTCGAACCGGTCGGCGGCCGACCCGCCGAACAGCGGATAGTCGAGCTTGCCGGCGCTGTACGCCCGGCGGAAGATCAGCCGTAGCGAGTGCTTCGGGTTGCGCGTCGGGTCGCGCGAGGTGAAACCCTGCAGGCGCACGCCGCAGTCGATCTGCAACAGCCCCCCATCGACGGGGTCGATCAGCTCGATCGAACACGGTCGCTCCCACGCGGCTCCGCGCCCTTCGGTGTTATGATAGATGCCGGTCGCCGGGCTGAACAGGTGATCGACATCGGTCACCAGCGAGAGCGTCGGTAGCGCCCGCAGCGACTCCGCGACCGCGGCCTTGGCGGCGGCTTCGTCGGCCGCAGGGTCATCGACGATCGCGCGCAGATCGGTCAGATTTTGATCCATCCCGTAGTCCCAGCCGGTCCAGGTCGTCGGGAACCCGGGCGGTTGGTCGGGCTGGTCGGGGACGTGCGCGGTAAAGACGTAGGTGTGCGTGTCGATGTTGGTCGGCTCGTGGCCCGCGAGGAACGCGGCGGCCCGCACGATGCGCGTGGTGTCGATCGCCACAGGCGCGCTGTAGACCGCGCCGTGGTCGGGCGCCGGCTCCGAGCCGTCGAGCGTGTAACGGATCTCCGCGCCGGGCGTGGCGGTGGTGATGGCCAGCGCGAAAGGCGCGTCGTAGAGCCCGCGGTCGCGGCTGAACTTCGTGTCCGCGACGAAGCCGGCGACCGGCTCGCCGATGTTGCGCGCACCGGGTGTCGGCGCCGTGAAGTAGCCGCGCGCCAGCGGGAGCTCGGTGCCGATTTGTCCGTAAGACACGTCCTCGCGCTGCTCGGGATAGGCAGCGAACGAATCGACCAGTTCCCAGCCGCCCGCGCCGTCCGGGCGGTGCAAGGCCAGGTGCCCGCCCGCCGAACGATCGATGCGGAAGTCCGTGTGGAGGTGGCCGCCCGGGTCGGCGTAGCCCCCGCCGCCCTTGCCCGAGGCGAACACCACCAAGTATCCATCGCTTTGCAAGACCGAACCGTCCGGGAAACGCCAGAGCCCCGGCGCCGCCGGGTCGTCGCTGAGCGCCCATCCGGAGAGGTCGAGCGCGGCCCCGGTCGAGTTCCAGATCTCGACCCAGTCCGGGGCGTCGCCGTCGCCGTCGGTCAGCGTGTCCGCGTTCGAGGCCATGAACTCGGTGAGGAAGGCGCCCCCGAGCACGAGCGGCGGGGGCGGCGGGCCCGCGAGCGCGAGCTCGAACCCGCACAAGGCGAAGTGGTCCGGCGTCCCCTGGTCGGGGCCGCGGACGAAATCCACGTGGGCCGCCCCGGCGGCATCGACGACGAACTCGAGCTCGACGACGCTCAGCGCGGGGCTGGCGTTATCGGACATCGCGACGCCGGACGCGACCGGCACGGCATCGCCGGCGGCGTCGGTGAGGCGGACGTCGAACGGCGTCGCCGGCGGGCGTTCGGAGGGGCCGAACTGCGTCGTGTGGTGATAGGTGGTCAGCGCGTAGCTGCCGGGCAGCAACCCGGAGAAGGTCAGCGTCATCACCCCGGCGCGGTTGAGGAGCGGCCCGTCGGAGAGCAGCGCGCTGTCGGCGGCGAAGGCGCCGGTCGCCGGCGCGTAATCGCGGGCGTGCGAGTTGCCCGCCAGCGCGACCGCGACCGAACCGCCCAGGCCGGCGAGTTCGTCATCGGCGAAGGGAGCCGCGACTTCGTCCCCGCCCGTCCCCGGCAGGCCGAAACCGAGCCAGCCGGTTTGTAGCGGTGCCAACCCGGCGTCGTCCGAGCGGCTGAAGTCCACCCGCAGCGGTCCGGCGGCAACCGATCCGCCCACACCGAGGGAGCCCAGCGTCACCAGCAGTCGAGCGAGAGGGGGCATGGGGCAGAGTGTAGCGCGGACCGGCGGCGGCGGAAAGCGGGTAGTGGTGGGCCGCGCCGGAGAGCGTGGATCGGTTCCCCCCCACGCTGCGGGCGACGCCGGCGCAAAAAGATTGGCGTCTCCCGTCACCGAACTGCGCCGATGGGGACATGAAGCGGACCTCCATCGTGCTCGCCTGCCTTTGTCAGCTCTGTCACGCCGCCGCCCCGGTGGCGGTGCCGAACACCGTCCCGCACCAGGGGCGGATCGCGGTCGATGGCGTGAATTTCGACGGGCTCGGGAGGTTCAAATTTGAGATCTACGCCGCGACGCAGGTCGCCGGGGAGCCGGCGGTCGGGCAGGCGATCATCGGCGAGCTGGGCGGGGTGGAGGCGGTGGAGGTCGTGGAGGGGGGATCGGGCTACCTCGAGGCGCCCGCGGCCAAGCTGCCGAATGGCAACGAGGAAGGCCACGGGCTGGCACAGTTCGATTGCGTCGTCGCAGGGGGTTCGGTGGTCGCGGTGCAGGTGCTCGACCCCGGCGCCCTATACCCGTTGGGCGAGGGGCCGCTGGAGTTGGTGATCGACCCGCCGGGGGGGTTGGTCGCGGGGGAGCGGCGGCTCTGGGCGCACGACGGGACGCCGGCGGGAGGGCCGGTGAGCTACATGGAGGTGCCGGTCGAGCGTGGGCTCTACTCGGTGCAACTGGGTGGCGCGGGCATGGAGCCGCTGCCGGAGGACCTCGCGCCCGCGGAGGAGGGCGAGCAGTTGTTCCTGCGCATCTGGTTCGACGACGGCGTCAACGGCTTCGCCGCGCTGGCCCCGGACACGCCGCTGTCGTCCTTGCCCTTCGCCCTCAGCGCGCGGCGCGCGGCGCAGGCGGATTTCGCCGAGGTCGCCGGGGCGATGCAGCCGGGCAGTATCACGACCGAGATGCTCGCCGACGGCGCGATCACCCGCGACAAGCTCGGCGGCGCGCCCGCCGTGTCGGGCGATCGAGCGCTGCCCCAGCCGTCCGGCGGCACGCTCCAGGTGACGTTCGACGAGCCCTTCGGACAGGTGCCGACCATCTCGCTGCCCGACGGCGAGGACTACCCGGTGAGCAACGTCACCACCACCGGCTTCGAAGTGGAGATGCCGGTGTCGTTCGAGGTCGAGCCCTTCGCAGGGCACGCGCTCGGTGTGGATTCGGTGGTGCTGCAGGGGGGTGCGATCGGACTTTTGATCCGCACTTCCGGAGGGCTCCGTTTTGTCCGCGCATTGGATGCGGCGGGAACGGCCTGGTCGCCGCCGGTGACCGTGGCGCCGACCCCGCCCGGCGAGATGGTCGGACTGGGGGACTACGGCGGCAGTCCAGGGTTCTTCTACCGAGCCGGCGGCGTGGTCACCTTCTACCGCGCGGCCGACCCGTCGGGCAGCGTCTGGAACGCGCCGGTGACGGTGCTCTCGCTCGACAGCGCATTCTTCGACTCGATCATGGACCCGAGGAACGACGAGCGGATCGGAGGGATCGCCGTCGCGAAGATCGCCGGCGCGCCCGCGGTGGCGCTTTGGGCGGCCGCGCGCCTCGAGATCGGCGGCCAGGGCGGATGGGTGGCGCGGATCGCCTACCGCCGCGCGGTGGGATCCACCGGCGCTCTGTGGGGGGCGGTTTCGGCGACCGGCACGTTCTCCGCGGGCGATGCCGCCAGGGACGCGGTGGCCCTGACCGACTTCGGCGGCCAGCCGTGCCTCGGCTTCACCATCGCGACGAAGCACACTTCGGCCTGGGACCCCTCGGGCTACTACACGTTCGATTCGCACGTCGCGCTCGGCGCCGACGCGAACGCGGCGTCGTGGTCGGCGCCGGTCGCGGGCGGGATCGGCGGAGGGGAGCTCGATGACGACAGTGGCTTCCTGGCCGCGTTCCTCGACAGCGAGCATTTCGAGAAGTTCTACTTCAGTCGCACGCTGCTCCCCGGCATTTCGGGATGGGGCGACTGGACACAGGTGGCGTACGGCACGAACGAGATCGGGGACCTCGCAGCTCGGGAGTTCACCCTGGACCTCTCAGGCCCGGTGCCGGCGGTGCTCGGCCTCGGCTGGGGTGAAGGCGAGCTCCAGGCGTGGCGCTGGCAGGCCAACGATGCGGCCGGACAAAACTGGGCCGCCCCGGTGCCGGAGCCGGTGCCCGCGGTGCGCGCCCTGGGAGGGGACTTCATCCTCGGCGGGCGGATCTTCGAGAGGATCGGCAGCCACCCCCTGCGCTACCGCAGCGGCCCGGAGATCGCCCCGAGCCTCCGCTGGATCGCGGCTTCGCCGGACGGCGGGGGCGTGTTCGGCGAGGGCACGCTCGGCGGCGGCGAGGAGTTGGAGATGGTCTTCGGCCGCTACAACGTGCAGGTGCCGGACGCCGCCGTGGTGGTGGGCAACGGCGCTTCGGATGGGGCGCGCTCGAACGCGCTGGTGGTGACGACGGCGGGCGACCTCTACGTCGGCAATGACGCCTACAAACCCGGCGGCGGCAGCTTCCTCAACAGCTCCGACGCGCGCCTGAAGAAGGTCGAGGACGAGCGCTTCGGCGAAGGTCTGGATGCCATCGCGAACCTCAAGCCGGTGCGCTACCGCTACCGCCGGGACAACCCGCTCGGCCTGCCGAGCGACCGTGCCTACGTCGGCGTGCTGGCGCAGGAGCTCGAGGCGGTGCTGCCGGAGGCGGTGAGCTACGACCGCTCGGGCTACCGGCTGGTGAACAACGACGTGGTGCTGTGGACGATGCTCAACGCGGTCAACGAACTGCGCGCGGAGAACGAGTCGCTGCGGGCGCGGGTCGGGCAACTGGAGGCGGCGCGATGAGGGCGACGGTCGCTTTGGCTTGGCTCGGGATCGCGGCCGCGCAGGCGGCGTCGCCGTACGCCTTGGTGGTGTCCTCGCTCGGCGACGGCGCACCCGGGGCGCAGGGCGGCCCCTACCGGGCGGACCCGGCGGTGGGCGGCGGCGGGCGTACCGGCGCCCAGGCGGCGGACGCGGCGTCCGGGTATGCAGGCCTGTTGACCGACCCGGTGGCCTTGGCCGCCGCGCCCGCCGAACCGTCCGTCCCAGAGGGCGCGCAAAACGCCCTCGGCGCGGCGGCGCTGATGGACGACGGCACGCTGACGGCACTGGAACCGGACTGGGTGGCGTGGTCGGTGCAGGGCGGGCCGCTGACCGGCATCGACGCCGACGGCTTGGCCTGGGCGGGGGCGGTGCGCGCGCCGGCACTGGCGGAGTTCGGCGCGGCGTGGGGCGGCTTCGACGCCGGCGGTGCGTTCTGGGTCGAGGACTCCGACCCCGACAACTTCGGCCCGGTCGCCGGCGACGGCCTGCCCGACGGCTGGCAGTTCGACCACTTCGACACCGACGCCGATGGCGCGCTCGACGCTTCCGAACTGGCCGCCGCCAACCCCGGCGCCGACGGCGATGGCGACGGGCAGAGCAACGCTTTCGAGTGGTTGGCCGGCTACGACCCCGGCGACGCCCTGTCCCGCTTCGAGGTCGAGCTGCTGGGCGTCGATGGCCGGGTGGCGACGCTCCGGCTGTCGCGCGTCCGCCCCGGCGTGCGCTACGAGCTGCGCGCCGCCGGCCTCCCCGGCGCCGCGCCGGGCGCGCTGATCGCGACCCTCCAACCGGAGGCCGAGGCCGACGGGGTCACCGTCGAGGCGGGTTGGGAGGACGGCGGCGGCGAGCGCGGCTTTTTCTGGGTGGACCTGTCCGATCCGCCCTAGGTTCCGCCCGATGCAGCCGCCCGAACACACCGCCCCCGGGGCGGGCGCGACCCACCGCGTCACCGAATTGCTCGGCGGCGTGGCGGCGGGCGATTCGGGTGCTGCCAACGAGTTGCTAGAGATCGTGTACGGCCACCTGCGCAAGATCGCCGCGCGGCGCATGGCCGGCGAGCGCCCGGGGCACACGCTGGGCGCGACGGAGCTGGTGCACGAGGCCTACCTCAAGATGGCGGGCAGCCTCGGCGAGCGCGACTGGAAGACGCGCGGCCACTTCTACGCGGCGGCGGCGGAGGCGATGCGGCGCATCTTGGTCGACCACGCGCGGCGCCGCCTGAGCGCCAAGCGCGGTGGCGGCGCGGAGCGGGACTTCATCGACGTCATCGAGCTCGCGGCCGAGGGCGACTCGGAGGCGGTGCTCGCCCTGCACGAGGCGGTCGACCGCCTGGAGGCCGCCCACCCGGCGGCGGCGGCGGTGGTCAAACTGCGCTTCTTCGCCGGCCTGAGCGTGATCGAGACCGGCGAGTCGCTGGGGATCTCGGAGCGCAGCACGGTGCGCCACTGGCGGTTCGCCCGCGCTTGGCTGTACGACAAACTGTCCAGGGGGGCGGCGCTGTGAGCGCCGGCCGCGACGCGCTGGTGGCGGCGGTTTTCGACGCCGCGGTGGCGCTGCCCGAGGAGGGGCGCGCGGCCTTCGTGGCCGCCCGCTGCGGGGGCGACGAAGCCGCGGCGAGGGCGGTGCGCCAACTGCTCGACGCCGACCGCGGCGCGGGGCGCTTCATGGCGAGGCCGACCATCGACCCCGGCGAGGCCGGCGGCGCGGCGCCGGCCTTCGAGCCGGGCGACCGGGTCGGCGGCTACCGCGTGCTCGGGCGGCTCGGGGAGGGCGGTTACGGCGCCGTGTTCAAAGCCGAGCAAGAGGCGCCGGTGCGGCGCCAGGTGGCGCTCAAGGTGATGAAGGCCGGCGCCGACGGCGCCGCGGCGGCAGCCCGGTTCGAATTCGAGAAGCAGGCGCTGGCGCAGATGGAGCACCCGGGAATCGCCACCGTGTTCGACGCCGGCACGACCCCGGACGGGATGCCGTTCGTCGCCATGGAGCTGGTCGAGGGCGAGACGATCACCGCCTTCTGCGGGAACCGCCGCCTCGGCCGGACGGAGCGCCTGCGGCTGTTCGCCGAGGTCTGCGCAGCGGTGGCGCACGCCCACAACAAGGGCGTCATCCACCGCGACCTCAAACCCGCCAACGTGCTCGTCGGCCAGCGCGACGGCGCCCCGCGCCCGGTGGTGATCGACTTCGGCATCGGCGCGGCCCCGGACCAGCCGGCGGCCGGCGGCGGGCGCTACTCCGGCACCCCGGGCTACTCGCCGCCCGAGCAGTCGGACGGGGGCGCCGACGCGCGCGGCGATGTGTTTTCGTTAGGCGTGCTGCTGCACGAGCTGCTCACCGGCGAGCTGCCCCGCGAGGGGGGTGAGGCGCCGCCCGCGGAGCTGGCGTCCGTCGTCAGCAAGGCGACGGAGCGCGAGCCGGAGGGGCGCTACGGGGGCGCCGGCGAACTGGCGGCGGAGGTCGCGCGCTACCTCGGGGGGCGTCCGGTGGAGGCGCACCACGGCGGGCCGGGCTACCGCTTCGCCAAGTTCGTCGGCCGCCACCGGTTCGGGGTCGCCGCCGCGGGCGCGGGCGGCGTCGCGCTGCTGGCGGCGCTGGCGCTGTCGGTGTTCGGCCTGCTGCGGGCGCAGCAGGAGGCCGAGCTCGCGCGCACCGAGGCGGCGCGGGCGCGCGCCTTCAGCGACTTGCTCGACGAGATGCTGTCGTCGGCGGACCCGGCCTTGGCGAAGGGTCCCGACTTCCGCCTGGCGCAGCTGCTCGACGAGTTCGACGCCGGACTCGGGACGCAGCTGGCGGCGCAGCCGGAGATCGAGGCGCCGCTGCGCGCGACCCTGGGCCGCGCCTACCTGTCGCTCGGCGACGGCGAGAAGGCGCTGCGCCACTCCCGGCGTGCGGCGGAGCTGGCGGGCGAAGGGAAGCCCGGCTGGGCCGCGGCGCGGCGCGGCGAGGGGCGCGCGCTGGACCTGCTCGGGCGCCGCAGCGAAGCGGTGGCCGTGCTGCGGTCGGGCTTGGAGGTCGAGCAACCCGAGGCGGGTCGGCTTCAATGCGAGGCGGCGCTGATCGATGCCTTGAGGAAGCACGGCGGCCTCGAGGAGGCGGCCTCGCGCGCGGCCGCACTGGCAGGTTCCGAAGCGCTCGGGGCGCTGCCTGCCAGCGATGCGGCCGGGGTGCTGAACGTGCTCGCCGAGACGCTCCACGCCGCCGGCGACACCGCGGCTGCGGAGGCGTTGGCGCGGCGCTGTGAGGGGATCGTGGCGGCGCAGTTCGGCGACCGCAACCCCCGCGCTTTACGCGCCAATGTCTTGTTGGCGAAGATCGCCGCCGGGCGGGGCGACACCGCCGAGGCGCGGCGCCGCTTCGCCGAGGCTGCAGAGCTCGCGCGCGAACGCCTCGGTCCCGACCACCCGCTGACGGCAACGCTGGCGAAGGCCGAGGCCGAATCGCTGCTGGCCGCCGGCGACGCGCCCGCCTCGGAGGCGAAGTTCTACCAGTCCGCCGCCACGCTCGTCGCCAAGTTCGGCGCCGCACACCCGGACGCGCTGGCCTCGATGTCGGGCATCGCGCGGGCGCTGGTCAGCCAAGACCGCGCCGGCGACGCCTCCGACTACGTCCGCGACCAGACCGGGGTCGACCTCGCCGCCTACCTGCGCGGCGAGCCGGTGCGGCTGGCGGACCTCGCCGCCCCGCTGCGGGAGATCGCCGAACACGGGCGGCACGCCGACTTCGTGCCGCTGGCGGACGCGCTGCACGCGGCCGCCGTCGAGCACCTCGGAGCCGGGCACGAGGTGGCGCTCGGGATGATGCGCCTGCGCGGATACCTCGCCGCCGAGACCGGCGACACCGCCGCCGCCGAGGCGCTGCAGCGGGAGGCGGTCGCCGGCTACCGCGAACGCTTCGGCGACGACCACCCGCTGGTGGACGACTGCCTCTGGTGGCTCGGCGAACTCTACCGCGACACCGGACAGATGGCGCGGGCCGCCGGGTTGGAAGAGCGCTTCCCGGACGGGGCGCCGCGCGGCCGCGCCGGCCGCACCGGCTACCTCTGCACCGCCGCGGGTCGCTGGCGCGAGGCCGGCTTCTACGGCGATGCCCGCGACGCGCTGGAGCGGGCGCGGGCCGCGGCCGGCGATGATGTTGTTCTGACCACCACCGTTTTGCTAGAATGGGGCAAGCTGCACCGCAGGCTGGGCGCCGACACCCTGGCGATCGACGCGCTGGAGACGGCGAGGGATCTCGCTCCGGCGGCCGGCGACCTCGCCGTCCGAATCGATCGGGAGCTGGCCGAGGCGCTCATCGACCGGATGCATTTCGGCGAGGCGCGGGAGCTGATCGGCACGCGTTTCCCAGACCTCGCCGAACGGTCCCGGCAGCGGCGCGCCGAGCACGAGGCGGCGCTGAGGGCGGTGCCGGCGGACAGCGACGACCTCGACTTCCGCTGGCGCCAGATGAACCATCGGGTGCGCCTCGGCCGCTTCGCCGAAGCGCTGGCGCTGATCGACGACAACGAGTCCGCCGCGCGCCGCCAGTTCGGCGAGGGGACGAAGGAGCACCTCTGGGCGGCGACCATGCGCGGCTGGGTGGCGAACTTCGCCGGCGACACCGCGCTCGCCGACCGCGAGTTGGCGCGCGCGCTGGAGTTCGGCTTGCGCGAGCTCGGCCCGCGGCACGGGTTCACCGCCTCGACGATCATGAACCACGCCGTCCACCTGCGCTCGCGCGGGCGCCTCGACGAATTGGTCGCCCGCATCGGCGAACACGCGGACCGGGTGGCGGGCACGACCTGGCCCGGCGAGATCCCGCTCGTGCCGCGCGCGGCGGTTTGGGAGTGGCAGCGCGGCGAGCACCCGCTGCCGGTCCTGGCGCCGGTCGGGCAGCGCGCCGCGGACTTGAACACCGACCTCAGCGGCCACGTCGACGAGGGGCGGGGCATCGCCCTGAGGCACCGGTTCGACGTCGCGACCGGCGCTGGACCCAGCAGGGCGAAACTCCACCTCCGCTACCGCGGGCGGTGCTCGATCGAGCTCAACGGCGAGCCGCTCGCGCTGCCGGAGCGCGGGTGGGAGGGAGACGATCTCGACACCCTCTACCCGGTCGTCGTCACCTTCGATGCCGCCTTGCTGCGCCCCGGCGAGAACCTGATCGAGGCTCAGATCGCCGCAACCGGAGGGGGGTGGTGTTTCTTCGATCTGGCGCTGAGCGCCGCGCCGTAGGGGCAGTGCTCCGGCAGCGGCCCGGACCGATCGCAAAATTGGCGTCCCGAGCCCCGCCTTTGCGCCGCAGGGGGTATGAGCGCGAATTCTCTCCCCCCGTCGCCCGCCCGCCTCGCTGTGCACGCGGCGTTCGCTTTGATGCCTTTCCTGGCGATCCCTGCGGGCGCCGTCCAACCGGGCGAGGATCGGCACTTCACGGTCGCGGTCGGAGACAGCGCCGAGGGCCAGGAGTTCGGCCGGGCCCTATCGATCAGCGGCCCGCGCATGGCGGTCGGAGCGCCCGGCTACGGGGTGCGCGGAGCGGTGTTCGTCTACCGGCGCGGCGAGGGCCACCAATGGGGCCAGGTCGATCGCATCGATGGCCCTCCCGGCACGCTGCGCTTCGGCGAGACGGTTTCGTTGGATGGCGAGCGCCTCGCGGTCGGCGCGCCGGCTTCGGACTTCAGCGAGCTCACCAGCGAAGGCACCACGGTCCATGTCGGCGCCGGTCGCGCGTTCGTCTATCGCGGGGAGCCAGAAACGGCGGGCGAGGGCTGGGCGCTCGAGTCCGAACTCTACCCCGCCGAACCCGCGGGCGGCGCGCGCTTCGGCGAGAGCCTCGCGTTGAGCGGCGGCAACGTGCTCGTCGCCGCCCCGGACCATGGCGCCGGCAAGGTGACCGCCTTCGCGTGGACCGGCGGCGCCCCGGCCTGGCAGCGGGCCGGCACGCTCGAACCCACCGACCCGGAGGTGGCTCGCTTCGGCCGCAGCGTCGACGCCCACGGCGACCGCGCGATCGTCGGTGCCGCGCACGCTTCCGAGACGGGCGTCGCTTTGCTCTACGAGCGCGAGCCGGCAGGTGGCGGCGCTTGGTCGCTGGCGCAAACCTTCGCCCGCCCGGACGGCGACCTCGAGAGCGAGGGCTGGGCGCATCGCGTGCGCATCGACGGTGGCCTGCTGGCGGTCGGGTCGTTCCGCGGGCCGCGCGCGGGCAACGAAGGTTCCGTCTACCTCTACCGCGCATCCCCGACGGGTTGGGACCAGGAGCTGCGGATCGATCCGCCGTCGCCGGGCGACCGCTTCGCGAACGACTTCGATCTGAGCGGGGACCAGCTCGCCATCGGCTCGCCGTTGTTCGGCAACTCCGGCAGCGTCTTCCGCTACGCTTTCGGCTACGTGCCATCGCTCGGGAAGAATGGGTGGCATTCGCTGCCGCCGCTCGCGCTGGGCACCGGCATCCAACCCGCCGCGTTCGGTGCGGCGGTCGCCGTCGGCGGCGGGTTGACCGCGGGCGGTGCGCCGGGCGCCGCGAACGACTTCTTCGGCGGGGTCGGCGAAGTCGTGCTCGCGCTGAACGCCACATTTCCGGAATGGGGCGAACTGGCCGAGGCGCCCGGCGACGAGTTTGGGGCGGCGCTCGACTTCGACGGCGCGCGCGCCGTCGTCGGCGCCCCCGGGGCTCGGGAGGTGAAGGTCTACGAGCACGCGCCGGGCGTCGCGCCCCAGTGGATCGGCACGCTGTCGCCACCGGCGGGCTCCGACCCGGCCGACCGCTTCGGCGCCGCGGTCGCGGTCGAGGGTCCGCTCGTCCTCGTCGGCGCCCCGGGCGCCAACAACGACACCGGTGCGGCGTGGATCTTCGAGCAGACCGGCACCGGCCCGGGCGGCACCCCGGTCTGGACGCGTCGCGATCTGACCGGAGCCACCGTCGGGGGCGACTCGCGCTTCGGCGCCGCGGTCGCGCTCAACCGCGGCCAGGCCTTCATCGGTGCGCCGGGCGCGACCGCCAGCAAGAAGATCGGCGGGCTTTGGTTCTTGATGATCGAGGTCGGCCTCGTCGCCATCCACGACGCCGACACCGGCGGCCCGAACGCCTGGGGGCGCCGCCAGACCCTGCGCCACGGGCAGCCGGAGGGCGGGCAGCGCTTCGGCTACTCGCTCGACGCCTCCGGCGACTACCTCGCGATCGGCGCCCCGTCCATCGCGCCGCAGCATTCCCCCGCCTCAGTCTGGGTCTATCACAACACCGACCCCGCCGCCGACTGGGACCTCCTCCGCTCGCGGGACGCCATCGCCACCGAGCCGCCCGGGCTGCTCGGGACGGCGGTCGCCATCGGCGCCGATGGGCTCGCCGCCTACGGCGACCGCGCGTTCACGGCGGGGTTAGTGTACTTCTACCAAGAACGGCTCGACCCGCTGCCGCCGCCCGCCCTCGGTGCCCTGTTCTCGTTGGACCCGGCCACGCCCGGGCAATTCGGCGCCTCGTTGGCCATCGACAACGGCCGGGTGTTGATCGGTCATCCCGACGACGGCAACCCGGAGTTCGGCAAGGCCTACCTATTCACCGCGCCCCCCACCGAAGAGGGGTACTACCACGCCCTCGACCACTGGCGGATCGACGAACTCAACCCCTCGTTGCGGCTCGGCGACGGCGCGAACGGGACCGCCGCCGCGCTCGCCGCCGGCGTGGCGCTGGTCGGCCAACCCGGACTCGGCAGCGGAGGCGCCGTGAACGGCTACGAACTCGATGGCTCCTCCTTCGCCGAGTGGCAGGCCTACCACTACCCCGGACAAATCGCCCCCGGCCGCGCGGATGACACCGATGGTGACGGTCGCGCCGAAGTCTTCGAATGGCTGGCCGGCACCGACCCGCATGCCACCGACGTGGGGCCGCCGATCACGATCCGCCACGCACCCGGTGGCGGCTCGCTGCTCGTCGAGTTCACCGCGCCCGCATGGCCGTCGAGAGGGGCCGGGCCGCAGCTCGACCAATCGACCGATCTGCAGAAGTGGTTCCCCGCCGCCTGGGCCGACGCCGGCGGCAGCTGGTGGGGGGCGCAGACGCTCACCGCGCCCTCCGCGTCCCCCGGTCACCGGCGCGTCAGCCTCGCCTTCCCCGTGCAATCGGGAGGGGCGCTGCACTTCGAGCTGCGGGCCGACCCGCCGGGGAACTGAACGGCGCCCGCCCAGCCCGGACCCACGCCGGGCACCCCGGCGCGCGCCCGGCGCCCGCCCGGCGCCGATTGCCGCTTGGCTCCCGCTTTGAACCGAGGCATGGAGAGGCATGACCATCGACCTGCCGAAATGGTTCGACTTGCACACGCACTTCCGCCAGGGGGCGTCGGTCGGAAGCTACATCCGCGCCCACCTCGAGATGGGCTGTGCCGGGGCGCTGGCGATGCCGAACACCCGCCCCCCCGTGGCGCGGGTGTCCGGCGACAATACCGCGGAGGCCTGGAGCATCGAAGGCTACCGGGCGATGCTCGAACGTGAGGGGGCGGACGCCTTCGAGCGCCTCATCGTGCCGCTCTACCTGACGCGCGCCACCACGCCCCAGATGATCGCCGACGGGGCGGAATCCGGGTTGCTGCAGGCCTGCAAATACTACCCCCCGCACGGCACGACCAACGCCGAGCACGGGGTGCCGATGGCCGAGCTGGTCGGCGGCGAGGTGCTGCGGGCGATGGAGGAACACGACGTCATGCTCTGCATCCACGGCGAACAGCACGCGCTGGGCGGCGAGGACTATCTGGCGGCGGACCGCAATGCGGAATCGCTGTTCTACACCGAAGCCATGCCCCAGCTGCTCGAGCGCCACCCGCGGCTGCGGACCGTCTGCGAACACATCACCACGGCGGAGGCGGTCGAGTTCGTCCGCGGCGCCGGACCGTCGCGGGCCGGGGCGACCGTCACCCCACAGCACCTCCTCTACACCGTCGGCCACCTGATCCAGGGCCTGAAGTACCATCTCTACTGCCTGCCGGTGGTGAAGTTCGATACCGACCGCGCGGCGCTGCGCGAGGCCGTGACGGCCCCGGGGCAGACCCAGTTCTTCGCTGGCACCGACAGCGCGCCCCATAGCAAAAAAGTCACCGATTGCGGCTGCGCGGCCGGCTGCTTCACCGGCGGCTGCGCGCCGCAGCTTTACGCCATGGCCTTCGAGGCGGCTGGGGTCGACCTCAGCGGCGAGAGCGGGCGTTCGGCCTTCGAGGCCTTCCTCTGCACCAACGGACCCGCGCACTACGGCTTCGCGCCTTCAGAAGAGCGTTTCCAGTTGGTGCGCGAGCCGGACCAGGTCGAGGCGCTGACCACCCCCGAGGGGGAGATCGTCCCGCTGCCGCTCGGCGTCGGGCTCGACCTCGATTGGCGCCTCGCCCAGACGACGCGGGCTTGACCGAAATCGATCGCCATACCCTCGGGTGACCTCAGGCGAAGCGCCGCCAGCCGTTGGCGCCGGCCGGCCAGAATCGCCTCTTGACCGATTGCCATTGGCGCGACCGGCGCGCTAGGCTCCCACCATGACCGCGTTTTCTCGCCGAATCTTTTCGTGCCACAGCTTCGCTCTCTTCGTGTGTTGTTTGGGTGTGGGCGTTCCCCGAGCGGGAGCGGCGCTGTCGGACCTCGATGCCAAATCGATGCAGTACGAGGGGATCTACTATTTCGCCCTCTCACGACCAAACCGGATTGAGCGCTTCGACTTGCTCACCGACGAGTGGCTTTCCCCGATCCCGCTCACGAGCCCGCCCACCAGCCTGTGGGTGGATGGGAGCGGGGTCTTCGTCGCGCAGGGGGCGAAGATCCATCTGGTGGCTCCCGAGGGAAGCCCGCTCCTCCTCGCCGAAGCGGAAGGGGTGGTGGACGGGCTGTATTCGACCGCAGATGGATACCTGGTGGGGATCGTCGGCGACAGCGGGAGCTACACGGTCATCTCGGGCGACAACCCGGAGGAGGTCCATACCTACCAGCGATCCGAGCGCCTGACGGGAGTGTCGATCGCCCGCGGGACGAACACCGCCTTCGCCAACACCATTTTCGTCGCCCCCACGGACATCGTCCGGATCGAGATCGACCCCGGGGCGGCCGGGGTGAGTGTCACCGATTCCCCCCTCCACGGCGACACGCCCACCGCCAGGCGCACGTTCCCGTTCCCCGACGGGTTGCGGGTGGCGGACGACGCCGGCACCGTCTTCCACACCGCAGACCTCACCCTGAGCGGGACATTGGGCGAACCCCTGGTGGACATCGACTTCGTGGGCGAGGACATCCCAGTCGTACTGCGCGGGGGACGGGTCACCGCCTACGACTCCGTGTTCAACCCGACCGGCAGCATCGATGTCCCTGCCGATGCCGCACGGCTGGCGGTCCGCAGCGACGACCTGGTCGTGTTTTCGCAGGACGGCTCGAGCGCCCACTCGATCCACGTCGAGCACTTTCCCCTCGCCCCTCTCAGGCTGTCGACCCCGGGCCTGCCGAAGAATCCGGTCGGGCTCGAGTTCGTCCCGGACGAGGCGTTCCTCGACCGCGACGGCACCCTGCTCCTGCTCAGCAAGGCCCACTCTAGCCTGTTCCGCTGGTCGATCGCCGAGCGCCGCTACATCGGCACCATCCCGCTCGACGGCCCCCCGGTCTCGGCCGCCTATGCGGCACAGACTCACAGGATGTTTTTCGGCTACCCGGACGGTTCGGTGACACGGGTCGATCTCGCCCGCGGAGACCAATCGAGGGAAGACCCGTTCGCCGCCCTCGAACATGCACCGCTCCCATTGTTCGCCATCGATGATCAACTGCTGGCGCGCAGCGGAGGCTACCACCTGCTCTCCGCCAACGGTGAGCCGGTCGCGACGACCCCCGAGACGGGCGGCGACATCCCCTACGGATGGAGTGAGGCCACCCGGACCCTGTTCGAAGGGCCTGAACTGCGGGCGCGACTGATCGACGGGGAGGACGCCATCGGCAACCAACTCCCCGGCGGCGACCCCGATCGGCGGCGGCTGACCAAACCCCTGTCCGTCAGCCCGACGGGTTTGCGCCTGGTGTGCGAGCACGGGCTCTACGATGCGCACTCTCTGTACAGCCTGGCGCCTCTGCCACCCGGCTACGCATCCGCCTTCTGGTCGGGGGACAACGAGTTCGTCATGGCGCGGACGGAGGACGGCCTGACGGTGGTCGAAACCTACGCCGGCCCGCCGCTCGAGCGGACGCGCACCGCGACCTTCGACGGCACCCCGGTCGGGATTTTCGACAACGGCGACAACGGCGTACTGGTCAGCGTCGCCGGCGGGATCCCCCGCATCACCGAGTTCGACAAACGGTCGCTCTCACCGCTGTTCGCCTCGCCCGCCCCGCCGGCGCGCCCCGGAGGTCTGGGTATCGGCGGGCGGGGGCACCAATGGATCGAGGTCACATGGGACGACCGCTCAGATAGTGCGGTCGGCTTCGCGGTGGAGCATCGTTCCGTGGGCGCCGCGGCATGGACGAGGAGCACCGTCGTCCTCGGGGAGACCCACTCTCGCGTCGAGGGATTGCCGGCGGGCACCGAGCTCGAGTTCCGAGTGCTGGCGATCAACGCGGAGGGGGAATCAGCACCGTCCGACATCCTCGCGACCAAAACCCTCGACCACCCCGACTCGCCCCCCGGCATGGCCGAGGCGGTGTTCGCCGAACGGGTCTTCATCGACCTCGTGCAGATCGCTTGGCGGGACGGGGCCGACGGGGAGACGGGCTACCGCGTTTTCAAGACCACCGACCCAGCGCTCCCGCTGAGCAGTTGGCAAACCTTTGACCTGCCTGCCGATAGCACCCGGTTCTCCGATGGGGAGGTTGTGGCCGACGAGGGCTATTACTACCGTGTCGCGGTCGTGGCTGGAGCGCGTGCGGGCGACCTCTCCCCGCTGCTCGGCGTCGGGACGCCCCGCGAAGCCTATGGCGCCTCGTCCCCCCGGCTGACCCTCGAAGCCACCGCGCCCGATACCGTCCTCCTGACATGGGAGGACCGAAGTTTGAACGAAGACGGGTTCATCGTGACCCGCTCGACCTCCCCCGACGTCGGGGGAGCGGGGGTCGAGATCGGCCGGCTCGGGTTCAACGAGACGCGTTTCACCGACATCGGCTTGGAGCCGGACACCCAATACTACTACCGGGTCTCGCCCTACAACGCGCTCGGGACCTCCAGCGGGGGGAATTCCGAAATCACGACGCCCCGGACGTTCACCGGGCTTTCGGCGAAGGGGGACGGGGTGTACTACTTCGCCTTCGAGTCCCCGAACCGCCTCGAGCGCTATGATCTCGCCGGCGGCGAATGGCTGGAACCCTGGCCTCTGTGGGGGGCACCCTCCGCACTGACCGCCAACGCCCACGGCCTCTTCGTCGGTCGGGTGGGCAGCGTGGTGGAAGTGCTCGAGGGCGGGGCGGAACGACACGTCCTCGATTTCGGTGCCCGCTTCCAATTCAGATCCGTACACGAGATTCTCGTGATGGGGGGAGGGCTGGTGGTGGCGCGGACGCCTGACGGCTTTGTCACAGGGCTGCTGGACGGGCGGCCCCGTGTCGATGGGTTCGGCACCTTTCGGAGCGCGAGGGGGATCGTCGCCCCGCCCGGCAGAAACCGCTTCTTCGGCGTCGAGGAGTCCGGGGCCGGGGCGCGCGTGGGCTGGTACGAACTCTACGCAGATGGGCGCAGGGGCACCGGCTTCATGAGCACCCACTTCGCCGGTCACACCGCTTCGGACGAAGCCTATATGTATCCCGATGGTTCCCGCTTCATCACTTCCAACGGTGCCGTGTTCGGCACCGGCGACGTCGAGGAGATAGAGATCGAGGCCGAGTTGGGCGCGGTCCTCGATGTCGATTTCGTGGGCGGCGATATCCCCATCGTACTCAAGGAAGGCAGCGTCGAGGCCTACGACCAACGCCATGCGATGACCGGGCGGATCGCCGTCGATCCCGCCGCGGCTCGCATCGCTGTCTGGGGTCAGGAGCTTGTGACCTTCCACGGGGACGCGGCGGCGGAGTCCGGCATCCGGGTGGGGCGGCTGGCGGCTGCGGACCTGAACCTCGCCCCACCGACCGACCTCGATCAGCCCATCGATCTCAAACTCACCATCGACCAGATGTTCGTCGGTCACGACGGCACGGCGCTCCTCTATAGCTCCGCCTACGGCAGGCTGTTCCGCTGGCGCCACGGGGAGGGCTTCCTGCCCAGCATCCCGCTCCGCGGCTACCTCGATGACATCAGTTACTCCCCGGAGCTCAACCAGCTCTACATGCTCTCCCGCGGCGACGGCTGTTACGCGATCGATCTCGATCACCCGGAGGTCGGCGAACGGCTCTTCGCCGACCTCCCCGTCCGGGTCATCGGCATCGAGGCGGCCGGCGAGCATCTGCTGGCGCAGTGGAACGATGAGACCGGGATCCGGATCTATGACGTCAACGGCATGCTGACCGGTGCCCGCGGAGGAGAAGCCAGCCAGCTGCAACTCGTGTGGCGCCCCGCCACCCGCACCTTCGTCCGCTTCGGCACCGGTGCCAGTTACGGGTCACTGGTCTCGTTCGGCATCGGTGCCGATGGCTCGATCGGCCCCGACGAAGCCGGACCCACCCTCCCGGTCGCACCCCGCTATCCGCTCCGCACCCAGCCGGATGGCGATGGGATCGCGGTGGGATCAGGCACGGTGTTCGGGGGGGGATCACCTCGCCCCATCGGCGAGCTGCGGCGCATCGTCGACGATATCACCTGGCTGGGCGATCAGCCGCTGACGGCGGAGGCCATCGATGACGGCGGCACCACCAAGCTCACGCTGCTGGACGAGTATCTGCACAGCGCCGGGGCAGGCGCGGTGGAAGGTGCGTTTGTGGGCATGGGTTCGATCCCGGGCGGGCGGGCGCTGGCCGTGACGAGCGGTGATGACGGGCTGCGCTTCCTGGTGTTGGGCCCGGGATTTGCCGTCGAGAACGGCGTCCTGTCAGGGTTGCCACCGGAGATCGTGCGGCAGCCGACCGGTGGCCAGGTCCCATGGGGGGAACCCTTGGTTCTTCGGGCCGACATCGCCGGCAGCGGTGACCTCCACTACACCTGGTACCGGGACGGGGTGACCGTCGGCACGGGTTCTCAATTCTCGGTCCCGAGCGCGCGCTTCGAAGACGCGGGCAGCTATCGCGTGAGGGTGAGCAACAGTCTCGGGCAGGTCACGACCGGAACCTTCGAGGTCGTTGTCGGACGATCGACCTCCCCCGCCTTCCAGCCCGGCAACCTCCTCGTTTCCGGCGGGTCGTCGATCCTCGAATACACCGCTGATGGGGAGCTCGTCCAATCGGTTCCCATCCCCCACCCCGACTTCGCGACTGCCGGCGCCAAAGGGATCGCGGTAGACCACTTCGGCAGGGTGTGGCTGCTCGACGACATCAGGTCGTCGCATGTTTACCTCAGCGTGTTCACACCGGAGGCGGGGCAGTGGGAGCACCACGCGACCCCCTCCCCGGTGAGGCTTGGATCCCTCGCCATCATAGGCGACACCATCTACACGGCGACCGCCGCGCACGATCTGCGGACGGGTGCCCTGCTCGGGGACTGGCAGCCGGCAAGCCCTGCCGCCGGCATCAGCGCCGGGCACGACGGCCGACTCTACGCGCGCGACGATACGCGGGTGATCGAACTCGATCCCGCCACCGGCGCCGTGAGGCGCAGCGTCGAACTCGGGGATCGTGTCGAGGCGCTCGCCGCAGACGCCGCCGGCGCGTTCTTCATCGCCCGACAGGGGGTCCTCCACCACCTCTCTCCCGCCGGGGACCCACTCGACAGCCTCGACTTCAATCCCCTCTTCGATACGGGCAACCCGTTCGACCCCAATTCGATGGGCGCGCTCGGCACGATCGCCCTCTCGCGCTCTGGCGAACTCGCCCTACCGACCAGCAGGTCCTGGGTGCTGCGCGGCGGCACGCCGTTCGGCGCGCCGTCGAGGTTCCGGGCCGGGGGGCGCGACTACGCCGCTTGGGTGCCCCATTTTGTGACTTTCGACACCGAGCCCCCGCCCGGCATCCATCGCGAAGACACCCCGTTCCGCTATACGGTCCGGTTTGTCACCACCGGTGGCGACCCGCCCCTGACCCTCGCTGCCGAACTGCCCGAATGGCTCAGTTTCACCCCCCATGGAGACGGGACGGCCACGGTCGCCGGCACCCCGGCGACCGATGCCGAAGCTGGGCAGCACGTGGTGGCGCTGACTGCCAGCGCTCCAGGGGCGCCCCCGTCGGAACAGCGGTTCCTGATCGAAGTCGAGGCAGTCAACGATGCCCCGGCGATCACCGGCCCGACCGCGTTCACACTGGCCGAGGACCAGGAACCTGTTTCGATCGAACTCTCAGCACTGTTTGCCGACGAGGAGGACGGGTTGCTCGCCTTCGCGCTCGCAGACACGGATGGGGGCGCCGGTCGCGCGGGCTTCGCGATCGAAGGGACGCGATTGACCGTCTCCCCCCTACCGGATGCCAACGGCACCGCGACGGCTACCGTGTCGGCTCGCGACTCCGGCGGCCTCGAAGGCAGCGCCCAACTGGCCTTCGAGATCGCGCCGGTCCCGGACGCGCCGACGGCAACCGCCCCCCCCGCAGTCGACGCGGGAGCGGCCGCGGCACCGATGGTGCTCGCGATGGCCCCCCAGTTCAGCGATGCAGATCAGGGCGACACGCTCACCTTCACGCTCGGCGGCAACACGAATCCGGGGATCTTCGAACACCTCGCGATCGATGCCGTCACGGGCGATCTATCGATCACTTTTGCCCCCTATCTCAGCGGCGCCGCGACCGTCACGGTCCGCGCCACCGACCGCGATGGATTGAGCGCTGAGACCACCGTGGACATCTCCCTGCCCGAGATCCCCGAACCTGTATCCGCAGCGGCGCCGCCCGCCGTCAACAGGCAGACCGGACTGGTCGAGCAAGCCCTGACGATCACCAACAACGGGGCTCGGGCGATCGGCGGGTTCCGTGTGGAGATCGGTGATCTGCCCCCCGGATTGTCCTTGCACAACGGCAGCGGACAGCCGGCGGCCGGGATGTGGGAGATCGGGTACGGACGGCCGGTCGCCGCAGGCGAATCCGTCACCGTGTGGCTCGAGTACTATTCCGCCGAACGGGTCGCCGCAGGCGCTGGGAGCCTGCTCGTGGAACAACGGCTACCAGGGGACCCCCAACCGGCGCCGGGCGCGACGCCCCCCCCTGCGGTCGATCGGGTGCTGCATCTCCCCGACGGGGCGATACTCATCGAGTTCGCGGCGGAGCCTGGCGAACGGTATCGGATCCAATATCGTGATGGCGGATCCCCCTGGCTGGAGAGCTCGGCCCCGATCCGGGCGGGGGGTTCTCGGGTCCAGTGGATCGACCGCGGACCGCCGAAGACCACCGCTCACCCGAGCGAGGTCGGAGGACGCCTCTATCGCGTCGTCCGCGAATAGTGCCCCCACCCCATCAACGGCAGCCGAATGCACCGCACCACATCGAACCCGAACCGGCCTACCGCGCTCCAGCGAGCCGCCAGAACCGGCGCGCCGATCTGTTCTGCGCGGCGACCGGCGTCCGCCACAGACACCACCGCCGGCAGTGTCTCCAACCCACGGCCCATGGTAGGTGCTCGGTTCGGGATCGCCTCGCTCCTCGCCGCCGCATTGGCAACTTGCACTGCGGCCGCCGAGGTCGGCGGCATCAGCGCCGCGCAGGCGGCCGAGTACGATCTCGACCCCGACTTCTTCAAGAAGGGATTGATGGTCCAGGACATCCTGATCGCCACCTCCGCCACCGTCTCCGACCATGCGATCCTCGAGTCGGCCTACCTCTTCGACCATATGATGCGGTCGATCGACGGACCGGTCGCCGCGCGGATCCGCGACAAGAAGGTGCTGTGTATCTTGGTCGGACACAGCGCGTTGACCTCCGACATCCCGCAGTTCGCCACCGACAAGACCGGCGAGGAACTCGACTTCTACAACTGGCGCCAGCGCGGGTTCCTGACCCGGGTCAAAGGCCGCCAAGTCGTGCTCTTCGCCGAGGAGGATGTGTTGGAGTACGAGGGCGGGATGCAGCTCGAGAGCATCCTGATCCACGAGTTCGGACACGTCATCCACGGCGCCGGGTTCGACGACGACCAGCAGAGACGCCTCACCGAAGCCTTCGGCAAGGCCAAGGCGCGCAGCATCTGGAACGACGGCCGCGCGGCGCAGCGATTCCGGCGCGTCCGCGGCGAGGAGCCGGTGCGCCTGCTGGACGCGCTGGCCGAGTCGTTCCCCGACCAGCCGCGCGAGCTGTTGGCGAAGTGCCTCGACGCCGGCGACATCCTCGTCAACGGCGGGCCGGCCGACGCGGCGGTGCAGGTGACCGGCGACGACAAGATCCTGATCCAGTTCGGCGGCAAGAAGGGCTGCTACGCGGGGCGCAACCGCGCGGAATACTGGGCCGAGGGGGTGCAGTGTTGGTACGACACCAACCGGACGATGGACCACGACCACAACCACATCCACACGCGGGAGGGCCTGCGCGCCTACGACCCGGGCCTGGCGGCGCTCTGCGAAGAGGTGCTGGGCGACAAACCGTGGCGCTTCGTCTCGCCGCGCCAGCGCGCCGGCGCCGCACACCTCGCCGGCTACGACCCGGCGGCCGCACCGGAGGTGATCGACCCCGAACACATCCGCGAGGCCGCGCTCGACTACTACGACGAGTACTGGTCGACCTACTGGGACCGGTTGCGGACGAAACACGGCTTCGGGCCGACGCCTTTGGAGGAAGGAGGATGAACCCACCGGGACCCTCGAGGATGGCGGGGGCCGCGACCGCCATCGCGGCCTTGGCCGCCCCCTCCGCCGCGGCCGGGGCGGAGGGGGCCGGCGCCCTGGAGCTCCCGTTCGTCGAGGGCAGCACGACCGTGGCCGTATTGCCCGACACCCAGTATTACTCGCAGCGCTTCCATCAGCATTTCGAGGCACAGACGCGCTGGATCGCCGACCACCACCGCGCGCGCAACATCGCCTACACCCTGCACCTCGGCGACATCGTCCAAAACGACGCCCGGCCCGAGTGGGAGGTGGCGAGACGCTGCATGGGGATGCTCGACGGCAAGGTCCCCTACCTGCTCGTCCCGGGCAACCACGACTACAGCGGCGGCACCCGCACCACCCGGCTGAGCGCGTATTTCCCGGTCGCCGAGTTCGAGGCCTGGCCGAGCTTCGGCGGAGTCTTCGAAGCGGGGAAGCTCGACAACTCCTACCACCTGTTCCGCATTCTCGGCCGAGACTGGATCGCCCTCGGGCTGGAGTACGGCCCGCGGCAGAAGACGATGGCCTGGGCGAACGATGTGCTGGCCGAACACCGCGACCGCCGCGCGATCATCGTCACCCACGGCTACCTCTTCTACGACAACCAGCGCTACGACCACCGCCGGGGGAAACAGCGGGCGACCCCCCACCTCTACGCCGGCGACGGCGCCGACGGCGAGCAGCTTTGGAACGCCGTCGCCCGCCGGCACCCGAACGTGATGATCGTCATCTGCGGCCACGTGCGCACCGGCGGCCTCGGCTACCGCGCCAGCGAGGGCGACTACGGCAACACCGTGCACGAGATGATGGCCAACTACCAGAGGCTGCCCGCGGGCGGCCTCGGTTACATGCGGCTGCTGGAGTTCCAACCCGACCGCGAAACCGTCCGGGTGCGGACCTTCTCGCCATCGGTGAACAAGTCGCGCGACAGCGAGCTCGAGGACTTCGCCTTCACGCTGCAAGGCCCGACGCGCACCGCGCCGCGGCGCACACCGCCCGACCTCGCCCCCCTGCGGGCCGCACCCGTGCATCGCTACTCCTTCGGCGGCCTCGGCGGTGACGGCGCGGTGATCGGCGACCTCGCGGGCGGGGCTGACGGCACGCTCCGGGCAGCGGACGGATCGGCGCGCCTGGACGGCGATGGCCGCCTGGTGATCGACCGGTCCGCCGCGGCCGGCTACGTCGAGCTCCCCGCCGTGCTGGTCGGAGGTCGCCGGGCGGTGTCGATGGAGTTCTGGCTCACCCCGACCGCCGACGCCTACGACTGGAATGCCCCGGTCTACTTCGGCGACCGCGACGACGCGTTCTACTACACCTTCCGCACCCTCACCAAACACCGCGCCGAACTCATTGACGACCGGCACAACGAGGACATCCAGAGGACCGTGCCCGCCGAGGCCGGCCGCCCGCTCCACGTGGTCATGACCTACGATCAAGGGGCGGCCGGGGGGGCGCCGGAGATCGCCTCCTACGTCGACGGCGAGCAGAACGGGCGCATGGCGACCGCGATCGAACTGTCGGGGCTCGACCTGAGGGACGCCCGGATCGGCCCCTTCGCCGGCATCTACGACGAGCTCCGATTTTACGACTACGCGCTGACGCCGGAGGAAGTGCGGAACAACTTCCGCCACGGACCGGACCGCATCGAGGTCGCCGAGTAGTTGCGGGATCGCGAAACAGGCTCTGGCGCCCCCCTTCGGCACACCCGATCCCCCTCGGGTCAAGGGTCGGCGATCCTCTCCCGCTGTTCGGCGGGGTAGAGTTCGCGTGCGACCTCCCACAACGCCTCGGCCTTCGCCCAGCCCGCCCGGTCGCCCTCCACGAACACCCACTGGTTCCAGCCATCCGCCCCCTTGATCATCACCTCGATGAGCTTGCCCTCCTTGACCAGCCTGCCGTCGTCCAGCGGGGCGGAGACCGCCGAACGCGGATAGCGGTACGCGGTCGTCGCCGTTTTGATCGCCTCGAACAACGGGCGGATGTGTTTCGGCTCGGGCTCCGCGCGCAGCGAATCGCCGGTGCGCGGGGACCAGCTCGTATCGAACGAAATCTCCCCATCGTCGGCCCGGCGCCATTCGAAGTTGAGGTTCTCGTAATGGGTCTCCTCCATCGAGATGTAGGTGACCATGGCCTCGAGCGCGAGGTACTCGGCGATCGGCCCCATGCCGCCCCGATCGCCACCGCCGCCCTCGAGCCGGGCGAGATCCGGCAGGTCGCCGCGATCCTCCTCCGGCAGCGCCCGGCGGAACTCCTCCCACAAACCGAGCGCGCGGTTCCAATGCCCCGGGCTGCGGGCGGGGAAGGTCAGCAAGATCTGACACACGGGGGAGCCGAGCTCGATCGTCAGGCACTCGCCCTCCCCGCCGCGCTCCCCGCGGGAAGGAGGCAGACCGTATCCGGTCACCGCCTTGGCCAGGGCCCGGAACAAGTCGTCGCGACCCCTCTCATCGATCACCACCGGCTCGGGGTCGTCTCCGCCGCCGCCGGGATCCAGCGTGAGCGCGACGTCTTTCAAATCGACACCCCGATCCGGCATGCCCCAAGTACATGAGACCCGCGCGGATTCGTCCCCGCCGCCGTGGTGGGAGATGGCGAACTCGAACCGGGGGTAGCTCGAAAGCGCGTCCAGCTCCACGGCGCCGATCGAGGGCGGCAAGAGGGCGGCCAGGGGCGCGAAGAATGTCGGGAACCATCTCATCACTGCAGAGTTCGGAATGTTGGGAGATCGGGGGACGCGGCGCCAGCTCACCGCAGCCGCACGCTGCGCTTCTTGTCGAGGCGCAGCACCTTGCCGGCGACATCGGCGGGGAGTTTGGCTCTGACGTCGGTGATCTTCTCACCGTCGAGCTGGACCCCCCCCTGCTCCACCAGCCGGCGCACCTCGCCGTTGCTGCGCTTCGCCGCGTGGCCGCGCTGGAAGGCGAGCGCCACGGCGGCGATGATCCGCCGCTCATCGCCCAGCTCGACCTCCGGCCAATCGGCATCGCCTCCGCCCGCCGCGCGCTTCTCGTATTCGTCGGCCGCCGCCGCTGCGGCGTCGGCGCCGTGGAAGCGTTCGACCAGAGCCGCGGCGAGCGCCTTCTTGGCATCGCGGGGCGGGAGCGCTTGGTCCTGGTCGCGCCCCAGCAACAGCGAGCACCAGCGCGGCATGAGGGCGTCGGGGATGCCCATGGTCTTGACGAAGGTCTCGGCCGGCGGGTCGTCGACACCGACGTAGTTGCCGTAGCTCTTCGACATCTTCTTGACGCCGTCCGTCCCCTCTAACAAAGGCATGCACATCACCACCTGCGGCTCCATGCCCTCGCCCTTCTGCATGTCGCGGCCGACGAGGATGTTGAACAGCTGGTCGGTGCCGCCGAGCTCGACGTCGGCGCGCACCTCGACGGAGTCCCAGCCCTGGAGGATCGGGTACTGCAGCTCGTGCAGGCGCACCTCCTTGCCCCCGTCGACGCGGTTCCTGAAGTCCTCGCGCTGCAGCATCTGTTGCATCGTCACGCGCGCGTTCAGCTTCAGGACGTCCTCGTAGCGCATCTCGCGGAACCAGTCGCCGTTGTAGACGATCTCCGTCTGCGAGCGGTCGAGCACTTTGAAGGCTTGGTCGGTGTAGGTTTTGGCGTTGGCCAAGACCTCGTCGCGCGTGAGCGGCGGGCGCGTGCTGGAGCGCCCGGTCGGGTCGCCGACGGTGGCGGTGAAATCGCCGATGATGAGCACCGCCTGGTGGCCCATGAGCTGGAACTGGCGGAGCTTCTCCAGCACGACGGTGTGGCCGAGGTGGATGTCAGGCGCCGTCGGGTCGACGCCGAGCTTGGCGCGCAGCGGTTGCCCCTTCTCGATCTTCTTCAGCAGTTCGTCGGCGCTGAGCACCTTGGCGGTGCCGCGCAGGAGGGAGTCGACTTGTTGTTGCGGGGTCAAGGGAGGGCGGGTTGGGCTTCGTGGAGATCGCTCGGTAAGGCGATGGCAAAGGGTGGTCGGCTGCGCGCGGCGGTCAAGGCTGGCTTGCCGGCGGGCCGGCCCGCCCGGCGGCGGGGCGCCGCCGGCACGATCATCGGCGGGACGCCGGTGCCACGGGTCACGGCTTCACCCGCGGCGAAAAGCGGTCCGGCGCGAGCTGGGCGAGGCCGATCTCCGGCGCCTCGCCGCACAGCAGCTGGGCGATGAGCTGGCCGGTGACCGGCGCGAGGCTCAAGCCCATCATCGAATGGCCGGTGGCGAGGAACAGGTTGTCGGCGATCGAGGGGGCGGGACCGAGGTAGGGGAGGCCGTCGGGCGAACAGGGGCGCAGGCCGGCCCAGCGGCGCAGCCCGGCGAAATGACCGGCCTCGAAACGCGGGAGATAGCGCGGCACCGAGGCGATGATGCCCTCGACGCGGCGCTCGTTCACCCGCAGGTCGTTGCGGCCGATCTCCATGGTGCCGGCGAGGCGCAGCCCGCCGCCGGCGACCGGCGTCACGGCGACGCGCGCCTCGGTCAGGATCGAGCACAGCCGCGGCCGCTGCACCGGTTCGGGCACCGTCATCGAATAGCCCTTCCCGGCCTGCATCGGCAGGCGCAGGCCGAGGCCGCGCGCCAGCTCCGGCGTCCATGCGCCGCCCGCCAACACGAACTGGTCGGCGCGCAGCTCCGCCCCCCCCGCGCCGGCCAGCGTTGCCGCCCGGATCGTGCGGCCCTCCCTCACGAAGCCTCGCACCTCGACCCCGTGGCTGATCTCGCCCCCCATGCGCAGCACCTCGCCGCGCAGGCGATCGAGGAAACGTCCCGGGTCCATGTGGCAGTCCTGTTTGAACCAGACGCCGCCCGCGGCGGCCATGTCGATGTCCGGGTCGATCGCCGCCAGCCGTGCGGCGTCGCAGACCTCCACGTCGAGACCCAGCGCCGCCGCATCCCCGGCGAGGTGCGCCTCGGCATCGAGCGCCTTTTGCCCGGCACAGAGCATCACCAGCCCGCGCTGCACCAGCCCGTAGCCACCCTCGCCTTCGAGCTCGGCGAACAGCGCGCGGCTGCGCAGGTTGAGGTCGCGCAGCAGCTCGCGCGAGGCTTCGACGTGGCGCCGGTTCGCGTGGCGCCAGAACAGCAGGCCCCAACGCAGCAGGTCGCGGCTCGGGCGCAGGCGGATGGCGAAGGGGCTGCGCGGGTTCAACATCCACCGCAGGCCCAGCGACACCATCCCCGGGGCGGCGAGCGGCACGAAGTGGCTCGGCACCACCATCCCCGCGTTCTCCGTGCAGCAGTGCCCGTCCCCCTCGGGCCCGCGCTCCAACAAGGTCACGCGCTTCCCCGCCCGCAGCGCGTAATAAGCGGCGCAAAGGCCGATCACCCCGCCCCCGACGACGGCGACGTGCAGCGGCTCGTTCGGGATCGGGCTCCGTGCTGCCAAGGGTCGGTCAGAGTCGCGAAGCCAGCAGCTCCCGTTGGAAGATCAGCTCCTTCGGCAGGTGGTCGTGCAGCTTCAAATAGAGTTCGCCCTGCGAGAGGAACTCGCGTTTCCACTCCTCGGGATCGATCTTCATCGCGCGTTCGAAGTCCTCCCGCCCGAAGCCCTCGAGCCCCTCGGTGTCGAAGTCCTCCCAATGCGGGATCCAGCCGATCTGCGTCTCGTGCCCGGCGATCTGGCCGTGGCAGCGCTTCACGATCCACTCCAGCACGCGCATGTTCTCACCGAAGCCGGGCCACAGGTAGCCGCCGTCCGCGCCTCTGCGGAACCAGTTCACGTGGAAGATCCGCGGCAGGTACTTGATGTGGCGGCGCATCTCGATCCAGTGCTGGAAGTAATCGCCCATGTTGTAGCCGCAGAAGGGCAGCATGGCCATCGGGTCGCGGCGCACGACCCCGGCCGCCCCCTCGGCGGCGGCGGTGGTCTCGGAGCCGACGGTCGCGCCGATGTAGACCCCGTGCGTCCAGTTGAACGCTTGGTAGACCAGCGGCATCGTCCCCGGGCGGCGCCCGCCGAAGATGATCGCGTCGATCGGCACCCCGTCGGGCTTCTCCCAATCCGGGTCGATGCCGGGGTTCTGGTCGGCGGGCGCGGTGAAGCGCGAGTTCGGGTGCGCGGCCGGCTCGCCGAGGTCCGGCGACCACTCGCGCCCCCTCCAGTCGATCAGGCCCGCTGGCGGTTCGGTGCCGATGCCCTCCCACCAGACGTCGCCGTCGGGGGTCAGGGCGACGTTGGTGAAGATCGTGTTCTTCGACAGCGCCGCCATCGCGTTCGGGTTCGATGCCGCGGAGGTGCCTGGCGCGACCCCGAAGTAGCCCGCCTCCGGGTTGATCGCGTAGAGGCGCCCGTCGCGCCCCGGCTTCAGCCAAGCGATGTCGTCGCCGACCGTCGTCACCTTCCAACCCTCGTAGCGCGCGGGCGGGATGAGCATGGAGAAGTTGGTCTTGCCGCAGGCGCTGGGGAAGGCCGCCGCGACGTAGGTCTTGTCCCCCTCCGGCGACTCGCAGCCGAGGATGAGCATGTGCTCGGCCATCCAGCCCTCGTCGCGCGCCATCGCGCTGGCGATGCGCAGGGCGAGGCACTTTTTCCCTAACAACGCGTTGCCCCCATAACCGCTACCGTACGACCAGATCTCGCGCTCCTCCGGGAAGTGGACGATGTACTTGGTGTCGTTGCACGGCCAGGCGACATCCGCCTCCCCCGGCGCGAGCGGCTTGCCCACCGAATGCACGCAGGGGACGAAATCGCCTGCGGCGCCGAGCTGCTCCCACACCTGATTGCCGATCCTCGCCATGATCCGCATGTTGACGACGACGTACGGCGAGTCGGTGACCTCGACGCCGATCTGCGCCAGCGGCGAGCCGACCGGGCCCATGCAGTAGGGGATCACGTACATGGTGCGGCCCTCCATGCAGCCCTCGAAGAGCGACCAGAGCGTGGCGTGCATCTCGGTCGGGTCGCACCAGTTGTTGGTGGGGCCGGCGTCGTCCTGGCGCTGCGAGCAGATGAAGGTCCGCGACTCGACCCGCGCCACGTCCGCCGGGTCGGAGCGGGCGAGGAAACTGCCCGGGCGCAGCTCGGGGTCCAGCGGGGTGAAGGTGCCCGAAGCGACGAGCTGCGCGCAGAGGGCGTCGTTCTCGGCGTCGGTGCCGTCGACGAAGTGGACCGAACCCGGCCTGCAGTGTGCGGCGAGTTGCTCGACCCAGTGTCTGATGCGCTTGTGGGCGATCTCGGAGGCGTCCATCGCGGAGGGTGCGCGGGAAGCGCCGGGGGGTCAAGCGGCGCTGTGAAGAACGGGAGGGCGCGGGAGGGCGCGGAGGCGGGACGCCTCCGGCACGGACATCGGCGGGACGCCGATGCCACGTCGGGGGACTCCTCCGGTTCGCGACGAATTTTTCCTCGCTGTAGGGAAAGCAATGGTGGAGCGGTGGCGTAATAGTTGGCGGCCCGCCGCCTCCGCGGACGGGCGGACCCATCCGCAACCCACCCCGATCCCATGCAGACCCACCGCCGATTCGCATTCACCCTCTCGTTCGCCACCCTGTGGCTCGGCCTCGCTGCGGGGCCCGCGCAGGAGCGCGGCATCACCGCCCGGGCGGCGCTCGACCGGATCGCCGCGAAGCTCTCCCCGCGCCTGACCGAACGCGTGGTGGAGATGAAGGGGCGCCTCGGGCAAAGCCAGCCGAGCGAGTGGTGGATCGTCGTGCACGACGAGCGCTCGCCATATCGCCTGCGAACGCTCTGGGTGGGTGATGTTCGGGCGACGGACGAGGGTGAGAACGACGACTTCTATCCGGAGGAACTGCCGGTCGGGTTCGCGGCGGTGAAGCGGCTGAGGATCGATTCGGTCGCCGCCTTCGCGGAGTTGGAGCGGCTCGCCCGCGGCGCGAAGATCGGCTTCGACTCGGTCGACTATCTGCTGCGCAGCGCCGAGTTCAGCGACGAGCCAATCTGGAGCCTCACCGCGCGGGACGCGCGTGGCACAGCCGTCGGGCGGGTGGTGCTCTCCGGCTCCGACGGGCAGCTGCTGCGCACCGTCTGGTTTTACCCGCAACCCAACGGCTACCCGCGCATCGTCGATTCGGCCTTGGACGGCCGCCTGCCCGACGGCGGGCGGAGCGGCGACCCGCGACGGCCCGATGGCGAGCCGCTGACGGTGCGCGAGCCAGACGGCTCCGACGCACCGCCGCCGCCCAACCCCGGGGAGGATCTCGATCCCGACCCCGGCTTGCCCAGTATTCCCCCGGCACCTCCGACGCTCGACCCCGCCCCCGATCCGGGCACCGAACAGGCGGAAGTCGAGGAGATCGTCCGGCCGCGGGATCCACGCCCCTGAGCTTCGGGCAGGGCGAGGCGCCGCCATTCGTTGAGGCTGAGGAGGCCGCGGCAGGGATCGCGGACCGGGCGAAGTGGTTCCCCGCCATGGCATCGGCGGCCTGGCGTGGCGGCCGGTCGGATGGTCGATCCGGACTACCGGCCGGGGCTGATCCCGGGAATTGCGCGGGTTGGGCGGCGGCTGCGCAGCGGAGACCGGCGCCGACGCTCCAGCCTAGACACCCCGGCGATTTCAGTACAGTATCGCCTCCCTGCCGGGCGCCAACCCGGCTTGGGCCCGCGGCCTCCCCGCGCCCTTCCCGACCATGAAATTCACGATCACCAAAGAGGCTTTCCTCGACGGGCTGCAGCTCGTCCAGCACGTCGTCAGCAACCGCACGACGCTCCCCATCCTCTCCAACGTCCTGCTCGAGGCCGAGGATGGCGCACTGCGCCTGACCACCACCGACCTCGATGTCGGCGTCACCGGCACCGTCGAGGCGAAGGTGGACAAGCCGGGGTCGACGACCCTCCCGGCACGCCGCCTCGCCGGCATCGTGCGCGAGCTGCCCGCCTCCGAGATCAGCGTCGAGGTCGATGGCAAAGACACCGCCTCCATCCGCAGCGGCCCCAGCTTCTTCAAGATCCTCGGCCTCCCCCGCGATGAGTTCCCGCCGCTGGCCACCTCCGATGATGCGAAGGAGTTCAAGATCGAACAGAAGGTGCTGAAGGAGGCGTTGAAGCTGACGTCCTACGCCATCTCCACCGACGAGACCCGCTACGTCCTCAACGGCATCTACTGCTCGTTCCGCGGCGGCTCGCTCACCATGGTCGCCACCGACGGCCGGCGCCTGGCGATGGTCGAGAACGACGTCGAGTTCCCCGAGAGCAGCGAGGTCGATGTCATCGTCCCGACCAAGGCGGTCAACGAACTCGGCCGCATGCTGCGCGACGAGGGCGAGGTCAAAATCTCCATCGGCGAGTCGCAGATCACCTTCGACCTCGACGGCAAGCTGCTCGTCAGCAAGCTCATCGAAGGCAACTACCCGAACTACCGCCAAGTCATCCCCGAGGAGACCAAGGAGCGGATCGTCCTCGACCGCGAGACCTTCCACAGCACGGTCAACCGCATCTCCCTGTTGGCCAGCGAGAAGTCCAACTCGGTGAAGTTCATCTTCGGCGAAGACCAGATCGACGTCACCGCCAACTCCCCGGACGTGGGGGAGGCCAGCGAGAATATCGCCGTCTCGTACAAGGGCCCGCAGTTCTCCATCGCCTTCAACCCGGACTTCCTCATGGCGCCGCTCCGGGCTCTGGACACCGACGAGGTCTACCTCGACCTCATCGACGAGATGAGCCCCGGGGTCATCAAGTCGGAGGGCTCGTTCCTCTACGTCCTGATGCCGATGCGGGTCAGCCACTGAGCGGGTCCGCAAGCCGGCCACCGATGGTCGCTGCGAAGACCGGGGTGAAGCGGCTGGGTGAACACCCTGCCCGAGCCGATCCCAACGCCAGCGCCCTCAGCATCAACGAGGGCAAGCCACAGCCCGGAGCTTGGTGATCGATCCGGGCTAGCGCTTCGCCCCGAGCCCCAGCTCCTTCTTGCAGTAGGCGATGCTGCGCTCGATCTCGCCTTTCTGGTACTCTTTCGTGGCTTCGTTGCGGTCGCGGTCGGCACGGTCGCCGGGTTTCCACGGCTCGCGCGGTTCGCCCTTTTTCGCCAACGCGAGGAACTGGTCGTAGCCGGGCGGCTCGCCCTTCGGCCACGCCTTCCAAAACTCGTCTTTCTTGACCGCGAGTTCACGGTTGAAACCCGAGATCGTCTCGATGTTCACCGCGGTCGCGGGGCAGAGTTCGCGGAACAGTGCGAAATAGGCCCCGAGGTCGGTGGTGCCTTCGCCCATGGCGGTCCACTGCGCGGTGACGCCGTTCTCGCTCTCCCAGACCGCCGTGTCGCGGAGGCTGGTGGTGAGCGCGTAGGGGCCGAGGTTGCGCAGGTTCTCGACCGGGTCCTCCAGCGTCCAGACGGCGTTGCCGGAGTCCATGTTGGCGCCGACGAAATCCTTGCCCGCCTCCTCGATGAGGCCGACCAGCTCGGTCGAGTGCATGTCGCCGGCGTGGTTCTCCATCGCGATCTTCACGCCGTGGTCGACGCAGTAGCTCTTGTTGTCCTTCAGCACCTTCACCGTGTCGGCGATGCGCGCCTCGATGCCGCCCTCGCTCAGGCGGTCGCCGCCGTCACCGAGCACCACGCGGAAGGCGGGGGAGCCGAGCGCCTTCGCCATGCGCACCCCGAGCCGCAGGTGTTCGTCGGCGGTGCCCCAGTCGTCCTTGAAGCGCCCCGCCGTCGGGCAGATCGACCACGAACCGAGCAAAATCTTGACGCCCTTGTCGGCGGCACCCTTCGCGAGGTCCCCCAGATACGTGTCATCGTCCAGCTTCTCCAGCGGCCCGAAATCGGTGATGAACAAGGTGTCGCAGCCCAGCTCGGCGGCGTAGTCGATCAGCTGCGGAGCCTTCCACCCCATCGCCCGCACGGCGAAGTTGTCGTAGCCGAGCGAGATCTTCGCCCCGACTTCGGGTTGCGCATCGCCCTCGCCGAGGGCGCGGCTTTGTCCGGCCAGAGCAGCGCCCGCGCCGGCGAGGGACGCGGTCTTGAGGAAGGAGCGGCGGTCGGTGTGATCTCGGGTCATGGCGGGAGGCTAAAGGATCCCGCGGTGCTTTGCCAAGCGCCGACGCGCGCCATTTTGCAATTCCATGACACGCCGGCACCGCAGCTTCTGCTATGGTGGCGCTCCATGAATGGCCCGCACGGAAGGCGCCTGCTCTGGCAGAGCGCGCTGATCCTCCTGCCGCTCCTGCTGCTGGCCGGGTTGGCGGTTTGGCATCTCGCCGACGCGCGCAAGGTGGCGCTCGAGGAGGCCCGCGCCGACGCGGGGGACTTGGCGCGGCGGCTCGCGGAGCGCCTGGAGCGAGACTTGGGGGATGCGCACGCGAGGTCGACGCCGCAGATCCCGGTCGATCACCTCGACGCCTTCCTCTACCCCTTGGCGCCCGAACCCGCGCCGGACACCTCCGCCTACGAACGCTTCCTCGAGATCGACGGCGACCCCGGCGCCCTGGCGGAGTTCGTCCCGAGCATCAGCGAGCAGCGGACGCCCGCCGGGTTGCCGCTCAAACCCTTGGCGGCGCTGCGGCTGGCGCAGCTCAGCGGGGGTCACGCCGACGTGTTCATCGATGCCGCCCTGCACGTGCATCCCTCGGCCATCTCGGGGGCGCTGCTCGCGAGGGCGCCCCCGGGCGCGGCCTTCGACGCCGCGCGGGCGGAGTGGGCACAGCACGAAGCGCTGCGCGCGATCCTGCGACCGGCGTTCGGGGAAGAAGTGCCGACCCGGTCGGCCTGGGCAGGCGGCGACTGGCTCTCGGTGCGCGACGGCACGCTGGCGGTGATCGCCGGCGACGAGGTCGCAAAGCTCGTCGAAGCCGCGATCGCCGGGGAGCGGCCGCGGCGGGCGGGCGCCATCGGCGCCGGCGTCTGGCTCGGCGGCAGGAGCCTCACCGGGGACGGAGCCACGACGTCGGCTGGCCCTGGGGAAGTCGCCCGCTCCGGTGGACCCGTGGCGCCCGGGGGCGCCCCGGGGTTCATCGAGGCCAGCACGGTGGAGCGCGGCCCCATTTCCGTCCGGGGGCACATCGCCGACAGCCGCGGGCTCTACGCCCAGGCCAACGCCCAGGCGCGCTGGTTCGCGGGCGTCATCGCCCTGAGCACGCTCGCGGCCATCTTCGGGCTGGTCGCCCTGCGCCGCTCGTACGCGCGCCAGGTCGAGCTCGGCGAGCTGAAGTCGAACTTCGTCGCGGGCGTCTCCCACGAGCTGCGCGCCCCGGTGGCTTCCGTTCGATTGTTAGCGGAGCGGCTGCGGGCGGGAAAGGTCGAGGACGAGGCCAAGCGCGCCGAGTACTTCCAGTTCATCGAGGGCGAGGCGCGCCGGCTCGGGACGCTGGTGGACAAGGTCCTCGATTTCTCGCGCATCGAGCGCGGGCAGAAAGCCTACCGGCTCGCGCCCGCCGACCTCGCCGAGCTGGCGCGCGACACCGTCGCCTCGCTGGCCCACTACGCCGCCGAGCAGAAGGTCCGGCTGGAGCCCGCGTTCGGCGACGATTTGGAACTGACTGCGGACGCCGACGCCGAGGAGCTGCGCGGCGCCCTGGTCAACCTGATCGACAACGCGATCAAATTCTCGCCCGAGGGCGCGGCGGTGACGGTCGGGGTCGAAGCTGGCGGGAAAGGCGAGGCCTCGCTCTGGGTCGCCGACGCCGGCCCCGGCGTCCCGGAGGCCGAGCGCGGGCGGATCTTCGAGCGCTTCTACCGCAGCGGCAGCGAGCTCACGCGCGAGACGCAGGGCGCGGGCATCGGCCTGAGCATCGTCGAGCACATCGCCGCGGGGCACGGTGGCCGGGTCGCCGTCGATTGCCCGACCGGCGGCGGCAGCCGCTTCACCATCACCATCCCGACGGGGCAAAACGGGGGCCATGCCTGACGGATCGCGCATCTTGGTCGTGGAGGACGAGGCGCCGATGCGCACCGCGCTCGCCGACACGCTCGGCGACGCCGGCCACCGCGTCGTCGCCGCCGCCGACGGCGAGGAGGGCCTGCGGCGCGCGCTCGCGGAGTCGCCCGACCTGGTCCTGCTCGACGTGATGATGCCCGGCCGCAGCGGCTTCTCGGTGTGCCGGGCGCTGCGCGAGGCGGGCAAGACGATGCCCGTCCTGCTGCTGACCGCCAAGGGGCAGATCGACGACCGCGTGGCGGGGCTCGACGCCGGCGCCGACGACTACCTCGTCAAACCCTTCAGCACCCGCGAGCTGCTCGCCCGCGTCCGGGCGCTGCTGCGCCGGGCCAAAGCCGATGGCGAAAGCTCCATCACGTTGCTAGAGATCGGCGGCGCGCGGGTCGACTTCGAAGCCCAGGCGGCGGTCGCCGCCGACGGCTCCGAGCTGGCCATGACGGCCAAGGAGTTCGCCGTCCTGCGCCTGCTCGCCGCCCGCGCCGGCAAGCCCGTGACCCGCGACGAGTTCCTCGACCAGGTCTGGGGCTACGCCGCCTACCCGACCACCCGCACCGTCGACAACCACATCGCCATGCTGCGCGCGAAGTTCGGCAAGGCCCCCATCGAGACCGTGCACGGCGTCGGCTACCGGCTCGCCATTTTGCACAACCATGACAACCCGGACCGAACGCCCAGCTAAGTTTGGTGGTCAGAAACGGAAATCCATCCCGCCATGAAAAACACCCTCGCCATCGCCACCATCACCGCGCTCTTCGCCGCGGGTTCGCCCGCCGAAGAGGACAAGCCCGGCCTCGCCGGCCACCTGCAGCAGGGGCTGGTCGAGGAGGAGGTGCACCGCGACCCGGAGGCCGCGCTCGCCCACTACCAGAAGCTGCTCGAGGACTTCGACGCCGGGCGCCGGTTCGCCGCCACCGCGCTGTTCCGCAGCGCCGAATGCCAGCGCAAGCTCGGCGACGAGGAGGCGGCCGCCGCTGACCTCCAGCGCCTCCTGCGCGAGTTCCCCGAGCAGGAGAAGCTCGCCGCCCTCGCCGGGCAAAACCTCGCCGCGCTGGGCGTGGAGGTCGCCGCCGCGCAGGAGCCCGCCGGGGGCGGGCTCGAGCTCACCGCCGCCGAGGCCGACCGGATGAAGGAGCTGCGCAAGCTCGCCGCCGAGAGCCCCGATGTGATCGCGGGCGATGGGACACGCTTGGGCGAGGCGGTGAAAGCCAACCACTCCACCGCGGTGGAGTTCCTGCTCGAGCACGGCGCAGACGCCAACTCCTACCGGCTGCGGGAAGCGGCTGAAATCGGCAACCTGCGGATCTGTGAGATGCTGCTGGAGGCGGGCGCGGAGGTGAACCTCATCACCTTGCAGGCCGCCATCGAGCACCGGCGACCAGCGATCCTGGATCTCCTGCTGAAGCGTCTGGGGAACGAAGGCGAGGTCGACCTCCAAGCGCTCGGCAAGTTCTGCATCGAAAAGAACAATATCGACGCCTTCAAGCGCCTGGAGGCTGCCGGCCTCGATCTGGCGACGCCGGACAGCGAGGGCTACACCTTTGTCCATCAAGCGGTGGTGAAGGGTTGGGGGAACCTTCTCGACTACCTCCTCGACGAGAAGGGGCTCGCCGCCGACACCCGATCGTCGCTCGGCATCACGCCGCTGGACCTCGCCGCGCAGTATCGGCGGATCGATCTGGTCAACAGGCTGATCGCCGCCGGGGCCGACGTGAACAACCGCAGCTCGGGCGACTATTTGGAGGACAAGCCGAACTGGCAAGGGCTCACCCCGCTGATGCGGGCGCTCGGGCCGGGCTACAGCCGCCAGCTGAAGTTGGCGACGGACTGTGTCGAGGCGCTGCTCGCGGCCGGCGCGGACATCGATGCCGCCGACGCATCGGGAAACCGGCCGGTCCACTATGCGCTGGGGAACGCGATCCGCGGCACCGGGGATTTCCGCAACCCGCAGAGCCACCCCCAAACTCCGGCGATGGACTTCGAAGCCACCGCCCTCCCCGCCCTCTTCGCCGCGGGGGCGAAACTCCGCTCCGATGAGTATCGGAATTTGGTGAATGGCGTCACTTCCCAGAGCAGCCTGTATTCGACCGTGAGGCGCTACGCCCTGCTCTCGGGGGAAGATCGTGGCGAGTACATCTTGCTGGGGAACGAAGACGGGTGGCTGTTCCAGGCGTTCTCGCGCATTCCGGAGGACAGGGTCCCACCGCGCTTGGTGGATGCCATCCTCGAGAGCCGGGTCGCGGCCACGCACTTGCACATCCACCGTCCGGGTGAGGGTCCGCCGCAGGAGGTCGATGTGGCGGCGCTCTGCCGCGACGGAGAAGCCTTCCCCGCGCTGAAGTGGGGCGATTTGGTCATGATCGGCGAAGGCGCGGATGAAGGGGAGGTGCTGCTCGTGCGCGATCGGTTGCTCGCGGATCTCAAACGCACCGTCACCGTCTCCCGCGGCGAGCTCGAGGCGGCCTTCACGGTGTATCCTCCGCTCGAGGGCTACCCGGAAGTCGAGGGCCTCTACGACCCCTCCGCCGGGGTCGTCCACGGCGCGAATTCGGCGCAAGATTTGGTGACGAAGGCCTTCCTCCTCACCCCCTACAGCTCGCGTGCGGTCGCCAAGCTCGTCCGCGCCGACGGCGAGGTCTTGAACGTCTCGCTGGTGGATGGGGCGGCAGGCCAGCCGGTGCTGCGCGACGGCGACCGGCTGGAGATCGTCGAGGCGGAGCACCTCGGTGCGCCGTACGCGATCACCTGCGACCAACGGCTCCTCTGGTGGGAGCCGGAGGGGGGCATGCGGTCCGCAGCCGACTACCTCGGCGCCGCGTTTGGCGGCAGCACCCCGTTTGTGATCAGCCGCCCGGACTTCACGAATCTCTCCGGCGTGGCAGAGCGAGAGGCTCCCGACCCGTTCGCAGAGCGAGCGACTTTCGGGGAGTTCGAATGGGACCTCCTGGCCGAAGATGGGAGAGAGCCACCGAAGGGCGTCGTGTTGATGAACGTCCCCTTTTCAAAGCCTCCCGCTGAAGGAGAGGGGGAGTGGACGGGACTCCCTCACGCGGAGTTCAAGTGGCTCGAGGACAAGCTCGCCATCGAAGTCCATGTCCAGGCGCTCGACCTCCCGACCCGTACGCTCGCGGTGGGGCCGGAGCGGTTCCGCTACCGGTCGGAGTGGGGGCTCACCCTACGCGAGTCGATCCCGGCGCCCGATGGCGACCGTTTCGACGCGCGCGGGCGAGGGCTAGACCGGCTGGTGATCAATGCCGGATACCAGGATGATCGGCTGTTCAGATGGCAGAGTGCGTACGCCAGCGACGCCGCCGGGACGACCGTCCAGCGAGGAGCCGCCTGGCTCTGGGATGGGGCGGTGATCAAGATCGAGGCGCCGCGATCAAACGCAGCCCAACCCGACGATCTTCCGGCGACGGCGATCGAAGCGATTCGCCGAGCATCGCAGCAGGGCGCGGACCCCGGCGCCCGAGTGCCCCGCCGCCGCGTCGTCCTCCCGCCCTCGCGCTGAACCGGAGCGCGGGCGTCCCGCCCGCATCGCGCTCCCCCCCGGGGCGCCGGAGCGGACAAGATAGCCGCGCTCCGAAACCGTCGCCGGCGCGACGATCCCTTGCATCCGCCGCCGGCTGGCGCGTCAGTCCCGGCGATGGAGGAGCCGCCGCCCAGCCCCACCGGCGCCGCCTCGCCCCGCTTCCCCGACACGCGCTGGTCGCTGGTGTCGGAGCTGCGGCGCGGGGGCGATGCCCGCGAACGGGCGCTGTCCGACCTGTGCCGCGTCTACTGGTTCCCGATCTACGCCTTCGCGCGCGGCAAGGGCTGCGACCAGCACCTCGCCGAGGACCTGACGCAAGACCTGTTCGCCAAGTTCCTCTCGCACGACTCCTTCGCCGCCGCCGACCCCGGCCGGGGCAAGATGCGCACCTTCCTGCTCACGGCGATGTCGCGCCTGATGGCGAGCGACGCCCGGCGGCGCGGGGTCGCCAAACGCGCCCCCGAGAGGACGGCGATCTCCATCGAGCGCGACCTCGCCGAAGAGATGCTCCAGTCCGGGGCGGCCGAGCTTTCCCCGGAGGAGGATTTCGACCGCCGCTGGGGCGAGGCGATCTTGCGCGAGGTCGAGTCGAAGCTCGCCGGCGAACACGAGCGGCGTGGCAAAGCGGCGCAGTTCGCAGCCTTGAAACCCTACCTCTTGCCGGGGGCCGGCGACGAGGGCTACGCGGGCGAGGCGGCCTCGCTCGGCATGTCCGAGGGCGCGGTCAAGGTGGCGGTGTTCCGCCTGCGGCAACGGTTCCGCACGCTGATGCGGGAGGAGGTCGAACAGACGCTCACCGCCGAAGAGGACGTCGATGACGAACTGCGCCACCTCTACGCGGCCCTGGCGCGGGCGATGTAGCGCCGCCGGGCGGGAGCATCGGGCAGTGGGCGGAGGAGGATCTCAATGCGGGAGCCCCTCGTCCTCCAGGGCTTCCAATGCCTCCAGCTCCCGTTTCGCCCGCGAGAGCGTGCCGGGCGAGGGTTTGGAGTCGATGATCTCCCGCACCAGGGGCAGCAGTTCTTGGCGCAGCGGCGGGTACCGCTCGCAGAGCCGCCGCGCGGTGGTGATCGAGAAGGCGCGGATCGCGATCGCCTCCCCGGGGTCGGCCAGCAGGCGCACCGCGAGGTCGAACACCTCGCCCTCGAGGTCAGCGGGGATCGCGACCCGCTGCAAAGAGCGCATCGTCGCGCGCTTGACGGCATCGTGTGGCAGCGACCGCAAGTTGTCCAACATCGGCCGCAGGTGCGGCACCAACAGGTCGGGGTCGAGGTCGACGATCTTGCCGAGCACGGCGCCGGCGTTCTGCTGCACCGCGGTCTCGGGGTCGGTGCAGAAGCCCAAGAGGGGGCCGATCAGCGCGGGGTCGGCGGCGCAGTCGGCGGCGATCGCCTCCCAGTTCCACTTGAGGTTGTCGCGCTGGAGGAGGGCGCGGAGGAAGGCCCCTCGCTCGGGTTCGGGATCGGTTCGGTCGGGGGGCATGGGCTCGGACACTTTGACAAGCCCACGGATCTCCTGTCACCTCAGAAGCGCTACCTCGATGCCAATTCAGCCGCCCGATGCCGAGAGAACCTGGCGCACCTTCCGCCTCGAACTCTGGCGCTCGGTGCCGGTGGGGATGATCGAATACATGTTCGTCCCGTTCGCGGGGCTGGTGGCGCTCAAGCACTTCGACGCCTCGGAGGCGCAGAAGGCGTTCTTGTTGGCGATCGCGCAGGTGGGGCTGATCGCCAGCTTCGTGACCGTGCCCCTGGTGCGCCGCCTCGGCTGGGGCAGCACGGGCGCGGCGGCCTTCTTCCATTTCGTCGCCGCCGCGGGCCTGGTGTTGGCAGCTGCGCTGCCTGATTCGCTCGAGGCCTTCATCGTCGGCCTCAGCGTCGGGATGTTCGCCTTCATGCTGCCGATGCCGCTGATGACGGGGCTGTATCAGGCGAACTACCCGGCCTCCCACCGCGGCACGCTCTACGGCTGGACGACCATCGCCCGCGGGCTGGTGGCGGTCCTGTTCGCGCATGGCGCGGCGGAGTTGCTCGACGGCGACATCGGGGCGTTCCGCCATCTGCTCTGGGTGTTCGCGGCGGTCTCCGTCTGGGCCGGCGTGCTGGTGCTGCGCATCCCCGCCGTCCCGGTGGCGGGGGGCAGCCGCAACCCCTTCGTCGCCTTCCGCTGGCTCCGGGCCGACAAGAAGTTCCGCATCCTGATCGTCTCCTGGATGCTGATGGGGCTGGGCAACCTCACGACCCTGAAGATCTGGACGGAGTACTTCGCCAACGAGCGCTACGGCAACGGCTTCAGCGCCAAGGAGGTCACGTATTTGACGGTGGTCATCCCGGTGACGGTGAAGCTGATCTTCACCTACCCGTGGGCGTGGCTGTTCGACCGGCTGAACTTCTATCTGCTGCGGCTGATCCTGAACGCCTGTTTCATCGTCGCCGTGCTGGTCGTGTTCTTCGGTGAGGGTTTCGGGGTGATCGCCCTGGGGACAGCCCTGCAAGGGTTCGCCTTCGCCGGCGGCAACATCGCCTGGTCCTTGTGGGTGACGAAGGTCGCGCCGCCCGAGCACACGGCGGAGTACATGTCTGTGCACACCTTCACGACCGGCGTGCGCGGGGTGATCGCACCGGTGATCGGCTTCTGGTTCCTCAACCACTTCGGCGGCACCAGCGCGGCGGTCTTCAGCGCCGCGCTGATGGTGCTCGCCTCGATCGTGCTCATCCCGGACCTGCGCTTCGGTCGCGCGCGGCGGCGCGGCGAGGCGCTGGCGCCGGAAGACCCGAGTGTCTGAGGCGCTTCCGGACGGTCGGATTGGCTTGCCCGACATCCCGCCTGCGGGGTAATCTGCCGGTATGAAAACGCTGCCCCGGACGTGCATGGCAAACTTTGGTCGCCCCGCATTGATCATCGCAGGCCTCCTCGCGACGCCAGGGGGGACCGCGGCGGAGGTGCCCGCCGGAACCCGCCCGGTCGCGGAGCTCGCCGCCGCCCAGGAGGAGGCGGCGCGCGCGAGGAAGCCGGTCGCCATCCTCATGGGCGACAGCAACTTGGAGAAGGAGAACTACGAGGAGGCGCTGAAGCTCGCGGTGCGCAGCCTGCGAGGCTACGCCGTGGTCGTGTTCGCCGACAACCAGACGGGCGGGCTCGCCGAGCTGCCGCCGGCGGCCTACACCGCCGCGACCGATCCGAAGCTGGGCACCTTCATCCCGCGCTTCACGCTGCTGGCTCCGGACCTCTCCGCATGGTGGGGCGGCACCGACGCCACGCTGTTGGGCAGCGAGGACGCGCGGCGCTTCCTGCGCCGGGCGGAGGACCAGACCGAGATCAAGATGGCGGAATGGGCGCCGGACAAGCCGCTCGCCGACCTGCGCGAGGCACAGCTGCGCTGGCCGATGAAGGAGAACCGCTACGGCAACGGCAAGTTCGTCGACCTCGATGGCGAGTGGCTCAACCTCGAGGGCAAGAACGGTGAGAAGGGGCGCTACGCGGTCGCCGACATGACCGAGGCCAGCCTCGCCTTCGCCCGCGAGCTCGCGGGCGCGGCGCCCGCGGTAGCGGGAGGGTTCGAGATCGAGACTTGGACGAGCAACGACGGCAAGACGCTGGAGGCCAAATTCGTCTCGCTGGACGGCGAGAGCGTCACGTTGGAAACCGCAGCCGGCAAACGCTACACGTTGCCCCTGGAGCGGCTCGACAGCTTCAGCGCCGCGCGCGCACAGCAGCTCGGCGACGGCTGACCGGGGCGGCGCGGTATTGACGATCGGCGGGGATCGACTGTTGATTGGCGGGGTGACCTCCATGCGACCACCCGCCCGAAACCCCGCGCCGCGCCGATGAAACGCTCCCGTTCGACCGGCGCGCGGCGCCACCAACACGACGCCGAACCGCGATCCCGGCGGCGGGCGTCGCGGGAGGAGGAACTGCCGGAACTGTTGGCTCAGGATCCCGGCGGCCCGGCCCTGTTCCTGGTGCTCGACCAAGTCCAGGACCCCCACAACCTCGGTGCTTGCCTGCGGACGGCCTCCGCCGCCGGCTGCCGGGCGGTGATCGCGCCGAAGAATCGTTCGGCACCCCTCAATGACACCGTGCGCCGGATCTCCTGTGGTGGCGCCGAGAGCGTGCCCTACCTCCAGGTCACCAACCTCGCCCGCACCCTGCGCGCCCTCAAGGAGGCGGGCGTGTGGTTGGTCGGCACCGCCGACGGGGCGGACCGGTCGCTCTACGAGATCGACCTCGCGGGGCGCATCGCCATCGTCATGGGCGCCGAGGGCGACGGCCTGCGCCGGCTGACGGCGGAGGAGTGCGACTTCCTCGCCGTCATCCCGATGGCGCCGGGCGGGGTGCCCTGCCTGAACGTCTCGGTGGCCACCGGCGTGTGCCTCTTCGAAGCCGTCCGCCAGCGATCGGCGAAATCCCCGACACCATGATGCGCTGGATCTCCATGGCGGTGCTGGTTTGGTCGGGCGCCGGGGCGGCGGCGGTCGAGGCGCCGCCGAGTGCGCCGGCCATCGCGACCTTCTCGATCTGCGGGCGCGACCCGGACACCGGCGAGCTCGGGGTGGCCGTCGCGAGCAAGTTCGTCGCCGTCGGCGCGGTGGTGCCCTACGCGGAGGCGGGGGTCGGGGCGGTGGCGACCCAGGCCTGGGCAAACCCCGCCTACGGGCCGGGGGCGCTGCGGGAACTGGCCGCCGGACAGGCGCCCGACGCCGTCGTCGCGACGCTCACGGGCGCTGACCCGCAGGCCGCGAAGCGGCAGTTGGGGGTGCTGGCGGCAGACGGCGGCGCGGCGACCTTCACCGGTGGCGGCTGTCACGGATGGGCTGGAGGGGCGGCGGGCGAGGACTGCGTCGCGCAGGGGAACTTGCTCGCGGGCGAAGACGTCGTGACGGCGATGATCGCGGCCTTCGAGGCGGCGGCCGGGGCGGGCAAACCGCTCGCCGAACGGTTGCTCGACGCGCTCGAGGCGGGGCAGGCGGCAGGCGGGGACAAGCGTGGCAAACAGAGCGCCGCGCTGCTCGTGGTGCGCGAGGGCTGGGGCTACGGCGGCGGCAACGACCGCTTCCGCGACCTGCGGGTCGACGAGCACGCCGACCCCCTCCCCGAGCTGCGGCGCGTCTACCGGGCCCACCGGAGACTCTTCCCCCGGCCCCGACCGCGCGCTCCGCGCCCCGAGTAGGCAGCCGCCCGCCCCCGCATCCTCGATGCCCCACCTCCGCACCGACGACTTCGATTTCCAGCTCCCGCCGGAGCTGATCGCCTCGCGCCCCCCCGAGCGGCGCGATGCGGCGCGCATGCTGGTGGTCGACCGCGCCGCGGGGACGGTCGAGGCCGGCAGCTTCGCGGACTTCGAACGCCACCTGCGCGAGGGCGATCGCGTCGTGCTCAACGACACCCGCGTCGTGCCGGCGCGTTTCTTCTCGGACGACGGGCGCTTCGAGATCCTGCGCCTCGACGAGCCGGAACCGGGTCTCTGGAAGTGCCTCGCCAAACCTGGCAAACGCCTCAAGCCGGGCCGCGGGCTGCGCGTCGCCGGCGTCGCCGGCACGGTTGAGGCGGTGCTCGCGGACGGCGAGCGCCTGATCCGCTTCGATCAGCCTATCGATCTGGAAGAACACGGTCAGCTGGCGCTGCCGCACTACATGGAGCGCGCCGAGGATCCGGCCGACCGCGAGCGCTACCAGACGGTCTACGCGCGGGAGCCTGGCGCCATCGCCGCGCCCACCGCCGGGTTGCACTTCACGCCGGACTTGCTCGGGCGGCTGCCGCACAGCTTCCTCACCCTGCATGTCGGTGTCGGCACTTTCCAACCCGTGCGCGCCGAACGCATCGCCGACCACCGCATGCACTCGGAGCGGTTCGAGCTCTCGCCCGGTGCCGCCACCGCGATCAACGCCGCCGAGCGGGTGGTCGCCGTGGGCACGACCGTGGCGCGGGTGCTCGAACACCTCGCCCGGGCGGGCGGCGGGACGGTCGCCGCCGGGGCTGGAAGCACGGACATCTTCCTCTACCCGGGAAGCGAGTTCCTCCGGACGGGCGCGCTCTTGACCAACTTCCACCTGCCGAAGAGCACCCTCTTCATGCTCGTCTGCGCCTTCGCCGGGACGGAGCTGATGCGCGGGGCGTACGCGAAGGCGATCGCGGAACGGTTCCGGTTCTACAGCTACGGCGACTGCATGTTGATCGTGTGACCGCGGTCGGCCGGCACGAACTCGGCGCCCGGCGGCCGAGCACCGCGGACTCCGCGCTTGCCCCCTCCCGGATTCCTGCTACAATTCCCGCCCCTCAGCCCCGACGGCTGAGCTTCAACTCGAAATCACAACACCCAGAAAACCCAGCGCGGGGAAGTGGATCGACCGGAACGGTCGAGCGTCAGGGAAGCCAAAGCGGCTCCCGGCGTGCACGCCCCGCGGACAGAACACCGATACGATGGCAGACCTGATCGAAGAACTCGTCGAAGCCGGCGTCCATTACGGCCACCAGAGCCGCAAATGGAACCCGAAAATGAAGCCCTTCCTGCTTCAGAAGCGCAGCGGAGTCCACCTCATCAACGTCGAGGAGACCGCCCTCCGGCTGGAGGAAGCCTCCGAATACCTCTCCAAGCTCGCCCTCGAGGGCGGCAAGATCCTCTTCGTCGGCTGCAAGCGCCAAGCTCAGGACGCCGTGCGCCAAGCCGCCGAGGCCTGTGGCCAGTATTATGTCAACCACCGCTGGCTCGGCGGCATGATGACGAACAACGCCACGATCCGCAAATCGGTTGACCGCCTCCAATACCTCGAGGGTCTCGAGAACTCTCCGGAGAAGAAGACCATGTCGAAGAGCGAGCTCGCCTCGCTCAACCGCGAGCGCCAGAAACTCCTGCGCAACCTCGTCGGCGTCCGCGACATGCAGGGCCTGCCCGATGCGCTCGTCGTCGTCGACTCCGCCCGCGAGCACATCGCCGTCAACGAGGCGCGCCGCCTCAAGATCCCGATCGTCGCGATGGTCGATTCGAACGCCGACCCCTCGCAGGTCGATTACCCGATCCCCGCCAACGACGACGCCATCCGCTCGATCCGCATCGTCCTGCAAAACCTGATCGACCCGATCATCGCCGCCACCGACGGCGGCAGGCTGGTCAAACGCCGCCCCTCCGCCGCTTAACCCCACAAGCGAGCCACCACACGGGCCGGGCGCAGCCCGCGCGGCGGGATCGTCACCCGCCGCGGCTTCCCTCCATTTCGACCCCGAACCCAACTTACACCCACACCACGACCATGGCCCAAATCACCGCATCCCTCGTCAAAGAACTCCGCGAACGTACCAACGCAGGCATGATGGAGTGCAAAGGCGCGCTCACCGAGACCGACGGCGACATCGAGGCCGCCATTAAATTCCTCCGCGAACGCGGCGCCATCAAGGCCGCGAAAAAGGCGGACCGCGAGGCGAAGGAGGGCGTCGTCGCCGCCCAGCTCGCCGCCGACAACACCTCCGGCGTCCTGTTCGAGATCAACTGCGAGACCGACTTCGTCGCCAAGAACGACAACTTTGGCGCCTTCGTCGCCGAGCTCGGTGAGGCCGTGCACAGCTCCGGCGCCGGCGACCTCGAGTCCGCGCTCGCCGTCCCCAAGGGTGAGGGCACCGTCGACGACTTCGTCAAATCGAAGGTCATCGAGCTGGGCGAGAACCTGCAGTTCCGCCGCATGGCCCGCTACGACCTGTCGGGCGCAGGCACCGTCGCCTCCTACATCCACCTCGGCGGCGAAGTCGGCGTCCTCGTCGAGGTCGGCTGCGAGAACGAATCGACCGCCTCGGCAGACGGTTTCGTCGATCTCGTCAAAGACCTGACGATGCACATCGCCGCCGCCGAGCCGGCCGGGATCGTCCGAGACGATGTCGATGGCAGCCTCATCGAGGCCGAGCGCGAAGTCTTCCGCAAGGAGATGGAGAACAGCGGCAAGCCCGAGAACATCATCGAGAAGATCGTCGATGGGAAGATCGACAAGTTCTACAGCACCGTCTGCCTCGCGGAGCAGGGCTTCGTCAAAGATCCCAGCACCTCGATCTCTGACCTCCTCGCCGCGAAGGGCAAGGAGCTGGGCGACACGCTCACCGTGCGCCGCTTCGCCCGCTTCGCCGTCGGCGGTTAGCCCGGATCGACCACCCCATCCGCAGGCGGGGCGCCGCCATTCGTTGTTGTTGCTGAGAAGGCGGCGGCCGGGACCGGCGAAGCCGCTGGGTAAATACCCATCCCGAGCCGAGCACCACGCGGACGCCCTCAGGTTCAATGGGGGTGAGCCGCGGCCCGGAGCCTGGTGATCGATCTTGGCTAGCCCGGGCTAGCCCGGATCGATCACCACATCCGCAGGCGAGGTGCCGCTAGTCGTTGAGGCTGAGTAGGCGGCGGCAGGGAT